>JAWLAI010000007.1 GCA_041395565.1 Pseudomonadota bacterium | reverse complement strand
ACGTGACCATCACCGGTGCCGGCACCGACCAGACCCTGATCGAATGGGCCGCCGCCGTGCCGGACAGCGATCCGCTGACCGGCGACCGGATCTTCCACGTGCAGATCGCGGCCGGGGCGAGCGCCAATATCGCCAGTGTCGTCATCCAGGATCTCGCGGTGCGCAACGGCGAGGTGGGTCTGATTCCGACCGCCGCGTCCGGCACCGGCGACCTCGATCCGGTCAACGACACCAATGCCTATGATATCGAGGTGGTGAACAGTACCGCGGGCAGTATCGCCATCTGGCAGTTCCGCCGCATGGGCGGTGCCATCGCCCTCGGTGCCGGCTACGCGGTCGTGCTGTACGAGGAGACCACGCACGGCGCGGGTGGCGCGCCGGTTGGTGGCGGCGGCCAGGGCGGTCCGTTCCCGGGCGGCAAGCCGGGCGAGGAGGCGGGCTTCACCATCGATAACGTGACGCTCAACCGGGTGGCCGTCGTCGGCAGCTGGAGCGGCGCCGACGGCGGTGGCGTCTACAGCGCCGTGCCGTCGACCATCGCCACCTCCATCGTCAGCGGCAATACCAGTAACGCCAACGGCGGCGGCATCTACAACGATGCCGTGATGTCGATGACCGACACCACCGTCGGCAAACTGTTCGATGCCGCGGCGCCTGCCGAGCTGACCCAGCCCAATACGGCGGAGAATGGCGGCGGCCTGTTCGACACCGGCTCGCACACCACCACGATCGCCGGCAGCGCCATCAACGGCAACAGCGCCATCGGCGGCGGGGCGATCGCGGGGCGCGCGGGTATCACCATCGACATGGACAACAGCACGGTGAGCGGCAACAGCGCCACCGATGTCGGTGGCGGCATCACCACCAATGGCACGGTAAACCTGCGTAACGTCACCGTCATGGATAACGTCGCCACCACCGATGCCCCCGGGGGCGGCGCCGGTCTGAATGCCTTCGGTCCGGGCGTCTTCAATATCGTCAACACGGTGCTGCAGAACAACCGCAAGGTGCCGCTGCCGCCGGCGTTGCCGGAACTGGTCAACTGCGGCTGCAGCGGCGGTGGCGCGTGTGCGGCCGGCATCATGGTATCGGCCGGTTCCAATCTCGAGGACGGTGATACCTGCGACCTGGACGTCGCGACCCTGCAGGACCAGATCAATGCCGATGCCCTGCTGGGCGTCCTGCAGGACAACGGCGGCCTGACCGAGACGCACGCCATCGGCAGCGGCAGCCCGGTCATCGACGCGGGCGACGATGCGGTCTGCCTGACCCTGGTCGGGCTGTACGGCGATGTCGACCAGCGCGGCACAGGATTCCCGCGCCGCACCGACGGCAACGGTGACCGCGTGACCGCCTGCGACATCGGTGCGGTGGAAGCGCCTGCGGTCGGGGGTGGTGGCGGCGGCGGCGGTGGCGGCTGCGTGGCAGCAGCGGGCCGCGGCTACGACCCGATGTTCCTGCTGTTCCTGGCTGCTGCCGCCGGCTACCGGCTGCTGCGGCGCCGTACCCTCGGCTGGCGGTAAGCCGCTGGCGGACCCGGGCGTGCCCCTGTTGCCTGCAGCAGGGGCACGCTGCTGTGTGAACCCGGGCCAGTTCCGCAGGTCGCGCGTGGGTGGCACGGGTGGCGGGCCCGGTGTGCAGGCAGGGGCCCGCGTGCCGGTCGCTTGCCACCGGCAGGGCACGTCCCGCCGGCGCGGGCTTGAGACGTTCCGGTCATTCGGCCTGCGCGGCGTCGGCGCGGCCGCGGGGAATTGTCAGATAGGCTCTAATCCGAATCCGGTATCAGTTTCACGTCGACGCGGTTGTTGGTCGCCGCGATGCGGTTCCACTCGGCGGCCGTGACGGTGTCGCTTTGCGGCGGGTAGGGGATGCGCGGTTGCTCGAACTGGAAGGATTCGATTTCCAGGCGGATGTCGCCGCTGTTCACGAGCGGTGACGTGGCGAGAAAATTGGCGAAGGCGATCGACTGCTGCTCGCCCGGTGCCGGCAACTGCTGCAGCGGATGGCCGATCAGGGTGCACTCGGTAACCGGTGTGGCGTCCGGCGCCGGAACGTAACCGTCCACCTCGTTGCCGCTCAGGCAGAACTGGCCGAGATGGGATGCCAGCTGCACCGTGCCGTGGAAGCCGAGTGCCTTGAGGCGGGTCACCAGTTCCTGTATCTGGGACAGGCGCCGGTCGCCGAAGGTTTCCTCGCCGACGTCGTAGGCGCCGCCCTGGTTGATAGCCCAGGCGATGCTGTCGTACAGGGTCCGCGCCTGCCGGCGCGCCACGTCCTCGCGCTGGGTCAGTTCGCGCCGCAGGGTGGCGCTCTCGTTGTGTTCGCTGCTGGCGGAATCCTGCTGTGCCGCCAGCAGCTCGTTGATACGGCGGTTGGCGTTGCCGAGTTCGGCGCGGGCGGAACTGCTGTCATGATAGATCCACAGGAGCGGGATCAGCATCAGCAGCACCACCAGCGGTACCAGCAGCTGCGCGCGCGGGCCGGCAGCGCGCGTATGCTGGGCGTCGAGTGTCGTGCGCAGGGCCTGGACCTGTTCGACCATCTCGTGGTGATAGGCTTCCAGCAATTCGCCGAGGTGGCTGTGGGTGGGCTGTGTGCCGCTGACGGCATGGGCGGCCTGGTCCGCGATTTCCTTGATCTCCTCGCGCGCGGCCGACAGCGCGAATTCCGGGGCGTCGTCCATCAGCACGGCGCGGTTGCCTTCGGGCGGGCGGCGGCGGCGCTCCTTCACGAGTCCGAGCTTGTTCAGCACCTCGTACAGCTCCGCCGGTTCGACCTGCTTGGGCAGGATGCCGATGGCGCCGAGGGCGCGTGCCTGGCTGACGTACAGGTCGCCCTCCTTGGAGGTGTACATCATGATCGGGATGGTGGCGGTGTCCGGGTTGCCCTTGATCGCCTCCACGGCCTGAAAGCCGTCCATGCCCGGCATCATGTGGTCCATGAAGATGACGTCAGGCGTACGGTCTTTCAGGTAGTCCAGCGCGGCCTGGGCCGATTCCAGGGTGTCGACGGCGAGGTTTTGCTTGTCCAGCATGCGCTTGAGGGTTTCGCGCGCGGTCTTGGAGTCGTCTACGACCAGAGCAAGGCGTTTGTCCATGCGATGGCGGTTCCGGAGGCTGATTGTGTGCCGGCTACTATAACCCAATCGCGGCGGGCGGTGTGAGACGCGCCGCGCGCTATCAGCCGGTATTGCGCATACCGCTGGCGATGGCGTTGATCGAGCGCAGCAGGGGCTTCAGCCAGCGCTCGCGCTGCACTTCGTCCTGCCCGGCGTCCCGGTAGCGCGCCAGCAGGGTGACCTGGATGTTGTTGAGCGGGTCGAGGTAGGGGTTGCGGCGGAACAGCGACAGCCCGAGCGACGGGTTTTCCTCGAGCAGGTGATGGGCGCCGCTGACCTGGAGCACCTGCAGGATGGTCTTGGCGTACTCTGCCCTGATCTTGGCGAAGATGCGTTGCGCCATGTCCTGATCGCCGGCGAGCCGGGTGTATTCGTGGGCGATGTTCATCTCGCCCTTGAACAGCGCCATCTGGATGTTGCTGAGCAGGGCGCGGAAGAACGGCCAGTCCTGGTACATCCCCTGCAGCCGGGCCAGTCGCGCCGGGTCGTTGTTGCGCCAGGCCTCCAGCGCGCTGCCCAGTCCGTACCAGGCGGGCAGGGTATGGCGCGACTGCGCCCAGCCGAAGACCCAGGGTATGGCGCGGATCGAGGTCTTGGAGCGATCCTGCTGCTTGCGGTGCGAGGGGCGCGAGCCGATGTTGAGCAGCCCGATCTCGGTCACCGGCGTCACCTCGTAGAAGTAGTCGAACAACCCGGGGGTGGCGTCGATCAGATCGCGGTAGACGTCTTCGCCGCTGCGGGCGAGCTCATCCATGATGCCCATGTAGTCGCGCCGGTCCGCGGGCGCCGGCCCGATCAGCACGCGGCTGGCCTTGAGCAGGCCGGTGATGCCCATGGAGAGCTCGTAGACCGCGGTTTCCGCGTTGCTGTACTTGTAGCGCAGCACCTCGCCCTGCTCGGTGAACTTGATCTGGCCGTGCACCGTGCCGGGCGGTTGCGAGAGGATCGCCTCGTGGGTCGGGCCGCCGCCGCGGCCGACGGTGCCGCCGCGGCCGTGGAACAGGCGCACCTGCAGGCTGTAGCGGTCGCAGATGGCGATGATCTTTTTCTGCGCCTCGTACAGGCTCCAGTTGGAGGCGAGGATGCCGCCGTCCTTGCAGGAGTCGGAATAGCCCAGCATGATCTCCTGGCAGTGCCCGGAGGCATTGAGCAGCTCCCGGTAGGTCGCGTTGCCGAGCAGCTCGGACAAGACCTGTTCGGTGTGCTCGAGGTCGTCGATGGTCTCGAACAGCGGGCTGATGCGGATCTCGGCGAACCACGCGCCCTCGCGCCGGCCGGCCAGCCCGGTCAATCCGGCCAGGTACATCACTTCCAGCACGTGGCTGGCGGTGTGGGTCATGGAGATGACGTAGTTGCCGAACGCGCGCGGACTGATTTCGGCCTGCATGCGGCGCATGACGTCGAACACCTCCAGGGTCTCGCGGGTGTGCTCCGACAGGCCGGCGCGATCGAGCAACGGAGGCGGGGCGGCCAGCGCAGTGCAGAGCAGCTGCTGACGCCGCGTTTCGTCCATTCCGGCATAGTCCGTCCCGGGCTGCAGCATTCCCAGCAGTTCGGTCACTGCCTCGGTATGACGTGTCGACTCCTGGCGAATGTCCAGGTGCATGAGGAAGAAGCCGAAGGTCTCGACCAGCCGGATCAGGTCCTTGAGTTCGGCATCGGCCACGTTCGCGTCACCGTCGGCCACCAGCGAGTCGCGGATGAGCAGCAGATCGTCGAGGAATTCCTGTTCGTTGCCGTAGGCGGCCGTACTGGCGGTGTGCTCGGTGTCCGGGTGCGCGATGCGGGCATCGATGTCCACCAGGTTGAACTGCAGGCGATGCCGGATGAGGCACAGCTTGCGGCGGTAGAGTTCGTGGCGATAACCCTCGGGAAAGTCGCCACAGACCTCGGGATAGCGCGCCTCGTCCCGCTGCAGGCTGTCCAGGAACGGTGCGGCGAAGCTGCACAGGTGCGCCGACTGGGTCAGGCGCTGTCCCAGGTCGACCACGTGATCGACATAGGTCGCGATGGCCTCGCGCATGTGCAGCCGCAGGGCCAATACCGTGGTGGCAGGCTTGACGAACGGGTTGCCGTCGCGGTCGCCGCCGATCCAGGAGCCGAAGCGGATCAGTCCGCCGGGGATCCGCACGACGCTGCCGGCCGGGTGGCCGCCGTAGACTTGCTGTGCGGCCTGTTCCAGGTAACGGTAGGTCTTGGGGATCGCCGCGAACAGGCTCTCGCGGAAAAAGTACAGCCCGTTGCGGATCTCGTCCTCCACGGTGGGCTTGTGCAGCCGCACCTCGTCGGTCTTCCACAGGACCTGGATCTGCTGCTTGAGGACCTGCGCGACCGCCTCGCGCTCCTCGCGCCCGAGCCGCAGATCGTCGAGTTTTTCGCTGGTAACGAAGATGCGGCGCAGCGAGGCCATCACGGTGCGGCGGATCGCCTCGGTCGGATGTGCGGTGAACACCGGCAGGTACAGTGCCTGGTCGAGCAGCTGCTGCAGCTGTGCCGGGCCGATGCCGTCGGTACGGAAATCCTGCAGGGTGCGCTGGAACGAGCCAATCCAGTCCAGGCCGTGGTGGCGCCGGGTGAGCCGGCGGCGCTGGCGGTGCTGGAAGGCCTCCTCGGCGATGTTTGCCAGGCTGAAATACAGGTTGAACGCGCGAATGACGTCGGTCAGCGTGTCCGGATCGAGGTCGCTGATGTCGCGGGTCAGTCGTGCGCGCAGGCGTGGATTCTCCTCGCGGCGCAGCCGGATGTAGCCCTTGCGCAGGGATTCCACCGCATCGAGGATGTGTTCGCCCGCATGTTCCCTGAGGACTTCGCCGAGCAGGTTGCCGAACAGCCGTACGCGGCTGCGCAGTTCCTTGTCCCCGGTCTGCTCGAATTCTGGCGAGTGCGCTTTTGACATGAGCATGAAATGCCACGTCCAGGCGCGGCTGCGTTATCCGGCCTGCGATTATACCGGCTGGTCCGGTTTCCGCTAGCGCGGGCCGCGGCCAGCTTGCGTTTTCGCGTAAACGGTTTAACCTTCGCAAAAAAGGCACATGGCCGCGCTATGAACGCGGTCAACGCCAGGGAACATACATTGGGGGATGTATGGAGCACATGCGCGAGCCAGGAACGGTGGCCGGACGGAGCGGGCTGCACCACGACTTCGTCGATGGCCTGAAGTGTTTTCGCGGCGACGACTACGAGGGCGCGCTGGTGTTTTTCCGTGCCGCCGACGCGAGCGCGGCCATCGATGATACCTACCAGAACCGCTATACCTCGTTTCACGGCCTGTGCCGGGTCTGCCTGGGGGACCGCAACGGCATCAAGCTGTGCCGCAAGGCGGCGCTCGGCGAGACCCGCGACCCCGAGGTCTTCTACAACCTCGCCCTGGCCGAGTACCGGCTGGGACAGCGGGAGAGCGCCCGCGCGGCGCTGCGGCGCGGCCTGGTACTCGAACCGGGCCATCGCGGCCTGCTGCACCTGCGGCGCGAACTGGAACTGGGAGAAAACCGCAGTCTCATACCCGGACTGCGCCGCGACAATGTCTTGAACCGCCTGCTCAACCGCATCCTGCAGCGCGTGCGCGGCGCCCGGGCGGAATGATGCCCCCGGATGGTGCGGGTAGTGCGGCGGCCCGCCGACCTCTATACTCGGGGGCAGGAGTCGGCCAGACAGTCGCTCCGCGTCAGCGGGGAGGAAAGTCCGGGCTCCACAGGGCAAGGTGCCAGGTAACACCTGGAGGGCGCGAGTCCATGGAAAGTGCCACAGAAAATATACCGCCGGCTGCGCCTGGAACGGGCGGCGCCGGTAAGGGTGAAAAGGTGCGGTAAGAGCGCACCGCGCGCCTGGCAACAGGCGTGGCAGGGTAAACCCCACCTGGAGCAAGACCAAATAGGGGAGCGAGCGTGCGGCCCGTACGGCTCCCGGGTAGGTTGCTCGAGACCTGCGGTGACGCAGTGTCCAGATGAATGGCTGTCCGCGACAGAACCCGGCTTATCGGCCGACTCCACTCCTTTCCGGCCGCGGATCCGTGCGGTTTTCTTTGCGTTCCCGGCCCGCTTGCGGTTAATGTTAGGTGCGCGTGGGGTGTCCGGCATGATCCCCATTAATAAATCAATATATTCCAGTTAGATAGCGACTATTTTTCAGGCAGGATGTCAGGCAAGCTCTACATCAAGACCCATGGTTGCCAGATGAACGAGTACGACTCCGCGAAGATGGCGGAGGTACTGGCGGCCTCCCATCGCCTGGAGCTCACTCAGGACCCGGAAGCGGCGGACGTGCTGCTGATGAACACCTGTTCCATTCGCGAAAAGGCGCAGGAAAAGGTCTTCTCCGAGCTGGGGCGCTGGAAGGAGCTCAAGGCGGCGCGGCCGCACCTGGTGATCGGCGTGGGTGGCTGCGTGGCCAGCCAGGAGGGGGAGGCGATCCGCGCGCGCGCCCCGTATGTCGACATCGTATTCGGACCGCAGACGCTGCACCGCCTGCCGGCGCTGCTGGATACCGCGCGCCGTGCGCAGCGGCCGGTCATCGATGTCAGCTTCCCCGAGATCGAGAAATTCGACGCGCTGCCGGCGCCGCGCGCCGACGGTCCGACGGCCTTCGTCTCCGTCATGGAAGGCTGCAGCAAGTACTGCAGCTTCTGCGTGGTTCCGTATACCCGGGGCGAGGAGGTCAGCCGGCCGTTCGACGACGTCATCGCCGAGGCGGCGGAGCTGGCCGCGCAGGGCGTGCGCGAGGTGACGCTGCTCGGGCAGAACGTCAACGCCTACCGCGGCGCGCTGCACGACGGCGGGAGCGCCGACCTGGCGCTGCTGATTTCCTGGCTTGCCGCCATCGACGGCATCGGGCGGATCCGCTACACCACCTCGCATCCGCTCGAGATGAGCGACCGCCTGATCGCTGCCTATGCCGAGGTCCCGCAGCTGGTCGGCCACCTGCACCTGCCGGTGCAGTCCGGATCCGACCGCATCCTGGCGCTGATGAAACGCAAACACACCGCGCTGGAATACCGGGCCATCATCCGGCGCCTGCGCGCGGCGCGAGCGGACATCAGCATCTCGTCCGATTTCATCGTCGGCTTCCCGGGAGAGACGGACGCGGATTTCGAACAGACCATGGCGCTCATCGAGGCGGTCGGTTTCGATCATTCGTTCAGTTTCATCTACAGCCGACGCCCCGGCACCCCGGCGGCCGAGCTGCCCGACGACGTGCCGCTCGCGGTCAAGAAGGCGCGCCTGGCGCGGCTGCAGCAGTGCATCGGCGCGCAGGCCGCGGCGATCAGCGCCGGCATGGTCGGTAGCCTGCAGCGCGTGCTGGTGGAAAAACCCTCGCGCAAGGATCCCGCCTGGCTCAGCGGCCGCACCGAAAACAACCGCGTGGTGAACTTCAAGGCGCCGGCAGACTGCCTCGGCCGGTTCGTTACCATCCGCATCACCGAGGCCCTGCCGAATTCCCTGCGTGGAGAATTCGTCACAGCGGCCGATGAGGGGGGTAATACCATGTCGAACCTGAGGGTCTCTTGAACGCCGACGTCCAATCCAGCGATCTCACCCTGGAACCCGCCGACAACGAACGCCTGGCCGCGCTCTGCGGTCAGTTCGACAGCCACCTGCGCCAGCTCGAGCAACGTCTGGGCGTGGAAATAAACAACCGCGGCAACCGCTTCCGCATCATCGGCGATGCGGGCGCCGTGCGCCGCGCCGGCGAGGTGCTCGCCAACCTGTATCACGAAACCGCGAAAGCGCCGCTCACGCCGGGCAAGATCCACCTCTACCTGCAGGAGAGTGCCGAGCACGCGGCGCAGCCTGCAGTCTCCGAGCCGGACAGCGCCGCGATCGCGATCAAGACGCCGGGCGGTGTCATCACGCCGCGCAGTCGCAACCAGAAACACTACCTGCGCAGCATCCTCGCCAACGATCTCAATTTCGGTATCGGGCCGGCCGGCACCGGCAAGACCTACCTCGCGGTGGCCTGCGCCGTGGCGGCGCTCGAGCAGGAGAGGGTCAGCCGGCTGGTGCTGGTGCGGCCGGCGGTGGAAGCCGGTGAACGGCTCGGTTTCCTGCCTGGCGACATGACCCAGAAGGTCGATCCCTACCTGCGGCCGTTGTACGACGCGCTCTACGAGATGCTCGGCATCGACAAGGTCGCGAAGCTGATCGAACGCGGCGTGATCGAGGTGGCGCCCCTGGCCTTCATGCGCGGCCGCAGTCTCAACGATGCCTTCATCATCCTCGACGAGGGGCAGAACACCACGGTCGAGCAGATGAAGATGTTCCTCACGCGCATCGGTTTCGGTTCCACCGCAGTAGTGACCGGCGACATCACCCAGGTCGACCTGCCCAAGCACACCGAATCCGGGCTGCGCCAGGTGATCGATGTGCTCAAGGACTGCCCGGGCATCAGCTTCAGCTTCTTCTCCTCGCAGGATGTGGTGCGGCATCCGCTGGTGCAGCGCGTCATTTCTGCCTACGAGGATTACGAACGCCTGTCGGGCAAGAACTGACCCCCATGCCGTCGGCGCGCTCCCACGCTATCGCTGTCCAGTACGCGGTGCAGGCGCCCGGCGTACCCGCCGCGACCGAGATCCGGCGCTGGGCCACGCTGGCGCTCGCGGAGCGCGACCGGCCGGCCGAACTGGTGGTACGTATCGTCGATACCGCGGAGATCACGGCGCTCAACCGGCGTTACCGCGGCAAGGACGGACCCACCAATGTGTTGTCCTTTCCGTACGAGGGTTTTCCCGGCGTACCGTCCGACCTCATCGGCGATGTCGTCATCTGTGCGCCGGTGGCGGCTGCCGAGGCCGCGACCCAGGGTCGGGCGCCTGCCGCCCACTGGGCGCATCTGGTGCTGCATGGCGTCCTCCACCTGCTCGGCTACGATCACCACGATCCGGCCGATGCGGCGCGCATGGAGGGGCGCGAGAGCGAGCTGCTCGGCCAACTGGGTTTCCCGGATCCCTGGCAGGACGTGCTGCCCGCCGGGTAAATGCGCCCGGGTGCTGTATTGCGGCGGGCAATCCCGATATAGTGGCGCTGCCGATCACCCTCGTGGTCAGGCAAGACCTGAGACGCTGATCAAATAAACTCTGTAACAAATTGAAATAATGAATAAAGATCGACCTCCCAGCGGTCCCGCCGCGCCTGGATGGCTGGCCGGACTGCAGCAGCTGTTCCTGCGGGAACCCACCACTCTCGAACAACTCGTCGAGTTTCTGCGTGCCGCGCAGCGCCGTCACCTGATCGACATGGACGCGCTCGCCATGCTGGAAGGGGTGCTGCAGGTGGGCGAGATGCAGGTGCGCGACATCATGATCCCGCGTTCCCAGGTGGTGTTCCTGGAGCGTGATGCGAGCCCGGACGTGCTGTTGCGCGTCATCACCGAATCGGGCCATTCGCGGTTTCCGGTCATCGGCGACTCCCGTGACGAGGTGGTCGGCGTGCTGCTGGCCAAGGATATGCTGCCCTATACGGGCGGGGGCGAGGGCCGGCTGAACCTGCGCGATATCCTGCGCCCGGCCGTGTTCGTGCCGGAGAGCAAGCGCCTCAATGTCCTGCTGAAAGAGTTCCGCGCGAGCCGTAATCACATGGCAATCGTGGTCGACGAGTATGGCGGGGTGGCCGGCATGGTCACCATCGAGGACGTGCTGGAACAGATCGTCGGCGAGATCGAGGACGAGCACGATGTCGAGGAGGACTACACCATCCGGCGCCACAGCGAGGTGCATTACACCATCAAGGCGCTGACACCGATCGAGGACTTCAACGAATATTTCGGCACCACATTCTCCGACGAGGAATTCGACACCATCGGCGGGCTGGTCGTGCACCAGCTCGGGCATCTGCCCAAGCGCGGCGAGCGTACCGTTATCGACAACCTGCTGTTCAAGGTATTGCGCGCGGACAACCGGCGCGTGCACATGCTGCAGCTGACCGTGCTGCCCAGGGCAGTCGAGAACCAGCCGGAGGCACAGGACGTCGATCTGTGACCTGCGCCAGCTGCGGGTGCCAGGACGCCCACCCGGGCCGGGAGCGGCACGGGCAGCCGTCACCCCGGCTGGCAACAGCCCCGCTGCCCTGTGTTTGCGTACCGTCCTAGCGTTTCGCACCGCAACGTGACAGCCCGCGCGCTCCCGACCCGCCTGCACCGCTACCTGCTGCCGCTCGTCAGCGGGGCGGCCGCCGTGCTCGCCTTCGCCCCCGTCGGCTGGTACCCCCTCGCGGTGCTGGCACTGGCCGGCCTGTTTCACGGCTGGCGCAACGCCGACCCGTCAGTGGCCGGTGTCCAGGGCGCGCTGTTCGGGATCGGCTACTTTGGCTGTGGCGTCTCCTGGGTGTATGTCAGTGTCCATACCTACGGTCATGTCGCCGCACCGGTCGCGGCGCTGGTTGCGGCGCTGTTCATCCTGGTGCTGGCGCTGTTCCCGGCACTGCTCGGCTATCTGTTGCGGCGGTACCTGCCGGGCCGGGGCTGGCGCGTGCTGGTCGGTGTCATGCCCGCCGGCTGGGTGCTGGCGGAATGGCTGCGTGGCTGGCTGTTCACCGGCTTCCCCTGGCTGAATCTCGGGGCCAGTCAGGTCGACGGCCCGCTGGCCGGCTATCTGCCCTTGCTCGGCGAATACGGCGCCGGCGCGCTGACGGCGCTGTCGGCCGGGCTGCTGGTGGCGCTGCCGGCCACGCGCCGGCGCCTGCTGCCGGCGCTGCTGCTGGTCGCGCTCTGGGGCGGGGGCTGGCTGCTGCAGCGGGTCGAGTGGGTCCAGCCGCGTGGCGCGGCGCTCACGGTAAACCTGATCCAGGGCAACGTGGCGCAGGAGCAGAAGTGGCTGCCGGAGAACCTGGAATCGACGCTGGTCCTGTACGCCAGGCTGACCCTCGAGGCCGAGCCCAGCGACCTGGTGGTATGGCCGGAGACCGCGATCCCGGCGTTCTACCACGAGGTCGAGCAGGATTACCTGCCGGCGCTGGCCGAGCGCCTGGCGCCGCTGCACACCGCGCTGCTGACCGGTATCCCGGTGCTGGATCGGAATACCTGGCAGTACTACAACGCGATCCTCGCGCTCGCGGCTGTCCCGGCGCTGTATTACAAGCAGCACCTGGTCGCGTTCGGGGAATACCTGCCGCTGCGCTGGCTGATCGGGGATACACTCGATGCGCTGGCGGTGCCGAATGCGGATTTCACGCCGGGCCGGGCCGGCCAGCCGCTGCTCCAGGCCGCAGGTTATCCGGTGGGTACCTCGATCTGCTTCGAGGTGGCATTCGGCCGGCTGATCGCCGCCAGCGTGCCCGCGGCGGCCATGCTGGTCAACGTCAGCAACGACGGCTGGTTCGGCGACTCGCTGGCGCCGCACCAGCATCTGGAGATCGCGCGGGTGCGTGCGCTGGAGACCGGACGTGCCCTGCTGCGCGCGACGAATACCGGTATCTCGGCCATCATCGACCCGCAGGGCCGTGTCGTGGCGCGCAGCCCGCAGTTTCGCCAGGCCGTGGTGCACGGCAGCGTGGTGCCCATGCAGGGAACGACGCCGTTCGTGCGTTTCGGCAACTGGCCGCTCGTGACGCTGTGTGTGCTCGTGCTGCTGGGTGCCGGCATCTCCGGGCGGCGCACGCGCTAGGCGGTGGCGTCCGCGCGGACTCCCGCGCACGGCTTTGTCTCGCGCCGAGACGCAAAGGCGCTCAGCCCAATACCGATGCCACCGAGAACGCGGAGCGCTCCGGCTAATTTCCCGTTACTGCCGCCGTGTCTTGGTCCTGGCGCAAGGATTGCTCAGTACCAGGCAATACAGGACCCGGTCCAAGCACCGCTGCATTGCGGATGGTTGTATGCATTACCGGCAAAGTTCGAGTGGCGGGTAAATGATTCCCGCAGTGCGCTGTGGCGTGAAATCGTTGCCGTTCGCCGCTGCGTCTCGGCGCGTGGCGGGTGTGGACAGCCCCGGTGTTCACCGGTGCAGGTCGTAGACCAGGATGCGCCTGACCAGCGGTCGCAGCGTTTCGTTTACGAGCTGCAGGTGCTGCGGGTGCACCAGGTAGGCATCCAGTGCGGCGCGATCCGTCAGGCTGATGACCAGGCCGACGTCGAAGCTGTCGTCGACGCTGGGGCGTGCACTGGCTGCGACCGTGCCGCCCCTGACGGCGGTCACGCCGGGGATGCCCGCAAGCACCCGGCTGGCTTCCAGGACGCGGGCACGGTGCGCGGTGTTGCCGGTGTCGTTCAGCCAGATGATGACGACATGCTCGATGCCGCCGTCCGCCCGCGCCCATACTGCCAGGCAAACCAGCAGCAGGGCGCACAGCCGTGCCAGGGCGCGGCTGCGCCGGACCGGTTCAATCATCCGCAGGCGCCTGCGGCGGCGGGCGGTGAAACACCGTGTGCCCGCAGTTCGCGCAGGGCGGGATCGTGCCGGTGGCGCTGAAGCGGGTCACGGCGCCGCAGGCATCGCAGGTCAGCGAACCGGGTCCGGTGACCTCGCCCGCGTGCCAGGCCAGGCCCTCGTCGACCTCCTGCTCGAACTGCAGCATCTCGAGCCGCGTGCGGTCGGCGACCGAGGCGAAAATCTCGAGCAGGCGGTCCTCGATCTGGTGCACGTCGAAGCGCAGCCAGTCGCCCAGCTCGTGGCCGGTCTCGGCCAGGTGCCGGCCGGCGTCCTCGAGATCGCGCCTGAGGTAGTAGGCGACCCGCTCGGCCTCGTCGCGGGTCAGCTCCTCGAGTTCGACCGCGGTGTCCCGGGCCTTGTCGATGAAAGCGCTGACCTTGGGCCGGGTGTTTTCCTCGGCCTCTTCGAGGGCCGTCCTGACCCGTGCCATCATCTTGTCGTAGGCGGCGTGCCAGCGCTCGCGTGTGGTGTGTTCGTCCTTCATGCCGGTATCCCGTGTGTGCCGATGCGTCAAGTGTACCAAAGCGCGCGCAGCCTGCAGGAAAAACCGCCCGCCGTGTTGTGGGGGGCGTCGCTGCTACGGTATTCTTCGGGCTCCGATTTTCAAGCGATTCAGCCCCATGGAAGAAACCTACCACCCCGAACAGATCGAGGCCGAGGCCCGCGCCTTCTGGGAACAGCATGGGACTTTCCGGGCGGTCGAGGATCCGGCGCGGGAAAAGTATTTCTGCCTGTCCATGTTCCCCTACCCGAGCGGGCGCCTGCACATGGGCCACGTGCGCAACTACACCATCGGCGACGTGATCAGTCGTTACCAGCGCATGCAGGGCAAGAACGTCCTGCAGCCCATGGGCTGGGATGCCTTCGGCTTGCCGGCGGAGAACGCCGCCATCCAGAACGGGGTGCCGCCGGCGCAATGGACGTATGAAAACATCGATTACATGCGCAACCAGCTCAAGCTGCTCGGTTTCGGCTATGACTGGGAGCGCGAGCTGGCGACCTGCGACCCGGACTACTACCGCTGGGAGCAGTGGTTCTTCACGCGGCTGTTCCGCAAGGACCTGGTCTACAAGAAAACCGCGCTCGTCAACTGGGACCCGGTCGACCAGACCGTGCTGGCCAACGAGCAGGTGATCGACGGCCGCGGCTGGCGCTCCGGCGCGCTGGTGGAACGCCGCGAGATCCCGCAGTGGTTCATGAAGATCACGCACTACGCCGACGAACTGCTCGCCGACCTCGACCAGCTTAGCGGCTGGCCGGAGCAGGTGGTCACCATGCAGCGCAACTGGATCGGCCGCTCGGAAGGCGTGGAGATGATCTTCGGCATCGACGGCCGGGATGCAACGCTGCCGATTTACACCACGCGTCCGGACACGCTGATGGGCGTGACCTACGTGGCGGTGGCGCCGGAGCACCCGCTCGCGGCGGAGGCGGCGGCCGGCAACCCCGCGCTCGCGGCCTTCGTCGACGAATGCCGCAATACCCGTGTGGCCGAGGCCGACATGGCGACCCTGGAAAAGAAGGGCGTCGACACCGGGTTCAGGGCCATCCACCCGGTCACCGGCGACCGCGTGCCGGTGTGGGCCGCCAACTTCGTACTGATGGAGTACGGCCACGGCGCGGTGATGGCAGTGCCGGCGCACGACCAGCGCGACTACGAGTTCGCGCAACAGAACGGTCTGCCCATCCGCCAGGTCATCTGCCCGGCGCACCGCGACCAGGCGGCCGATCTCAGCCGGGCCGCGTTCACCGATAAGGGCATCCTGCAGAATTCCGGACGCTTCAGCGGGCTGAGTTCCGCGCAGGCATGCGAGTCGATCGCGAACTGGCTGGTCGCCGCGGGCAAGGGCGCGCGCCGGGTGAACTACCGCCTGCGTGACTGGGGTGTGTCGCGCCAGCGCTACTGGGGCTGTCCGATCCCGATCATCAACTGCGAAAAATGCGGCGCACAGCCGGTGCCGGAGGCCGACCTGCCGGTCGTGCTGCCGACCGACGTGACCGTCGATGCGACCGGCTCGCCGTTGAAGAAGATGCATGACTTCATCGACACCGTCTGTCCCGCCTGCGGCGGCCCGGCCGAGCGCGAGACCGATACCTTCGACACCTTCTTCGAGTCGTCCTGGTACTACGCACGCTACGCCTGTGCCGACCAGGAGCGGCAGATGCTGGACGGGCGCGTCGACTACTGGCTGCCGGTGGACCAGTACATCGGCGGCATCGAGCATGCCGTGCTGCACCTGCTGTACGCGCGTTTCTTCAACAAGCTCATGCGCGACGAGGGGCTGCTCGCGCCCGCCGAACCGTTCACGCGCCTGCTCACCCAGGGCATGGTGCTGAAGGACGGTTCGAAGATGTCCAAGTCCAAGGGCAACACCGTCGACCCGCAGGGGCTGATCGACCGCTACGGCGCCGATACCGTCCGCCTGTTCACCATGTTCGCGGCACCGCCCGACCAGTCACTGGAATGGGCGGATTCAGGGGTGGAGGGCGCCGCGCGCTTCCTCAAGCGGCTGTGGAAGCAGGTGCATACGCACGTCGCGGCCGGCGCCGCGCCGGCGCTGGACAAGGCCGCGCTGAGCGGGGCACAGAAGCAGCTGCGCCAGCGCGTACACGCGACGCTGGCCAAGGTCGACGACGACATCGGCCGGCGCTACACCTTCAACACCGCGGTGGCCGCCAACATGGAGCTGCTGAACGAAATCGGGCGTTTCGAGCCGGGGTGCGACCAGGACCGGGCGGTACTGCAGGAGGCGCTGGAATGCGTGGTGCTGATGCTGTCGCCGATCGTGCCGCACATCACCCATACGCTCTGGCATGCGCTCGGTCACGCCACGGCAGTGGTCGACTGCCGCTGGCCGGCGGTCGACGCGCAGGCGCTGGTGCAGGACACGGTGACGCTGGCGGTACAGGTCAAAGGTAAGCTGCGCGGCACCATCGAGGTGGCCGCGGATGCCGACCGGGAGCAGATCGAGCGCGCCGCGCTGGCCGAGGAGAACGTCGCGCGTCACATCGGCGGGCAGCCGGTGAAGAAGCTCATCCTGGTACCGGGCAAGCTGGTGAACATCGTCGTCTGATGATGGGGACAGACCACCTTTCCCGGGCAGGCTGCATCGCTTCCGCCATACCAGCGGGCGGAAACCGTCGTCTGTCCCCGTTTATCCTGCTGCTGCTCGTGGCCGTGCTGCTGGCCGGCTGCGGCTTTCACCTGCGCGGCAGCGCCGACCTGCCGCCGGCCATGGCGGTGACCCATATCCAGGGCATCCGGCCGTTCGGGACGCTGGCCGACGATTTCAGCGCGGCCCTGCGCCTGCGCGGCGTCAAGGTGACCGACCGCGCGCACCTGGCCACGGCGCTGCTGCAGATCATCGAGGACCGCACCGACAAGGACGTGCTGTCGGTCGATATACACGGCAACGTGCTGGAATACGAGCTGCGCCAGACCATCCGCTTCGCGGTGACGGCGGCGGACGGAACCACGGTGGTGCCCGAGCAGAGCGTGGCGCTGAGCCGCGATTACATTTTCAGCAGCACCGATGTCCTCGGCAAGCAGCGCGAGGAACAGGTGGTGCGGGCGACCCTGCAGGAAAACCTGGTCGGTATGGCCATGCTGCGCATCGCCGCCGCGGCACGCTGAGATCGGCGCGGTGCAGCTCAAGCCCGAACAGCTCGAGACCCACCTGCAGCAGACCCTGCTGCCCGTGTATTGCATCAGCGGCGACGAACCGCTGCGGGTGCTGGAGGCGGCCGACGCGGTGCGCGCGGCGGCGCGCGCGCGGGGCTACACGGAACGCGAGGTGCTGACCGTGCAGGCCGGCTTCGACTGGAACAGCCTGCTGACCGAGGCCGGCAACCTGTCGCTGTTCGCGGAACGCCGCATCATCGACCTGCGCCTGCCGTCCGGCAAGCCCGGGGACGCCGGGGCGGCCGCATTGCGGGAATTCGCGGCGCGGCCGCCGGAGGATACCCTGCTGCTGGTGACCGCGGGCAAGCTCGATCCGGCCGCACGCAAGAGCAAGTGGGTGCAGGCCCTGGA
Source organism: Pseudomonadota bacterium (assembly GCA_041395565.1). Lineage (NCBI taxonomy): Bacteria > Pseudomonadati > Pseudomonadota > Pseudomonadota bacterium. Next base: position 331,375 of record JAWLAI010000007.1, on the reverse strand, counting down.
GCAGGCCGGCGCGCTGGTGTTCGTGTGGCCACTCGCGCCGCAGGAGCTCAACGCCTGGGTGCGCGCACGCATGCGCCGGCGCGGCCTGCAGCCCGCTGACGAGGCCGTGCAGCTGCTGGCCGAACGGGTGGAGGGCAACCTGCTGGCCTGCGTACAGGAGATCGACAAGCTCTACCTGCTGCGCGGTGCCGGCCCCGTCGATGCCGCGGCCGTTACGGGTCTGGTGGCGGATCACGCCCGTTTCGATGTCTATACCCTGGTCGATGCCGCGCTGGCCGGCAACGCGGCCCGCGGCGTGCGCGTGCTCAACGGCCTGCAGGCCGAGGGCGTCGCGCCGCCGGTGGTGCTGTGGGCGCTGGCCCGGGAACTGCGCCAGCTCGCGGCCATGGCGGCGGAACTGCGGCAGGGCCAGGCGCCGGGAGGGGTATTGGCCCGCTACCGGGTCTGGAACAACCGGCGCGACCTGGTCGGGCGCGCCCTGCAGCGGCTGCCGGCAGCGGCCTGCGCGCGCCTGCTACGGCAGTGCGCCGCCGTCGACCGCGTCTGCAAGGGCCGGGCCCCGGGCAACCCCTGGGACGAACTGTTACAATTGATCCTGCAACTGGCGGGTCAGCCGGCGCTGGCCGGTCCGTCCCCACTGGAACAGGCAGGGTGAAGGCATCCAAGCATGAGTGCTAAGGCAGAAACCATGGGCTTCGACGTCGGCGGTTACATGCGCACGGTCGGGCAGCGCGCACGTGCCGCGGCGCGCGCCATGAGTCGGGCGGAAACCGGGCACAAGGATGCCGCGCTGCTTGCCATTGCCGGGGCCATCGAGGCGGCGAGCGCCGCCCTGCAGGCCGCAAATGCGCAGGATCTCGAGGCCGGGCGTGCACACGGGCTGGACGCCGCGCTGCTCGACCGCCTGGCACTCAACGCCGCGCGCATCGCCGCCATGGCGGAGGGATTGCGCGAGATCGCGCTGCTGCCAGACCCGGTCGGCAGCATCAGCGACATGAAGTACCGTCCGTCCGGTATCCAAGTCGGGCGCATGCGCGTGCCGCTCGGGGTGATCGGCATCATTTACGAATCGCGTCCCAACGTCACGGCGGATGCCGCCGGGCTGTGTCTCAAGGCCGGCAATGCCGCCATCCTGCGTGGCGGGTCGGAGGCCATGCATTCCAACCAGGCGATCGCGCGCTGCATCCAGGCAGGGCTGGCCGAGGCCGGCCTGCCGGCCGAAGCGGTGCAGGTGGTGGAGACCACCGACCGGGCCGCGGTCGGCGAGCTGATCCGGATGCAGGAATACGTGGACGTGATCGTGCCGCGCGGTGGCAAGGGGCTGATCGAGCGTATCAGCGCCGAGGCGCGCGTGCCGGTGATCAAGCATCTGCACGGGGTATGCCACACCTACATCGATGCCGCTGCCGATCTGGACAAGGCGATCAGGGTCGCCTACAACGCCAAGACCCAGCGCTACGGTACCTGCAACACCATGGAGACCCTGCTGGTGGACCGTGAGATCGCGGCGCGTGTACTGCCCCCGCTGGCCGAACAGTACCGCCAGGCCGGCGTCGAGCTGCGCGGCTGCGATCGCACCCGGGCCGTGCTGCCCGATATCAACGCCGCCACGGCAGCCGACTGGGACGAGGAATACCTGGCGCCGATCCTGGCGATACGCGTGGTCGACGGCCTCGACGCCGCCATCGAGCATATCGCAGCCCACGGCTCCAACCACACCGACGCGATCATCACCGAGTCGCTGGGGCGCGCGCAGCGTTTCCTGCGCGAGGTGGATTCCAGCTCGGTCATGGTCAACGCCTCGAGCCGCTTTGCGGACGGCTTCGAGTACGGGCTCGGCGCCGAGATCGGCATCAGCACCGACAAGCTGCACGCGCGCGGCCCGGTCGGGCTGGAAGGCCTGACCACGCTGAAATTCATCGTCATCGGCGACGGGCACATCCGCACCTGATGCAGCCGCGCGCAGTCGTACACCAGCCGCAGACGCCGGGCGCGCGCAGCAGCGGGGCGTCACGGGCATGATCGGCATCCTCGGCGGCACCTTCGATCCGGTGCATTACGGCCACCTGCGCCCGGCGCTGGATGTGCGCGAGGCGCTCGGACTGGACGAGATCCGCCTGATACCCTGCCATCAGCCACCGCACCGGCCGCAGCCGATCGCCTCGGCACAGCTGCGGCTGGCCATGCTGGAGGCGGCGATCGCCGGGCATGACGGCTTCGTGATCGACCGGCGCGAACTGGAGCGGGAGGGTCCGTCCTATACCCTGGACACGTTGCAGTCGCTGCGTGCTGACAGCAGGGGCCGGGACCTGTGCCTGCTCCTCGGTATGGATGCCTTTCGCGGTCTGACCACCTGGCACCGCTGGCATGAGCTGATCGAGTACTGCCACATCGTGGTGATGACGCGACCGGGCGCGGTGTTTCCGGAGCACGGCGAACTCGGCGACTTCATCGGGCTGCACCGGGTGCCGGATGCGGATGCGCTGCGCAGTCAGGCAGCGGGGTTGTTGTATTTCCAGGAAGTGACCCAGCTGGAGATATCGGGTACCCGCATCCGGGCGCTGCTGGCGCGCCGTGCGGCGGCGGACTTCCTCATGCCGGACGGCGTGCTGCGGCTCATCCGGAAACAGGACTTGTACACGGCAGGCGTTTGAATGGACAGAGAGACAGAGACACGGCAACAGGATCCGGAACAACGTACGCAGCACCTGCTCGCGGTCACCTTGCGCGCGCTGGAGGACATGAAGGCGGTCGACATCCGCGTCATCGACGTGCGCGAAATGACCTCGATCACCGACATCATGGTCATCGCCAGCGGTACCTCCACCCGACATGTCAAGGCCGTGGCCGATCATGTCGCGCTGGAGGCGAAGCAGATCGGCGTACGAGCGCTGGGCGTGGAAGGCGAGAAGGGGGCGGAGTGGATCCTGATCGATCTCGGCGATGTGGTGGTGCACGTGATGATGCCGGAGGTGCGTGCCTTCTATGCGCTGGAGAAGCTGTGGTCCGTCGGCGGCGAGCAGCGCAGCGCCGCGGAGCGCGAACGCTGAGCGTTACCGGTCCGGTCGCTGGCGCACATGCGCATCCACCTGATCGCAGTCGGCACGCGCATGCCGGCCTGGATCGCCACCGGCTACCAGGACTACGCCAGGCGGTTGCCGCGTGAATGCAGTCTGCAGCTGGTCGAGATCGCGACCGGCCGGCGCGGCGGATCGGGTAACGCGGAACGGGCGCGCACGGCGGAGGGCCGGCACATGCTGGCGGCAGTGCCCCGGGACTGCCACGTGATCGCGCTCGACGTGACCGGCCAGGCCTGGAACACCGAGGTGCTAGCCGGCCGACTGCAGGGCTGGCTCGGCGCGGGACGCGACGTCGCGCTGCTGGTGGGTGGGCCCGATGGCCTGGCGCCGGCGTGTCTGGCGCGCGCCGATACCCGCTGGTCGCTGTCGCCGCTCACCTTGCCCCATGCCCTGGTGCGCGTGGTGCTGGCCGAGCAGCTCTACCGCGCCTGGACGCTGGTCAGCGGCCATCCCTATCACCGAGCATGAGCGGCAATCCCCGCATCTACCTGGCTTCGCAGTCGCCGCGGCGGCGTGAACTGCTGCACCAGATCGGGGTCTCTCATGCGGTGCTCAAGGTCGCGGTCGACGAGACGCGGCGGTCCGGGGAGGCGCCGCAAGCCTATGTGGCGCGCGTCGCGCTGGACAAGGCGCGCGCCGGACGCGGCCTGCTCGGTCGCGCGCATACACAGCCGGTGCTCGCGGCCGATACCAGCGTGGTCTGCGCGGGCGAGGTGCTGGGTAAACCGGCCGGCCGCGACGCCGGACTGGCCATGCTGGCGTGCCTGTCCGGCACCACGCACGAGGTCCTGAGTGCGGTGGCCATGGCCGGGGCTGCCGGCGAGGCGGTGCGCGTCAGCAGCAGCCGCGTGACTTTCCGCACGCTCACGGCGCGGGAATGCGCGGCATACTGGGCTACGGGCGAGCCCGCCGACAAGGCGGGCGCCTACGCGGTCCAGGGTCTGGCCGCGGCGTTCATCACGCGCATCGAGGGCAGCTATTCCGGGGTCATGGGACTGCCGCTGTATGAAACCGCGGAGTTGTTGAAAGAATACGGGATAACGGTACTCTAGGGCGACTCCCGCGGGAGTCGCAGACCGGCGCTGGCGGCGCGCAGCTCCCGTGGCTGCGCACACCGCGTGGCGTACCCAACAACAAGTCTGGGCAGGCAGCATGAGCGAGGAAATTCTGATCAATGTCACGCCGCGCGAGACCCGGGTGGCGCTCGTGGAAAACGGCGTGCTGCAGGAGATCTTCATCGAGCGTGCGCGCCGGCGCGGCCTGGTGGGTAACATCTACAAGGGCAAGGTGTGCCGCGTGCTGCCCGGCATGCAGGCCGCATTCGTGGACATCGGCCTGGAGCGCGCGGCCTTCCTGCACGCGTCCGATATCGGGCGGCGCGAGGATGCCGCCGCGGCCGACGTAGGCGGCAGCGCCAGCCGCGACATTGGTGACCTGCTGCACGAAGGGCAGGAGATCTGCGTGCAGGTCATCAAGGATCCGCTCGGCACCAAGGGTGCGCGGCTGACCACGCAGATCACCATACCTTCCCGCTACCTGGTGTTCATCCCGGACGTGGACAATGTCGGTATCTCGCAGAAGATCGAGACCGAAACCGAACGCGTACGCCTGCGTGACATCATCCAGCTGTTCATGTCCGAGCAGAACGGGGGCGGCTATATCGCGCGCACCGCCGCCGAGGGCGCCAGCGCCGAGGCCCTGCGCGCGGACATGCTGTTCCTGCGCAAGCTGTGGCTGTCGACCTCCGAGACGCTGGCCGCAAGCCGGGCCGGCGACCTTGTCTACGGCGACCTGCCGCTGACCATACGCGTGATGCGCGACATGCTGGGTGACAACATCGAACGCGTACGCATCGACTCGCGCGAGAGTCACCAGCGCGCGCTCGAATTCTGCGAACGCTTCATGCCGGGTATGCAGACCCAGCTCGAGTACTATCCGGGCGAGCGGCCCATCTTCGACATCTATGCTATCGAGGACGAGATCAAGCGGGCGCTGGAACGCAAGGTGCAGCTCAAGTCCGGGGGCTATCTCATCATCGACCAGACCGAGGCCATGACCACGGTCGACGTCAATACCGGCGGCTATGTCGGTCACCGCAACCTGGAAGAGACCATCTTCAAGACCAACCTGGAAGCGGCGCAGACCATCGCGCGCCAGCTGCGCCTGCGCAACCTGGGCGGCATCATCATCATCGATTTCATCGATATGCAGGACGAGGAGCACAAGCGCCAGGTACTGCGCATGCTCGAGAAGAGCCTGGAAAAGGATCACGCCAAGACTCATATCAGCGAGGTGTCGACGCTGGGTCTGGTTGAGATGACGCGCAAGCGCACTAGCGAGAGCCTGGAGCATGTCCTGTGCGAGGTCTGTCCGACCTGCAACGGCCGTGCCTCGCTCAAGACCGCCGAGACCACCTGCTACGAGATCTTCCGCGAGATCATGCGCGCCTCGCGCCAGTTCGACGTCAAACAGCTGCTGGTGCTGGCCTCGCAGGAGGTGGTCGACCTGCTGCTGGACGAGGAGTCCTCGAGCCTGGCCGAGCTGGAGGTGTTCATCGGCAAGCCCATCCGTTTCCAGGTGGAGTCCCTGTATACCCAGGAGCAGTATGACGTCGTCCCCATGTAGCGCACTCGACGGCGGGCGCCTGCCGGTGACGGTCAGCGCATGCTGAGACGCGTACTGCAGCTGGCCTGGAGCGCGCTCGCCGCGGGTCTGTTCCTGATCGCGGTCGTGCTTACCGTCGCGCGCGTGTGGGCCCCGTCGCTCGGTGCCTACCGGCAGGATATCGAGACGGCCGCGAGCGCGGCGTTGCAGCGGCCGGTCTCGATCGGCCATGTCGAGGCGACCTGGCGCGGGCTGCAGCCGGTGTTCAGGCTGCGCAACGTCGTCATTGCCGGCACGCAGCCGGTCCGCTCGCTCGGCGTGAGCGAGATCCAGGTCAGTATCGATGTCATACAGCTGCTGCGTGCGCGCGAGCTGCGCTTTTCGGGCATCGACATCATCGGCGCCACGCTGACCCTGGCACGCGATGCCGACGGTCGCGTGATCGTCCAGGAGTTCGCCGGCAGGGCCGGGACGGACCTGCAGTTCGGTGCGCTGGCCGCGATGTCGCGACTGTCCATTCACGATACCGAAGTCACCGTCACCGATATCCCCCGCGGTGCCGGTGCGCAGCATTTTTCGGCGGTCAACCTCACGCTCACCAACGACGGCAACGAACACTACATGAGCGGCCATGCCCAGCTGCCGGGGCAGCTGGGCGACCGCATCGAGATCGTGGCCCGCCTGCGCGGTGACATCGCGCGCCCCTCCGACTGGCGCGGCCGTGCCTATTTCAAGGGCCAGGGACTCACCCTGTCGAGCCTGCTCGCCCCCACCCTGGAACCGTCACACCGCGTGCAGGGTACAGCCGACCTGCGCCTGTGGGCGCAGCTGGCGGCATCCCGCATCACGGCGGTGAGCGGAGAACTGCAGGTCGATGACCTGGACATGTCGTATGCCGCCGGCGGGCATCAGTCCGCGTTCGCGGCGGACAAGCTGCAGGCCACGTTTGGTTGGCGGCAGTTCGACCAGGGCTGGCGCGCTGTGCTGCAGCAGCTGCAGGTCACGCGTCCCGGGCGGCAATGGAACACCGGTCATCTGCTGGTGGCCGCGACCCCGCAGGCGGACGGCCTGCAGCTGCAGCTGGCGACGGCACGCCTCGACCTCGACGAGATCACCGGCCTGGTGCCGCTGCTGCCGGCGTTGGATACCCGCTTGCGCGACCTGCTGGTCAGCGTGCAGCCGACCGGGCTGATCGAGGATTTACGGTGCACGTTCACGCGCACTGCGACCGGCGCGGTGCTGGACCGGATTGCCGCCCGTTTCACCGGGCTGGGGATGCTGCAGTACGGTGCCTTGCCGCGCCTGGCCGGCCTGGATGGCAGCATCGACGGCGTTGCGCAGGGTGGTACCGTGTTGCTCGGCAGCGACCGGCTGGTCGTAGAGGATGGGCGCCTGTTCCGTGCGCCGTTGCAGTTCGACAAGGCCGGCGGTGCATTGTCCTGGCAGCTGCGGGAGACGACGCTGGCGTTGAGCAGTCCGGCGCTGACACTCGTCAACCCGCAGCTCGCACTGACGGCCAACCTGCAGCTCGAGATTCCCCGCGCCGGCGGCGCGGCGACAAGCGATACCCGTATTCAGGTGCACGAGTTCGCTGTGGCGCATACCGGCGCTTATCTGCCGGCCCAGGTGATGCCGGCGACCAGTGTGGCCTGGCTGGACCGCGCGCTCGCGGGCGGCATGGTCCATGACGGCAGCGTGCTCATCCAGGGGCCCCTCGACCGCTTGCCTTTCGACCACGGCGAGGGGCGCCTGGAAGTGCGCCTGCCGGTGAGCGATGCGACGCTGGCGTTCGATGAACACTGGTCACCGATCACGCAGCTGGACGCACTGGTCGAGTTCAGTGGCCGGCAGATGGACATCCGCTCCAGCCGGGGTTTCATTCGCACGGCCGCGCTGGACCAGGTGCACGCGCAGATCCGCGACCTCGCCCGACCGCATCTGACCATCGCAGGCAAGGTGCAGGGCGAGCTGCCGGTCATGCTGGCGGAACTGGGCAGCAGCCCGCTCGGATCGACCTACGGCGGTCTGGTCGATCATGTGACCACGACCGGACACAACGATCTGGCGCTGGATATCGTCATCCCGCTGGCGCATGACGGCAGCGAGATCACCGTCGCCGGCCGGATCGGACTGCACGACAACACCCTGCAGGTCGCCGGTACCGACATCGTGCTCAAGCGCATTCGTGGCCGGCTTGCGTTCGACGCCGCCGGGATCAGGAGTGACGGCCTGCAGGCCGAGCTGTTCGGGCGGCAGGCGGCCGCCCGGGTCTGGACGGATACGGGCAAGCCGGTGACGCATGTCACCCTGGACGGCAAACTGGCCCTGCACGAGCAGGTACTGGCCGCGTCCGCACCGCTGCGGAACGCCCTGCACGGCGATCCCGACTGGCACCTGGAACTGACGGTCGCGGGCAAGCCGGCGCGCGACAAATCCGTCGAGATCGGGCTCGGCATCAGCAGCACGCTGGCGGGTATGGCGATCGACCTACCGGCACCGTTCGGCAAACCCGCGGCAATGGCGCGCCCGCTGACGATCGATATCGCCGCGCTCACGCGCAGCGAACGCTACCTGCAGGCACGCTATGGCGATGCCCTGCGTGCGGTACTGGTGCTCGGCGGCGACGGCCGCGGCTGGGCGCTGCGGCGTGGCAACATCGTCATCGGCGACGCCGCACCGGTCGCGCCGCAGATACCGCAGCTGCTGCTCAGCGGCAGGCTCGAGCACTTCCGGCTGGCGGACTGGCAGCCGCATCTGGCGGGCGCCGCAACGGGCACCGCCGGGCCGCCGCTGCGGATATCGCTGCAGGTTGCCGCGCTGGATATCTACGGTTACCGCCTGCACGACACCGGTGTCGAGCTGGTCGAATCCGGCACCGGCTGGACGCTCAAGGCGATCGGTCCCTCGGTGGCAGGCGAGGGGCAGCTGGTGCAGCGTGCCGGCGTGATCGACGAGGTCAGTCTGGACCTGCAGCAGCTCGTGCTCGAACCGCTGGCGGCAGAAACCACCGCGCCGGCGCAGCCCGCCCAGCCGGACAGCTTTCCGCTGTTGCAGATCAATGCCGCGAAGCTGCGTTACCAGGACATTGATTTCGGCCGGCTGCAGCTGCAGACCAGCCGCCCGGCCGGCGGCGGCTACCGGATCGAGCGACTCTCGCTGGCATCCAAACTGTTGTCCGTGCAACTTTCCGGCGACTGGCGCCGGCAGGGCGTCGATCAGGTCAGTCATGCCGACGTCGAGGTGACGGGCGGGAATATCGGCGCGCTGCTCGACGCCCTGGGTTACCAGAAGCTCATGAAGGCCGGGCGGCCTTCGGGGCAGCTCAAGGCGAGCTGGCGCGGTGCGCCCTGGGAGGCCAGGACGGAAATCATCGACGGCCGCTTCCACGCCCTGATCAAGGATGGCCAGCTGCTCGATGTCGAACCCGGTGCGACCGGGCGGGCGCTGGGCCTGCTGAGCCTGACCAAGCTGCCCAAGCGACTGACGCTCGATTTCAACGATCTGTTCGGTGCGGGCTTCAGCTTCGACCGCATCGAGGGTGATTTCGTGCTCGACAACGGCGATGCCTATACCGAAAAGATGGTGATTGACGGGCCAGCGGCGAAGATCGAGATCTCCGGGCGGGTCGGTCTGGTGGCGCAGGATTACGACGAGCTGGTCACCGTAACCCCGTACCTCAGCTCCAGCCTGCCGCTGGCCGGTGCGATCGCCGGAGGGCCCGCGGTCGGCGCGGCGGTCATCGTCGCGGAGAAGCTCCTGGAGAGCAAGCTCCGGCTCAACGAGCTCGCCCGCAAACAGTACGAGGTCACCGGGCCGTGGTCGAACCCGGTCGTGCAGCCGCTGAATGTGCCGGAACCGGCACCCGTGCGGCATGACCCGGCGCTGGACGCCGATGGCTTCTTCCGCTAGCCCCTCCGGCAGCGCGCACTGCGCATCCGGTTTTCTGTGGTATTCTCCCTAGCCCGCTGCAAACAAGAGGATGGCGTGAAGCGATGAGTGTGGTTGCCTGCGTACAAATGGCCTCGAGCCCGAACATCGGCGCCAATCTGCTCGAGGCCGAGCGCCTGATCGCGGAGGCGGTGAGCCAGCAGGCGCAGCTGGTGGTGTTGCCCGAGAATTTCGCCCTGATGGGCAAGTCGGAGCACGACAAGGTTGCGGTGCGCGAGCAGCCGGGCAGCGGCGCCATCCAGACCTTCCTGGCGGAGCAGGCGGCCCTGCACGGGATCTGGCTGGTCGGCGGCACCATCCCGCTGGTGGCCGAGGCCGACAACAAGGTGCGCGCGGCCTGTCTGGTGTACGACAACACGGGCCGGCAGGTCGCACGCTACGACAAGATCCACCTGTTCGACGTGGCGCTGGTCGATTCCGGGGAGCAGTACACCGAGTCGGATACCATCGAGCCCGGCAACGAGGTGGTGGTGATCGAAAGCCCGTTCGGGCGCATGGGTATCGCGGTCTGCTACGATCTGCGCTTTCCGGAACTGTTCCGCCAACAGCTCGATGCCGGGCTGGAAATCGTCGTGCTGCCGTCGGCCTTCACCGCCATTACCGGACGCGCGCACTGGGAGGTGCTGGTGCGTGCCCGTGCCATCGAAAACCTGTGTTACGTCATCGCGCCGGACCAGGGCGGCTATCACCTGAACGGCCGCGAGACCTACGGGCACAGCATGATCGTGGATCCGTGGGGAACGGTGCTCAACTCGCTCGCGCGCGGACCCGGTGTGGTGTGCGCCGATGTCGATCTGGCGCGCCTGCAGAGTGCGCGGCGCAATTTTCCCAGCATCGCGCATCGCCGCCTGCAATGCCTGAATCGTGCCTGAGACCAGTCTCGACATAGCCCGGGCGCGGCTGTTGACGCCCGCCAACATCGACGAGCACGACCTCGAGTCGGTGTTCGGCCGGCTGTTGGGGCGCGCGGTCGACGGCGGTGACGTGTACTTCCAGTCCACGCGCTACGAATCGTGGGTGCTGGAGGACGGCATCGTCAAGGAAGGCAGCCACAACATCGAGCAGGGCGCAGGCGTGCGCGCCATCAGCGGCGACAAGACCGGCTTCGCCTATTCCGACGAGATCGTCATGCCGGCACTGCTGCAGGCGTCCGGTGCGGCGCGTGCCATCGCCGGCCGCGGCCAGGCCGGCCGGCTGCAGGCCTGGCATGCCCGTGGCGAGCAGCAGCTGTACGCTGCCATCGACCCGCTCGACCGGCTGTCGGCGGATGCCAAGGTTGCGCTGTTGCGCGAGCTCGATACCGAGGCGCGGCGTCAGGATCCGCGGGTGAAGGAGGTCGTGGTCAGTCTGGCCGGCGTACACGAGGTGATGCTGGTCGCGGTGAGTGACGGCACGCTGGCCGCCGACGTGCGTCCGCTGGTGCGTTGCAATGTCACCGCCATCGTCGAGCAGGGCGGACGCCGCGAGCAGGGCACCGCCGGCGGGGGCGGACGCACCGACTACAGTTTCTTCCTCGAGCACGGGCGTGCCACGGGCTACGCGCGCGAGGCCGTACGCCAGGCGCTGGTCAATCTCGAGGCGGTCGACGCACCCGCCGGCACCATGCCGGTGGTGTTGGGTTCGGGCTGGCCGGGCATCCTGCTGCACGAGGCGATCGGACACGGCCTGGAAGGCGATTTCAACCGCAAGGGGACCTCGGCATTCGCCGGCCGGGTCGGTCAGCAGGTGGCATCACCGCTGTGCACCGTGGTTGACGACGGCTCGCTGCCGGGCCGGCGCGGCTCGCTCAATGTGGACGACGAGGGCACGCCGACGCAGCGCACGGTCCTGATCGAGCGGGGCATCCTCAAGGGCTATATGCAGGACCGCATGAATGCCGGCCTGATGGGGGTGGCGCCGACCGGCAACGGCCGGCGCGAATCCTATGCCCACCTGCCGATGCCGCGCATGACCAACACCTACATGCTCGCCGGCGACAGCGATCCGCAGGACATCATCCGTTCGGTGCAGAAGGGACTGTATGCCGTCAACTTCGGCGGTGGCCAGGTCGACATCACCTCCGGCAAGTTCGTGTTCAGCGCCAGCGAGGCCTACCTGATCGAACAGGGCCGGGTGACGCGGCCGGTCAAGGGCGCGACCCTCATCGGCAACGGTCCCGAGGTGCTCAAGCATGTCTCCCTGCTCGGCAACGATCTGCAGCTCGATAGCGGTGTCGGTACCTGCGGCAAGGAAGGCCAGAGCGTGCCGGTCGGGGTCGGCCAGCCGACCATGCTGATCGACGAACTCACCGTCGGCGGTACCAGCGCCGGCTGAGGGCGGGCGGCCGCGCGCTGCAAGCCTCGCTCATGCCCGTGGCGGATCACTCGCGCCAGCGGCTGAAGACGTAGTCGTGTTCCTGTTGCTCGGTGTGGCAGCCAAAGCAGGCCTTGCCGCCGTCCTGCACCAGCCGTTCCGTGTGACTGTCGCCGGCCCAGGCGTCGAATCCCCAGCCACCCGTTGTGCTGTAGCGTGCGCGATCCTTTTGCATCACGCCGAGCAGGATGCGCTTGCCTTCCGCCGTGGCGCGGTCGCCTGCCACCGCTTCGTGCAGATCGAAGACGAGCACCGCGCCATCCGGGTAGTGTCCGCCATGCAATCCGGTCACCGCCGCCGGATTGGCATAGACGTGGTGGATGCCGGCGAACGGGTCGGCGAGGGGATGGTCCGCGTGCAGGGTAAGCGTCTTGACGTGGGTCCAGCCGCGATAGTCGGCGGGATAGTCGACGGCTGCCGCCGTCTGGGCCGCTGCGAACATTGCGGCAAGGAGTAGTGATCGCGTGGTTGGTTGTGACATGTCGGCCTCCGATTCGGGTTGTATTGCCTGCATTGCATGGCAGGCAGGGCTCGATTAGAGTGGAAGCCGGATGTGAAGAACAGTACGCACCAGCCGGTATGTCAGGTACTTTCCGGTACATGATGCTGATCGGCGGGACAAACTTTTTTCATGACAGCAACAGAACACAACGTCGCACACATGGTCGAGTCGATCATCGGCTGCAAGTGGTCGCTGTCGGTGATCCGACTGTTGCGCAACGGCGTGAACCGCCCGGGCGCCATGCAGCGCGAAATCGATGGGCTGACGACGAAGGTGCTGAACGAGCGGCTCAACAAGCTACTGCGTTACGGCATCGTGGAGAAGCTCGTTTATCCCGAATCGCCGCCGCGCGTCGAGTACCGCTTTACCGAATTCGGCCGGCGCTTCCTGGATATCGTGGACACGGTCGAGCGGGTGCAGCACGATCTCGCGCAGTTAGAGGCCGGCCGTGGCCGCAGCGCCGGGTAGGCCTGACCGCCCCGCTGGCGCGGGGCGGTGCAGTCCGGCCTCAGTCGCGCGGCGCGCCCGGCTCATCGCGGATGACGAGATAGATCATGCTCGCCGCCAGCAGCAGCGAGATGTAGACACCGGTTGCCGTCAGTGCGTCCCAGTACATGGTGAACCTCCTTGGTTGATACCTGACAATCAGTATGTAAATAAGTTAATAAATTAGAACTTGCTTATATAACGACACCTATGACCCCGAGCTTTAGGACGACGCAGCTTACAACCCGGCCTGTGCGCGGATCTGTGAAGCGCTTCGCAGGCGGGGCGCGGCCCGGCCTAAGCCAGGCTTAAGCCGGGCGGGTTATCCAGACGGCATGGGCAGGCGCGACGGACAGGCAGGGCAGGGCGGCAGTGCTCCTGCTACCGGATCGGGCGCGGCGCTGTCGCCCTGGTCCGGCCGCGCGCGGCTCGCGCCACGGCAGGCGCGCGGGGCGCTGCTCGCGGGCGTCGTCGTCACCCTGCTGGCGATTGGCTGCGAATACTCCGGCCTGGACCTGTATCTGGCCGGCCTGGTCTACGAGCCGGCCACGGGCAGCTGGCCCTACCGCTCACTCGTGCTCACGAGCACCGTGCTGCATACCGGCGGACGTCACTTTGTCGTGCTGCTCGGGCTGACGACACTGCTGTTGCTGCTGGCCAGCTACCGCTTGCGCGCACTCGCCCCCTACCGCCGGGCCCTGATTTTCACGCTGCTCACCGCGGCGACCGGACCGGCCATCGTCAGCCTGCTGAAGAGCACGACGCATATTTACACCCCCTGGAGCCTGGCCCGCTTCGGCGGTGACATGCCCTATGTCCGTCTCTTCGACGGCGCGCCGGCGGGCAGCCTGCCCGGCCACGCCTTCCCGGGCGGGCATGCCAGCGGGGGCTTTGCCTGGTTCGGTCCCTATTTCCTGCTGCTGGCCGCGGGCAGTCGCTGGCGCAGGCCCGCGCTGCTCTTCCCGCTGTTGCTGGGTGGCGTGTTCGCGCTGACCCAGGAACTGCGCGGTGCCCATTTTCTCAGCCATGACCTGATCTCGCTGGCCATCTGCTGGACCGCGACCCTGTGCTGGGCCCTGGTGTATCTCGGCGGGGAGGAGCCCGCTGCGGGACAGTGATCCCGGCCGCCGGGTGCTGATATAGTTAGCACAGCGTGAGCTGTAGCTGTGGTCATCGAAACAACGGTCCAGGGGGGCACCATGTTCGATCTCAATAAGAGTGATGCGGTAGGCAAGCTGATCGTGCGGCTGACGGTGGGCATCCTGCTGCTGTTCCACGGTCTGTCCAAGGTAACCTCGCAAGGGTCGCTCGAATTCATCACGGGTCGTCTCACCGCAATGGGTTTGCCCGATGCCGTCGCCTACGGCGTTTATGCGGGCGAGATCGTTGCGCCGCTGCTGCTGATCGCGGGTCTGTTTACGCGGATCAGCGGACTGATCATCGTCATCAACATGCTGTTTGCCATCGTGCTGATGCACACGGGCGACCTGTTCAGTCTCGGCGAACATGGCGGCTACCGCCTGGAGCTGCAGATGTTCTACCTGTTCGGGGGACTGGCCATCGCGTTTCTGGGCAGCGGCCGCTACGCGCTGCGGCCGGACTGATGCGGCACCGCCGCCGGTCGAATCTGCAACCCGGCGGTTGAGCGCCGGCGGCGCGACGCGTGCAGCTGTACCGCTTCGCCGCTGACGCCCTGGTCGTATTCCATTTCGCGTTTATCGTGTTCGTGCTGTGCGGCGGGCTGCTGGCGTGGCGCTGGCCACGGTGCGCACTGCTGCATCTGCCGGCCGTGCTATGGGCGGTGCTGCTGGAACTGAACGGCTGGTACTGTCCGCTGACGCCATGGGAGCAGCAGCTGCGCGCGGCTGCGGGGGAGACCGGCTACAGCGGCGGCTTCATCCCGCACTATCTGCTGCCCCTGATCTATCCCGCGGGGCTGCTGCCGGGCGTGCAGCACGTACTGGCCGGTATCGTGCTCGTCGTCAACGGCGGTGTCTATGGCACGCTGCTGCGTCGGCGCTGGAAACGGTGACACCGCGACGCTAAACAGGATGATGCCGCGCTGCGGCAGGAGTGAGCTAATGTCGAGTTCCATCGGCCCCCGCCTGCGGCGGCGCTGGCAGCTGCTGGGCGGCAGTCGCGGCGGTCGCTGGCTGTTCAGCCTGGGCCTGGCACGCAGCGTCCCGTACACAGGCACACTCGGTGCGCGTGTGCAGCTGCTGGAGCCGGGACACTGCATCGTGACCCTGCGCGACCGGCGCCGCGTGCGCAACCACCTGCATTCCGTCCACGCCATGGCGCTGGCCAACCTGGGGGAACTGGCCACCGGGCTGGCACTGCTGAGCGGGCTGCCGCAAGGCATGCGCGGTATTCTCACCGGCTATCGCATCGACTACCTGAAGAAGGCCCGGGGCTGTCTGCACGCCGAATGCCGTTGCGCGGTGCCGGCCGCTGTCGCCGCGCAGGCCTGGCAGGTGGACGGCGAGATCCGCAATGCCGCGGCGGAGGTCGTGGCGCGCGTCAGTGCGAGCTGGCAGCTCGGTCCGGAGCGCGCGGCGTGATCCGGCAGACCGCGCTCAGCGCCGCGCTCGGCATCGAGGTGCCATTGATCTGTGGCGCGATGTATCCGTGTTCCAACCCGGAGCTGGTCGCGGCGGTGTCCGCCGCGGGCGCGATCGGTATCGTCCAGCCGCTCAGCCTGACCTACGTCCACGGCTACGACTTCCGTGACGGCCTGCGTTACATCCGCCGCCTGACCGACCGTCCCGTCGGCGTGAACCTGATCATAGAGCGCAGTTCGCAGCGCTACCTGCAACGCGTGCAGGCCTGGCTGGATATCGCGCTGGAGGAGGGCGTGCCGTTCCTGGTGACGGCGCTGGGCAACCCTGCATGGGTGGTGGCGCGTGCACAAGCGGCGGGCGTCACAGTCTACCACGACGTGACGGCGCGACGCTGGGCGGAGAAGGCGCTCGACGGCGGGGTCGACGGCTTCATCTGCGTGAACAACCGTGCCGGCGGACATGCCGGTACATTCTCGGCAGCCCGGCTCCTGGACGAGATCGGCCCGCTGGGCAAGCCGCTGGTCTGCGCCGGCGGGATCGGTACGCCGGCGGAATTCGCCGCGGCGCTGCGTCTGGGCTATGCCGGTGCGCAGCTCGGTACGCGCTTCATCGCCAGCAGCGAATGTTCGGCGCATGCCGACTACAAGCAGGCCATCGTCGCCGCCACTGAGCAGGATATCGTGCTGTCAGAACGGATCACCGGTGTACCGGTGTCGATCATTCGCACGCCCTGGGTCGAACGCATGGGCGTGCATGCCGGTCCCCTGGCGCGGTGGATGCTGCGCGGCCGGCGCACCAAGCACTGGATGCGCACGCTCTATGCGCTGCAGTCGATCTGGAAGCTGAAGCGCGCCGCTCTGCACGGGATGGGCTACCGGGATATCTACCAGGCCGGCAAAAGCGTTGCGGGCATCGATTCCGTGCAGCCGGTGGCGGAGATCGTGGCGGATTTCGCGGCGGCGCTGGAAGGATAGTCTCGCCAAGCCGCCAGGACGTCTAGCAAAGCAACGCCACAGCGTGTGCAGAGCTTGCGCATGCATTGCATATGCCAACCGGCGGCGGGGAAGATCTACCAAGATGCGGATCCCGGGAGTGGTGATGCGGTCAGCAACGCGGTTCGCGCGGAATCATGAGTTCGGTGCCAGAAACGCTAGCAAGCAGTTCCGCTGTGTGCTCTGCGGTAAATCGGTTTTTCAAGCTTTGCGGCTGCGCGCGGGGTACTTAAGACTCCGCTGCATCCTGCAGTTCTCTTAGGTAGCGGAACAGGGCGCGCGCCGCACCGGCCGGCTGGCCGGTTAGCTGCTGCTGGCGGGCCTGGCGGACCAGCTTGCGCAAGTGCTGGCGATCGGATTGCGGAAACAGTCCGAGTACCGCGGGGATGGCCGCGTCGCCTTCCGCGAGCAGGCGTTCGCGCAGTGCCTCGAGTTCATGGAATTCACGGGTGGACGTGTCGTGCTGATGTTCGCGCGCGGCGACAGCCGCGCGTACCGGTTCGGCGTCGAATTCCTTCATCAGTTTGCCGATGTACTGCAGCTGGCGCTTGCGTGCCACGTGCGAGGTGATGCGCTTGCCCTCCAGCACCGCTTCCAGCAGCGGCTCCGGCAGGTCCAGCCGGCGCAGGCTGTCCTCGCTGAAGGCCAGGAGTTTCAGGCCCAGTTCCTTGAGTTCGCCCAGGTCGCGTTTGCGCTGTGACTTGCTGATGGCTTCGTGGTCGCGGTCTGTCATACGGGTGCAAGGATAGTCGTTTTCCCCGGGTTTGTCCGGTACCCTGCGGGCCGGTAGAATCCGTCCTTTCAGCCCGAGGGACGACCATGCCAGCCAGCCAGATCACCGATCCGACCGCACCGCTGCCGGAGGCCGCGCAGCTGGAGGCGCTGGTGCAGGATGTCATTGCCCGGGCCCGGTCCGCCGGTGCCGACCAGGTGGAGGCGGGGGTCAGCATCGACGCCGGCCTGGCGGTGACCGTGCGCCTGGGCGAGACCGAGACGCTGGAATTCAACCGCGACCGCGTGCTGGGGCTGACGGTCTATTTCGATCAGCGCAAGGGCACGGCCACGACCGCGGACTTCGGGCCGGACGCCGTCGCGGCGACGGTGCAGTCCGCCTGCGATATCGCGCGCTATACGAGCAAGGATCCCTACGCCGGGCTGGCCGATGCCGACCGGCTCGCCACGGACATTCCCGACCTCGACCTGTACCATCCCTGGGAACCCGGGGCCGAGCAGGCCATCGTGCTGGCCCGGGAATGCGAGGATGCCGCCCGGGCGGTGGATCCGCGCATCGAGAATTCCGAGGGTGCGACGGTTGCCAGTTATGTGAGTCTGCGGGTCAAGGCCAACAGTCTGGGCTTCCGGGGATGCTACCGCAGCAGCTATCACAGCATCAGTTGTGCGGTGATCGGGCGCCAGGGCGATGAGATGCAGCGTGATTACTGGTCGACCGCGGCCCGCGACCGCGCCGATCTGGAAGCACCGGCCGCCGTGGGTCGCCGGGCCGGAGCGCGTACCGCGCGGCGTCTGGGTACGCGGCGCCTGACCACGCGCACCGCGCCGGTCGTCGTTGCCGCGGAAAGTGCCGCCAGCCTGTTCGGGCATTTCATCAATGCCATCAGCGGCAGCAACCTGTACCGCAAATCCAGCTTCTTGCTCGACCACCTCGGCAAACCGGTATTTCCGCACTTCATGCATATCCACGAGCAGCCGCACCTGCCCAAGGCGCTGGGCAGCGCACCGTACGACGCGGAAGGGGTGGCGACGCAGGCACGTGACATCGTGCGTGACGGCATCCTGCAGGGCTACGTGCTGAACAGCTACGCGGCGCGCAAGCTCGGCATGCACACCACCGGCAACGCCGGCGGTGTGCATAACCTGATCGTCGAGCCAGGCACGCACGACCTGGACGGTCTGCTGCGCGAGATGGGCACCGGCCTGCTGGTGACCGAGTTCATCGGTTTCGGCGTGAACATCGTCACCGGAGACTATTCGCGCGGGGCCGCCGGCTTCTGGGTCGAGAACGGCGCAATCGCCTATCCGGTCGATGAGATCACCGTGGCCGGCAATCTCAGGGATATCTTCATGGGTATCGCCGCGGTGGGTAGCGACGTCGATCCGCGCGGCAACATCCGCACCGGGTCGGTCCTGATCGATCACCTGACCATCGCGGGGTCGTGACCAGATCCGTCGTGCGCATAATCGCCATGTGAACCTGCCGCACACGCGGCTTCCGGGATGTGGGCGATACGCGTACGGGGCTGGGTGCGGCAGGGTGCCGGTACCGGGGCAACGCGAGGAATGCAGTTGCCGCGAGGCGGGCCGGATATTATCCAGCCAGCGTGCCAGGCGCCAGGGTGCCTGCAATTGTGTGTGTTGCAGCATTGCCGAGCATGCTGGCGAATTGCAGCGCGCTCATCAGTCGGCAGTTATGAATTGCTCGAAGCAGTCTATCCCCGCAATGGCCCGCATATCGCTGCAATCGATGATGGCGGTCTGCGCATCCGGGTCCGGGTTAACCAGAATGTTATAGGATTTGCCGTTGCTGCACGTGACATTCCAGAACGCGACATCCCCGCTGTCGTGGCCCTGCAGAAAAATACGAAAGACGTTGCTGCAATCCCTGCCACTCTGCCGCAGGACGCCGGCCAGGGCATTGGCCCGCTCCGGCGCAGGCATGGCTTCGAGTTGCGTGCTTACCTCGTTCGCATACACCGGCGGACAGGCCAGCATCAGTGCCGGAATGATAGCGTGGATTTTCATGCTTCCCCCAGATAGTTATTGTTAATGCCAGCCGACCGGTTGATGGTGGTTTGTCCCGGTCATTCCTGCAGTCTATACCACCGGATACCGATTGGAACAGTGCCGCAGACGGCGCGCGGCTCTGATCAATGCCTGCAGCGCCGGTGCCACCGCCGGTACCAGCAGTGGCACCGGCGGGAGCGAAAATCCGGTGTATTGCGCGGGCGCGCCTTGTGCCTGGCGGCCTTGCGTCTTGCCACAGAGCGGGATTTACAGCAGAAACAGCGTCCCCAGCCCCAGGAACACCAGGAAACCGACCACGTCGGTGACCGTGGTCAGGATCACGGAGCCGGCATGCGCCGGATCGATGTTGACACGCTTGAGGAAGAAGGGAATGGACAGGCCGGCCAGTGCGGCGCAGAACAGGTTGACGATCAGTGCCACGGCGATGATGACGCCGATATTGGTGTTGTGGAACCACAGCGCCGAGATCACCGCCACCACCAGTGCCCAGCCGATACCGTTGATGATGGCGACCGACAGCTCCTTGTACATCAGCCAGCGTGCGTTGCTGGCGCCGAGCTGGCCCAGCGCCAGGCCGCGGATCACGATAATGAGGGTCTGGCTGCCGGCGATGCCGCCCATGCTGGCGACGATGGGCATCAGTACGGCGAGCGCGACCACCTGCTCGATGGTGGCCTGAAAACGGCCGATCACCCAGGACGCGAGAAAGGCGGTTGCCAGGTTGATGCCGAGCCAGACGGCGCGCCGCCGCGCGCTCTTGACGATGGGGGCGAAGGTGTCGTCCTCTTCGTCGAGGCCGGCCATGCTCAGCAGGGAATGCTCGGCGTCATCGCGAATCACGTCCACGACGTCATCGATGGTGATGCGACCGAGCAGCTTGTTGTCGTCGTTGACCACCGGCGCGGTGACCAGGTCGTGGTTTTCGAACAGCCGCGCGACCTCGACGTCCGGCGTACTGGCGAGGATGGGTTTGACCTCGCGGTGCATGACCGCCGCCACCATCAGGTCGGGGTCGTTGGTGAGCAGGCTGGTCAGCGGCAGCGAGCCACGGTAGCGGTCGTTGCGGTCGACCACGAACAGCGTATCCGTGGTCTCCGGCATCTCCTTGTGCAGGCGCAGGTAGCGCAGCACCACGTCCAGCGTCACGTCGGCGCGCACGGTGATGACGTCGACGTTCATCAGGCCGCCGGCAGAGTCCTCCGGGTAATGCAGAATCGCTTCCAGCCGCACGCGATTCTGCTTGTCCATGACGCGCATGATCTCCCGGGTCACCGCGTCCGGCAGATCCTGCAGCAGGTCCACCAGGTCGTCCGGATCGAGCCCCTCGGTCGCGGCGACCAGGTCGTGGGTCTCCATCTCCCGGATCAGGCCGGCGCGGACCTCCTCGTTGAGGTGGACCAGGATCTCACCGCGGTCATCCGGGTCAACCAGTTCCCACAGGATCTCGCGCGGTCCGTGCGGGAAGGACTCCAGCAGTTCGGCGATCTCGGCCGCGTGCAGATTGGTCAGCAGGTAGCGCACCTGCCCGGCCGCTCCGGAGTCCAGCGCCCGCGTCAGGCGCTCCAGCCGGCTCTCGCTTATTTTTGTGGTCGTGGTTTCGTTCATGGCCGTGTCGTTTCCCGGACGCGCAAACGGTCCCCCCGCCAGCGCCGGCAAGGGCAGTGTAGCACACCGCTCATTCGGTAAGGTTGCTGTTCAGGGATTCGACGCGGGCATGGATCTGGCCGGCGGTCGTGTGGCTGACGAGTTCCTCGACCAGCGGACGCAGTGTGGCGACGTGGCTGCTGTTGATGACGCTCTTCACTTCCTGCAGCGAGGTGTGATGCATGCTGAACTCGGTCAGTCCCATGCCGAGCAGCAGCCGGGTATAGCGGGGATCGCCCGCCATCTCGCCGCACATGGCCACGGGAATGCCGGCCGCCCGACCGGCCTCTATGGTCATCTGGATCAGGCGCAGAACCGCGGGATGCAGCGGGTCGTACAGGTAGTTGACCTCGTCGTCGACGCGGTCGATCGCGAGGGTGTACTGGATGAGGTCATTGGTGCCGATGGACAGGAAGTCCAGGTGGCGGGCGAATTCGCGTGCCGACAGCGCCGCCGCCGGGATCTCGATCATGCCGCCGATCTGCATGTGTGGATCGAATGCCAGGCCCTCGCGCTGCAGCGCGTTGCGGGTCTCGCTGACCAGCGCCAGTACCTGGTGGAGTTCCTGGGTATTGGTGAGCATGGGAATCATCATGCGCACCGGGCCATGCGCGGAGGCGCGCAGGATGGCGCGCAGTTGCGGCCGGAACAGCGACAGATCCTTGAGGCACAGGCGCACGGCGCGCAGCCCCAGGGCCGGGTTGCTGGCGCAGCGGCCCTTGCCGCTGTCCACCTGTTTGTCGGCGCCCATGTCCAGGGTGCGGATCGTGAGCGGTTTGCCCTTGAGCGCGTCGAGCACGGCCAGGTAGGTTTCGAACTGCTCCTGTTCGTCGGGCGGGAGCTGGCGGTTCATGAACAGGAATTCCGTCCGGTACAGTCCGACGCCATCGACATTGGTGACGCCGACGGCCTCGATATCCTCGGGCAGCTCGATGTTGGCCAGCAGCCGCACCGGCTGCCGATCCAGGGTGATCGCCGGGCGGCTGGCCAGGCGCGCCAGGTCCTGTTGCCGGCGCCATTCGTCCCGCTGGCGCTGCTGGTAGTGGGCGAGGGTGCCGGAGTCGGGGTCGGCGATGACGATACCCTGCAGGCCGTCCAGGATGAGTGTTTCACCGTCGCGCAGGTAGCGCAGGATGCCGTGCACGCCAACCACGGCCGGTATCTGCATGCTGCGCGAGAGGATCGCGGTGTGCGAGAGCGGGCCGCCGAATTCCGTGGCGAAGGCCGTCATGCCCTGGTGCTTGAGCAGGACGGTCTCCGCGGGAGTCAGTTCGTCGGCCAGCACGATGGCGTCCGCCAGCTGGCCCGGTTCGGCCGTCCCGTCGTTGTGCTCGCAGTCGACCAGGATGCGCAGGATGCGGTTGACGACATGGTCGACGTCGTCGCTGCGGGTGCGCAGGTAGGGATCGTCCATTTTCTCGAACACGCTGATGACGGCATCGCGCTGCTGCTTGAGTGCCCACTCGGCGTTGCAGCCCAGCTCCCGGATCAATTCCAGCGGCGAAGTGACCAGCGTGGCATCGTCGAGCATCAGCAGGTGGGTGTCGATGAACGCGGTGATATCGACGCTGGTTTCCGTCGGGATCCGCTCGCGGATCGCGCGCAGCTGGCTGCGCGCGAGCTCGACGGCGGCGAGAAAACGCGCGCTCTCGCGTTCCAGCAGCGGCGCCGGAATGCTCCGCTGCTGAACCTCGATGCTGTTGCGCATGAAGTGGGCCTTGCCGATGGCAATGCCGCGCGAGATACCGATGCCGGATAACATCAGGCTCATGGTGCCTGTCGCCCCCTGGTGCCGGCGGAGGCGGCGCTGACGCCAGCCTGCACGCCTGTCTTATTCGTTTTCCCCGAATTTGTCCTGGATCAGCTGCACGAGACTTTCTGCCGCTTCCTGTTCGTCAGTGCCCGACGTGATGATGATCAGCTCGGTGCCGCGCGATGCTGCCAGCATCATGACCCCCATGATGCTCTTGCCGTTGACCCGCTGACCGTTTTTCGCGACATCGATGCTGCTGGCGAAACCCGAGGCGGTGGTGACGAACTTGGCCGCCGCGCGGGCGTGCAGGCCGAGCTTGTTGACGATGGTGACTGAACGTTCCTGCATCTCAGGATGCCTGCCTTGTCTGCGTGAGTACGATGCCGTTACGCGCGCCGCTGGCGGCGCATTCCGCGAGCTCGGCGAGCTCGCGGTCGGGATAATTCATGACGCGCAGCAGCATCGGCATGTTGATGCCGGCCACCACCGTGACGTTGTTGCTATCGAGCAGGCGATTGGCGATATTGCTGGGGGTGCTGCCGAAAAGATCGGTCAGCACCAGTACACCGCTGCCGTCGTCCAGCGACGCGCAGCTCTCGCGAGCGGTCGCGTAGATGGCATCGGGATCGCAATCGGAAGCGACGCCAAGTGCCAGTGCATCCAGCGGGCAGCCGCCCAGGATGGCGGTGACCGTATCCAGCATGTCCTGCCCGATATTGCCGTGGGTTATCAGTAACACTCCGCTCATGCCTGCAGCTCCCGGTGGCGGGTCAGGACCTCGCCTACTGTATTGCCCAGTTGTGCGGCCAGCCGGTCGACCAGGTAGACGGAACGGTGCTGGCCTCCCGTGCAGCCGATCGCGATACTGAGATAGCTGCGGTTGTCAGCCATGAATTTCGGGATCCAGCGCTGCAGGAACTGCGCGAGCTGTTCCAGGTATTCGGCTACAACCGGCTGCGATTCAAGGTAGTCAGCCACTTCTTTATCAAGTCCGGTCCGGTTACGCAAGTCCGGCTGCCAGTGCGGATTCGGCAGGCAGCGCGCATCGAACACGAAATCGGCATCGGCCGGTATGCCGTGCTTGTAGCCGAACGAGCGCAGCAGCAGCGCAAAACCCTTGCCGTGGGTCTTGCCGATGCTTTCCATGATGAGCTCGCGCAGCTGGTGAACGTTGGTGCGGCTGGTATCGATGAAGAGGTCGGCATTGGCGGCGATCGGTTCCAGCAAGGCGCGTTCGCGCACGATCGCGTCGGACAGCGGCGTACGGCTGTTGCTGAGCGGGTGCTTGCGACGCGTTTCGCTGAAGCGTTTCAGCAGCGTGGGATCATCGGCCTGGAGAAACAGGATCCGGCATTCGAAGCCGCGTGCGCGCAGCCCGTCGATGATTTCCGGAAACCGCTCCAGCCAATCGCCCCGGTTGCGTGCATCGATGCCGACGGCCACCTTGCCGGTTTGCGCGAGATCGTGCTCCTGGAAATCGCTGGCAAACGCGGCCAGCAGGCCGATCGGCAGATTGTCGATGCAGTAGAAGTCCATGTCTTCGAGGGCGTGCAGGGCCACGCTCTTGCCGGAGCCCGACAGTCCGCTGATGATGACCAGGTTCATGCGCGCCATGGCAGTCAGGGCTCGTGGGCCTTTTCCAGGCGTTTCTTCTGCCGCTCGATGAAGGCCTCGCTGGCATCGTAACCCTTGCTGATGAGGATGTGGTTGCGTACCGCGGCTTCAACCAGCACCGAGAGGTTGCGGCCGGGTCCGACCGGCAGGGTGACCTCGGGGATCTCGACGTCCTGGATGGTGCGCAGGTGCCGGCTGCCGTGCAGGCGGTCCATCTTCACCGCCTCGTCCATGTCCTGCAGCCGGATGATCAGCCGCAGGTTGCGGCTTTGCTTGATGGCGCTGGCACCGAACATGGCGCGGACGTTGAGGATGCCGAGCCCGCGCACCTCGAGAAACTCGCGCAGCATTTCCGGGCAGGTGCCGATCAGCGTATCCGGCGCGACGCGGGCGAATTCCGGCGCGTCATCCGCGATCAGGCGATGTCCGCGGGTCAGCAGCTCCAGCGCCAGCTCGCTCTTGCCGATGCTCGATTCCCCGGTGATCAGCACGCCGGTGCCCATGACTTCCAGGAACACGCCGTGCAGAGTGATTTTCTCGGCGAAATAGTTGGTCAGGTAGTACTGCAGGTTCTCAATCGTCTCCTGGCTCTTCAGCTGCGAGGACAGCAGCGGCGTCTGCCGCGCCTGCGCCGCTGCCTGCAGATCTTCCGGCGCCTCGAGCCTGCCGGCGAGGATTACCAGCGTCGACTCGCCGGCATAGAGCTGGGCGATGGCGTCCTTGCGCGAGTTCTGTCTCAGCTTGTCGAAATACTCGAGTTCCTTCCTGCCGAGGATCTGGATGACATGGGGGTTGATGAGGTTGAGCTGGCCGACCAGGGAAACCTCGGTGGCCGGGGTCCTGCTGGCGTGAATGATCTTGTGCTCGAATTCGGCGCCGCAAATCCATCTCAGCCCGAGCTTCTCCTCCAGGTCGTCATACAGCGTCCGGACATCAAGCGTTGTGCTCATGCGGAAATGCGCTGGCGTTCCCACTGGTAGAGTTGCTGCATTATGCATTCACCGCTGTCGCATTCGCGCAGCGCGCTGCACATGGCGGGGTTGCTGAAGATTTCCGCGATCGTGGACAGGACCTGCAGGTGTTCCTCGGTCGAGTCCTCCGGCACCAGCAGGCAGAACACCAGATCCACGGGCTGGTCATCTGCGGCATCGAAATCGACCGGCTTTTCCACCTTGATGAAGGCGCATACCGGTTCCTCGAGCATGGCCATGCGGCCATGCGGGATGGCGACACCCCGTCCGAGTCCGGTGCTGCCGAGTTTCTCGCGGTTTACCAGCGCGTCGAAGATCGCCTGCTGCGACAGGTGCGGCGCGCTGTTGCCGAGCAGTTCGCTCAGGTGTTCCAGCAGCCGCTTCTTGCTTGCGATGTTGTCACAGCAGACGACGCGTTCCGGTGTCAATAGGGAAGTAATGTTCATGATCGTGTGGGAGTCGGGTGTGACAGGCGGTCTGCCCGGTCATGGCGCGCGTGCACGGTTACACTACAGGTCCTTGGAGATCGAGCCTTCGCTGCGATGATGATCGGTCATCTTTTCCTTGTGCTTTTTCACCTGGCGGTCGAGCTTGTCGGTCAGGGCGTCGATGGCCGCGTACATATCCTCCTGGACCGAGTCGGCGAACAGGTTGTTGCCGTTGATGTGCACCGTCGCTTCGGCCTTGTGACGCAGCTTTTCCACGCTCAAGACGACGTGGATTTCGCGCACGATATCGAAATGGCGCTCGAGGCGTTCCATCTTGGTGTTGACGTATTCGCGCAGGGGGTCGGTCAGTTCGACGTGGTTTCCGGTCAGGCTGATTTGCATGACTGCACTCCTTGTTCGGTAGAGCCTAGGTGAGGCGTTTGCGTTCGTTGGACGGCGATATCGA
Organism: Pseudomonadota bacterium; assembly: GCA_041395565.1. Classification (NCBI taxonomy): domain Bacteria; kingdom Pseudomonadati; phylum Pseudomonadota; species Pseudomonadota bacterium. The sequence goes on along the minus strand of JAWLAI010000007.1, from coordinate 305,211 downwards.
GAGCGATTCCCGGTACTTGGCAATGGTGCGGCGGGCGACGTTGATACCCTGATCGGCCAGGACGCTGGCCATCTTGCTGTCGCTGAGCGGTTTCGCCGGGTTTTCCGCGGCCACCAGCTTCTTGATGATTGCCCGGATGGCCGTGGCCGAACATTCTCCGCCGGTTTCCGTGGTGACGTGGCTGGAGAAGAAATACTTGAATTCGTAGATGCCGCGCGGAGTATGCATGTATTTGCGCGTGGTGACGCGCGAAACGGTCGACTCGTGCATGCCGATGGCCTCGGCTATGCTGCGCAGCACCATGGGACGCATGGCCTCGTCGCCATGCTCGAGAAAACCGTGCTGGCGCTCGACGATGCAGTTGGCGACCTTGAGCAGGGTTTCGTGGCGACTCTGCAGGCTTTTCAGGAACCAGCGTGCTTCCTGGAGGTTGTCCCTGAGGTAGTTGTTGTCCGAGCTGTTGCTGCCGCGCTTGATCATGTTCGCGTACATCGAATTGATGCGCAGCTTGGGGATCGAATCGGGATTCAGTTCGACCTGCCAGCTGCCGTCCTTGCGGAACACGTACACGTCCGGGACGATGTATTCGGGCGCCGCCGTCGTGTAGCCGGCGCCGGGCCGCGGATTCAGTGACTGGATCAGCTGGATCACCTGCTGCAGGTCGTCCTTGCCCAGTTTCAGCTTGCTGCTGATGCGGTTGTAGTCACGGTTGCTCAACAGGCCGAAATGATCGCGCACCAGCAGGCGTGCCTCGCGCAGCCAGGGGGTGCCATCGGCGAACTGCTGCAGCTGCAGCAGCAGGCTTTCCTGCAGGTCCCGGGCACCCACCCCGAGCGGATCGAACTGCTGGACGCGGTGGATGACGGCCTCGATTTCGTCCGTATCCACCTCGAAATCGGCGCCTAGCGACTTGCGGATGTCTTCGGCGCCGATGCTGAGGTAGCCGTCCTCGTTGATAGCGTCGATGACGGTGTGGGCAATCGCCAGGTCGGTATCGGAAAAGCTGGACAGTTCCAGTTGCCAGAGCAGGTGGTCGTGGAGGTTCTCACCGCTGACGGTCACCGTATCCAAGTAGTCGCGGTTACTGGTGTCGGGGGCGCTGTAGCTGGTGGCACCGGTATCGAAGATGTCCTCCCAGTTACTGTCGACCGGCAGTTCTTCCGGGATGGCATCCGCCTCGCCGTTGCTCCCCGCCGTGGTTTCGTGCTCGGCACTGCCGGATTCGGTAACCGGCTCGCCGAGGTCGCCGCTGCCGCCGCTGCCATCGTCCTGTTCGAGCATCGGATTGGATTCCAGCGCCATCTGCACCTCGGTCTGCAGTTCCAGCGTGGACAGCTGCAGCAGGCGGATAGCCTGCTGCAGCTGGGGGGTCATGGTCAGATTCTGGCCGAGTTTGAGTTGCAGGGACTGCTTCATGAATTGTCAGGGCACTGCGCTTTTGTCATGTACCTGCAGGAGGATTGCTGCTGCCAGCGCCGCACGGGTCCATTGCGCCCGCCGCGCTGGGGCGGCCATGATCGCGTGCAAGCATTTGTCTTTGTTGGCATTTTACAAGGGCAGTCCGGTATGGATTTTCCGGTTTTGTCGCCACGCGGTGATACCGGTCCTTTATGAATCATTATAGTGCATGATCCATGCCATGCCGGCAATATCCAGCGTGCCGCGGCGCCTGCCGACCTGCCAAATTGACGTAACCGTGGCAACCGGTTGCGGGGTCTTGCAGACGGGTGCGGCACCGGCACCGCCCGCCCGCAGGACGGGCAGTTGGACAGGGGAAGGCTCACAGGCGGAATTCGGTGCCGAGATAGACTTCGCGTACCCGCTGGTCGGCCAGCACGCTCTGCGGGCTGCCGGCCGAGATCACCCGGCCTTCGCTCAGGATGTAGGCCTGGTCGCAGATGCCCAGGGTCTCGCGCACGTTATGGTCGGTAATCAGCACGCCGATGTCGCGGCTGCACAGATGCTCGATGATGTGCTGGATATCGATGACCGAGATCGGATCGACGCCGGCGAACGGTTCGTCGAGCAGGACGAAACGCGGATTCGCGGCCAGGGCGCGTGCGATCTCCACGCGGCGGCGTTCCCCGCCGGAAAGGCTGATGCCGGGCTGTTCGGCGAGATGGCCGATATGGAGTTCGTGCATCAGGGATTCCAGCTGCTCGCCGCGTTCGTGTCCGTCCAGGTCCTTGCGGATCTCGAGTATGGACATGATGTTATCCGCCACCGACAGCTTTCTGAACACCGAGGCCTCCTGTGGCAGATAGCCGAGACCGTGCTGTGCGCGGACATGCATGGGCTGACCGGTCAGATCCGTCCCGTCGAGTTCGATGCGGCCCTCGCTGCAGGGGATGATCCCCACGATCATGTAGAAGCAGGTCGTCTTGCCGGCGCCGTTCGGCCCCAGCAGGCCGATGACCTGGCCGCTGCCAACGGTGAGCGAGACGTCATCGACGACGCGTCGCGACTGGTAGTTCTTGCCCAGGCTGAAGGTCTGCAGCACGCTCACTGCGCCGGGTCCGCCGGCGGGGCCGCGGGTGGGACGGCTTCCGGTTGCAGGGTGATGCGCACGCGGCTGCCGCTGCTGCTGCCGCCGGCGCTGACCGTGTTGTCGCGCAGGTTGATGATGATGCGGTTGCTGCTGAACCGTTCCTTGTCGGACTGGCGGATCTGGGCGTTTCCGCGCAGGATCAGCTGCTGGTCGGCGGTGATGTACTCGATATGATCCGCCTCTGCATGCTGGTCGGTAGCGCCGCCGTCGGGCCGCTGCATGAAACTGGCCGGCGCACCGTCGAGGGTGATGCTCTCCACCTGATTGTCGCGGACCTGCACGGCCATGCGCCTGCCGCGCAGTTTCAGCGTGCCCTGCTGCATGACCACGTTGCCTTCGTAGACGCTCAGTCCTGCCTTCTCGTCCAGGGTGGCGCGGTCCGCCTCGATCTGGATCGGCTGGTTGCGGTCGCTGGCCAGCGCCCAGGCCAGGCAGGGCATCAGGGTCAGCAGCCAGACACAGGCGCGCAGGGTCGCATTAGCTGCGCGCATCGATCCGGCCCCGTACCTGTGAACGCAGTTCCAGCCTGTTCTCGCGGAAGTCCGCCGTCAGCCCCGTCGCCTCGAAGCGGTAGCCCGCACCTTCCACCAGGGCGGGCGCTTCGGTCAGTGCCAGGCGGGCGTCTGACATGACGGTGACGTCGGCGGTCGTGATCTTGAGAGCGCTGCCGGAATTGGCCGCAACTTTCTGAATGATAACAGTGCCGGTCAGGGAAACCGGATCGCCGGCGCGTCCTGTCAGCCCCTGTTCGGCGCGCAGTTCCCAGTGAGCGCCGTCGGGTCTGTGGACGTCGAGGCGCGGGCGCTGCAGCGCCAGTTGATCGTTGTCAGGATACCAGGCGATATGCTCGGCACGCAGGTGGTAGGCCGGCAGGCCGTTCGTGTCCATGACCTGGATGCGGACGTCGTCGGCGTAGGCGTCCGGGCCGCGATCGGTCCGCACTGCCGTCTCGTCGCCGGCGTCCTGCTGGCGGGTGAGCCAGGTGGTGGCGATGACGAGCACCGCGACCAGCAGCAGGATGAGCTTGCGGACGCTGCTCACAGGTAGCTGTCCAGTTCCTGTTTGAGCACGCCACGTGCCTCCAGCAGCATCTCGCAGACATCGCGCGCCGCGCCGCGCCCGCCGCCACTGGGTGTCTGCCAGTGACAGTGGCGTACCACCAGCGGATGCGCATCCTGCACGGCGATGGCCAGTCCCACGCGGCGCATGACCGGGAGGTCGACCACGTCGTCACCGACATAGGCCGTCTCGTGCGGGCTGATGCCCAGCTTGTCGATCAGCTCCTCGTAGGCCGGCAGCTTGTCCAGCTTGCCCTGGTAGACGTGGGTGATGCCCAGGTTCGCCATGCGGTGCTCGACGACTTTCGAGGTGCGGCCGGTGATGATGCCGACGATCACCCCGTGCTTCTGCAGCATCTTGATGCCGTGGCCATCGCGCGAGTGGAATGCCTTGTATTCCTGGCCATCGTCGCCGACGAACAGGGTGCCGTCGGTGAGCACGCCATCCACGTCGAAGATCAGGAGCCGGACGTGCGCGGCTTTTTCGAGTATGTCTTTCATGCGGTCAATTTATACCACGCCGGCGCGCAGCAGGTCGTGCATGTTGAGCGCGCCGACCAGTTCATGGTCGTCGTTGATGACGGGCAGGGCATTGATCTTGGTCGCGTCCATGATCTGCAGCGCCTCGGCGGCGAGCATGCCGGGGTGCACCGCCTTGCAGCGGGCGGTCATGACCTCGCTGACCCGGGCGCTATGCACGTCGATGCGGTGGTCGATGGTGCGGCGCAGGTCGCCGTCGGTGAACACCCCGAGCAGCTTGCCGGCGGCGTCCACCACTGCGGTCATGCCCAGACCCTTGCGGGTCATTTCCACCAGTGCGTCGCTGAGCAGGGTGTCCGCGGTGACGCGCGGGATGGCGTCGCCGGTGTGCATCAGGTCGTCGATCAGCAGCAGCAGGCGCCGGCCCAGGGTCCCGCCGGGATGCGAGCGCGCGAAGTCCTCCGCGGTGAAGCCGCGCGTCTCCAGCAACGCGACCGCGAGTGCGTCGCCCATGGCCAGCGCCGCGGTGGTGCTGGCGGTCGGCGCCAGGCCGAGCGGGCAGGCCTCCTTTTCCACGCTCACGTTGATGCTGGCGGTGGCGGCGAGCGCCAGGGTCGAGTGCGGGTTGCCGGTCATGGCGATCAGCGGCACCTGGAGGCGTTTGATCAGCGGCAGAATGGTGACGATCTCGGCGGTTTCGCCGGAGTTGGACAGCGCCAGTACCACGTCGCTGGTGGTGATCATGCCCAGGTCGCCGTGGCTGGCTTCGCCGGGATGCACGAAGAAGGCGGGCGTGCCGGTGCTGGCCAGGGTCGCCGCGATCTTGCCGGCGATGTGGCCGGATTTGCCCATGCCGGTGACCACGACCCGCCCGTGGCATTCGAGCATCAGGTGACAGGCCTGTGTGAACGAGGGCTTGCGGATTTCCTCGCCGAGCCGCTCAATGGCGCGTGCCTCGGTGTCGATCACCGCCAGGGCGAGATCCTGCAGCTTGTTGTCGTTCATGGGTGCCAGGGCGTCCCGCGCGTCCGGTTCAGGTTCCGGTGAAGTATAACAGGGTCTGGTAGGCGCCATAGGCGCACAGCAGCAGCACGCCTTCGGCCCGGCTGAGCCGGCCGGGACCGCGAAAACCGTAGGCCATGAAGAACATGGCGAGCGTCGTGCCCACCATGCAGGGATAATCGCGTGTCAGCACCGCGGTCTCGAGCGGTTCCGGCCGGATCAGCCCGGCGAGGCCGAGTACCGCGAGCAGGTTGAATATATTGGAACCGATGATGTTGCCGAGTGCGATGTCGTGCTCGTTCCTGAGCGCGCTCATCACCGTGGCGGCCAGTTCCGGCAGGCTGGTGCCGAGCGCGGCGATCGTCAGGCCGATGATCAGGTCACTGACGCCGAAGCGCGTCGCCAGCGCGGCCGCACCCCAGACCAGCAGGCGCGAACTCCCGAGCAGCACCAGCAGACCGACCGTCACCAGCAGCACCGCCCGCCCGCGCCCGATATCCGTCGGCAGCTCATGGGCGTACTCGCTGCCGATCGGGTCGCGCGCGGCCTGACCGCGCATGCCGACACGGACGATCCAGTACAGCATGACGACCATACCGGTCAGCAACGCCACGCCGTCGAGGCGGCCGAGCACGCCGTCGACGAGCAGGGCGTAGGTGTAGCCCATGACCAGCACCATGACCGGCAGTTCGCGGCGGATGATGCTGGAATGCACGCGCAGGGGCTGGATGAGTGCGCCGGCGCCGAGAATCAGGGTGGTGTTGACGATATTCGAGCCCAGCGCATTGCCCACCGCGAGGCCGGCGTTGCCCTGCCAGGCCGCGATGCCGGAAAACACGATCTCCGGGGCCGAGGTGCCGATGCTGACCACGGTCAGACCGATCACCAGCGGCGGGATATCCAGATGCCACGCGATCGCGCTGGCGCCCTCGACGAGCCGCCCCGCGCTCCAGCCCAGCAGGCCGAAGCCGGCCACGATGGCGAGCAGTTCAGTCCACACAACGGTTACCTGACGCGGGTCGATGCTGCGGCGCACAGGGCCCCGGAATCTGCTTGCGGGTATCCCGCGGGCGGGCCGATAATGCGTGCTTCATCAGACGGGGGACCTGTTGGGCGAAGACCCGTGATGATACACACCGTGGCAGGCGGCAGGAATCTCGGTTTGTAATCCGGCGACCTGCCTGTACATAATGTCGACCTTTTATCCGAGCACGGAACAGGAACCATGTCGGAGCCAGTTGTCCAGATACGCGGTCTGCGCTTTGCCCGTGGCGCACGGATGATCTTCGACGGCGTGGACCTCGACATCCGGCCGGGCACCGTCACCGCCATCATGGGACCGAGCGGCACCGGCAAAACCACGTTGCTGAAGCTGATCGGCGGGCAGTTGCAGCCGCTGTCGGGTTCCATTCGCGTGCAGGGCCTGGAGGTGGCGGCCCTCGGCCGTCCCGAACTCTATCGTCTGCGCAAGCGCATGGGCATGCTGTTCCAGACCGGGGCGCTGCTGACGGACATCAGCGTGTTCGACAACGTCGCATTCCCGATCCGCGAGCATACCCGACTGCCCGAGGCGTTGGTGCGCGACCTGGTGCTGATGAAGCTGCAGGCGGTCGGCCTGCGCGGTGCGGCCGGGCTCATGCCCAGCGAACTTTCGGGCGGCATGGCGCGCCGCGTGGCCCTGGCGCGCGCGATCGCGCTGGATCCGCTGATGGTCATGTACGATGAACCCTTTACCGGCCAGGATCCGATTTCCATGGGCATCCTCGTCAAGCTGATCCGTGAACTCAACGACGCACTCGGCCTGACCAGTATCGTGGTCTCGCACGACGTTCGCGAGACCAGCGCCATTGCCGACTACGCCTACCTGCTTTCAAACGGCCGGGTGATGGACCACGGCAGGCCGGACGACCTGTGGCAATCGCAATCCGAATGGACCCGGCAGTTCCTGCATGGCGAACCGGACGGGCCGGTGGCATTCCATTATCCTGCACCGGGCTTCCGCGAGGACCTGATCGGCGGAGGGCAGGCCTGATGCTGAAATCGCTGCAACGGCTGGGTCACCGGACGCTGGGCTTCTTCGAGCGCCTCGGCCGCGGGCACCTGTTCCTGCTGCAGATCCTGGCCAGCATGCCGGGCATGCTGCTGCGTCCGGTGCTGCTGGTGAAACAGATGTATTCCGTCGGCGTACTCACCCTGGTGATCATCGTGGTCTCCGGACTGTTCGTGGGTATGGTCATGGGATTGCAGGGTTATAATACCCTGGTCGATTTCGGAGCCGAGGAGTCGCTCGGTGTGCTCGTGGCCCTGTCGCTGGTGCGCGAACTCGGCCCGGTGGTGGCCGCGCTGCTGTTCGCCGGGCGCGCCGGTTCGGCGCTGGCGGCGGAGATCGGCCTGATGAAGGCCACCGAGCAGCTGTCCGGCATGGAGATGATGGCGGTCGACCCGGTGCAGCGCGTGATCGCGCCGCGCTTCCTGGCGACGTTCCTGTGCATGCCCCTGCTCGCGGCGATCTTCAGCGCGGTCGGTGTCTATGGCGGCCATTTCGTCGGTGTCGGACTGCTGGGCGTAGACGACGGCGCGTTCTGGTCGCAGATGCAGGACAAGGTGGATGTATACGACGACATCCTCAACGGTGTCATCAAGAGTATCGTGTTCGGCTTCATCGCCGGCTGGATCGCCCTGTTCGAAGGTTACGATGCCGTGCCGACGGCGGAAGGCGTGAGCGGCGCGACGACCCGCACGGTGGTGCATACGGCGCTGGCCGTGCTGGGGCTGGACTTCGTGCTGACCGCACTGATGTTTGGAGACTAGATGAAGTGAATACCAGAACTGTAGAGATCGGCGTCGGGTTGTTCGTCGCCTGCGGCATGGCGGCCCTGTTCATGCTGGCCATGCAGGTCAGCAATCTCAGCACGCTCGGTAACAACGACGGCTATGTGGTCACGGCCAGCTTCCAGAATATCGGCGGTCTCAAGGTGCGCGCCCCGGTCACGGTATCCGGGGTGCGGGTCGGCCGGGTCGAGGGCATCGACTACGACTTCCAAACCTTCGAGGCCGTGGTATCCCTCAAGATCGAGGCGCGCTACAACGGATTTCCGGAAGACACCTCGGCCAGCATCTTCACCGCCGGCCTGCTGGGAGAGCAGTACGTTGCCCTGGAGCCGGGCGGCTCCATGACCAACCTGGAGGATGGCAGCCGCATCCAGCTGACCCAGTCCGCGCTCGTCATGGAGCAGATAATCGGCCAGTTCCTGTACAATGCGGCGGGGAAAAAGCCCGAACAGGCGGCCGCCCAGCCGGAGCCGCAGCTGAACCCGGCCCCGGCCGCGGAGTCGAAGTGACATGCATCATTCATTCACAGTGAAGCGTTCGGGTCTGCTGCTGGCGCTGCTTGGCGCCGTGCTGGGCTGCGCCCAGGCAGTCGCGGGGAGCGACATCACGCCCCAGGAGCTGGTGGAGGACACCTCCTCACGCATGCTGGCAGCCCTGAAAAGCGAGCGCCCCACCATCAGCAGGGACTCGGGACGCCTGTACGACCTGGTGTCCACCATCGTGCTGCCGTACTTCGATTTCGAGCGCATGAGCCAGTGGGTGCTGGGCAAGAACTGGCGCACGGCGACGCCCGACCAGCGCACGCGTTTCGTGGAGCAGTTCCGCAACCTGCTCGTGCGTACCTACGGCCAGGCCCTGCTGGATTACGCGGATGAAAAGATCGTATACCTGCCGTTCGCGGGCGACGTCTCCGCGCCGACCGTGACGGTGCGGACCGAGATCGAGCAGGCCGGCTCGACCATCCCCATCTCGTATTCCATGTACCGCAGCCGGGACGGCTGGAAGGTCTACGATGTCGCCATCAGCGGGGTCAGCCTGGTCACCAACTACCGTTCCTCGTTCGGCAACATCATCCGCGAACAGGGGATGGACAGCCTGATCGACCAGCTGGCGCGGAAGAACAGCTCCTGACATGCCGGCGGCGGAGTTTACCGAACGTGGCGGCGGCGACTGGCTGCTGCAGGGCGAGCTGGATTTCACCACCGTGCCCGAGGTCCTCGCGCGTGCGCGGACCTGGACCGCGGGCAGCGGCGCGATCCGGGTGGACCTCGCGGGCGTGACCCGCGCGGACAGCGCGGGTTTGGCGCTGCTGCTGGAGTGGCTGCGCCGGGCGGAGCGCGCAGGGGCGAGCATCAGTTTCGTCAACGTGCCCGAGCAGCTGATGCTGATCGCCCGCGTATGCGGGCTGGAAGAAATACTCCCGCTTTCGCATTAGCAGGATGGACGGAGCGGGCGGCAGCCGTGCGCCCGCGCCGCGGTTTGGTAGTCATTCAACGGGGTAGCAGTCATGCAGAACAAGGAACTCGAGGCGCTGATCCGGGCCGGCATACCCGGCGCGGAGGTCATGGTTAAGGGGGAGGGCGACCACTTCGAGGCCACCGTGATCAGCGAGCGCTTCGCAGACTGCAACCTGGTCAAGCAGCATCAGCTGGTATACGCCACCCTGGGCGACCGCATGGGCGGGGAGATCCACGCGCTTGCATTGCGGACCTATACCCCGGAACAGTGGCGCAGCCAGCGCCGCATCCAGTGACCGGCCGGACTGCAGCGCCGTGGACAAGCTGATCATCAAGGGCGGCACCGCGCTGGACGGCGAGATCCGCATCTCCGGGGCAAAGAACGCCGTACTGCCGATCATGGCTGCCACCCTGCTGGCAGACGCGCCCGTCGTCATCCGCAATATTCCCCACCTGCACGATGTCACCACCACCATGGAGCTGCTCGGCCACATGGGCGTGCACCTGACGGTAAACGAGCGGATGGATATCGAGGTGGACGCGCGTGCGATCAATTCGCTGTATGCGCCTTACGAACTGGTGCGCACCATGCGTTCGTCCATCCTGGTGCTCGGACCGATGCTGTCGCGCTTCGGCAGTGCCGATGTCTCGCTGCCGGGCGGCTGCGCCATCGGTTCACGCCCGGTGAACCTGCACATCAAGGGCCTGCAGGCAATGGGCGCGAAGATCACGGTCGAGAACGGCTATATCAAGGCACGGGTCGAGCGCCTGCGGGGCGCACGCCTGGTGATGGACCTCGTTACCGTGACCGGTACCGAGAACCTGATGATGGCGGCCACGCTGGCCGACGGCGTCACCTATATCGAAAATGCCGCGCGCGAACCCGAGGTGGTCGATCTCGCGCACTGCCTGAACGCCATGGGAGCGAAGGTCAGCGGTGCCGGTACCGATACCATCACCATCGAGGGCGTCGAGCGGCTGACCGGTACCGAGTACAGCGTGCTGCCGGATCGAATCGAAACCGGCACCTTCCTGGTCGCCGCGGCGATCACCGGCGGGCGGGTGAAACTCAAGGATACGCGTCCTGACATCATGGACGCCGTGCTGCAGACCCTGCGCGAAGCCGGCGCCGAGATCGAGAGCGGGGCGGACTGGATCGCGCTGGACATGCACGGCCGCCGGCCGCAGGCGGTGCACGTGCACACTGCGCCCTATCCGGCGTTCCCGACCGACATGCAGGCGCAGTTCACCGCGCTCAATGCCGTCGCCGAGGGCGCCGGCACCATCACCGAAACCGTGTTCGAGAACCGCTTCATGCATGTGCAGGAGATGCAGCGCATGGGTGCGAACATCCGGCTGGAGGGCAATACCGCCATCAGCTCCGGTGTGCCGCGTCTGACCGGCGCGCCGGTGATGGCGACCGATCTGCGTGCCTCGGCCAGCCTGGTGCTGGCGGGTCTGGTCGCGGACGGCGAGACCGTCATCGACCGCATCTACCACATCGACCGCGGCTACGAGCGCATCGAGGAAAAACTCGCCCAACTCGGCGCCGATATCCGCCGCGTCCCGGACTGAACCGCGGCTGCTGCCGCCGCTGCGCTTGTAAACCGGCCGTAACTGCCGGAAACTTGCCATCCATGAATACCGCGCTGACCATCGCCCTGTCCAAGGGGCGCATCTTCAAGGAAACCCTGCCGCTGCTGGAAGCGGCAGGCGTGGTGCCGGTCGACGATCCGGAGACCAGCCGCAAGCTCATCCTGGACACCAACCAGGACGACGTGAAGCTGGTGATCATCCGCGCCGCGGACGTACCGACCTACGTCGGTTACGGCGCCGCCGACATGGGGGTGGCCGGCAAGGACGTGCTCATGGAGCATGGCGGCGATGGCCTGTACGAGCCGCTCGATCTCCGGATCGCACGCTGCCGGCTGATGGTCGCGGGGCCGACCGGGGCCGGCCCGGCGCGCCGGCGCATGCGCATCGCCACCAAGTACGTGCACAGTACGCGCCGCTTCTACGCCGACCGCCAGGAACAGGTGGAGATCATCAAGCTCTATGGTTCCATGGAACTGGCGCCGTTGGTGGGTCTGGCCGACCGCATCGTCGATGTGGTGGATACCGGCAATACCCTCAAGGCGAACGGTCTGGTTCCGCTGGAGCACATCGCGGACATCAGCTCGCGGCTGGTCGTGAACAAGGCATCCATGAAGATGAAGCATGGGCGTATCAGCGATTTCATCAGGCGCCTGCGCGCCGCAGTCGGGGCCGACGGGCGCTGACATGGTGGCCATCAGGCGACTCGATTCGCGCGCCGGCGGCTTCGCGGCCGAACTCGGGGCACTGCTCGACTGGGAACAATCGGCCGATCTCCGGGTCGAGGCCGTGGTGCGCGAGATCATCACGGCGGTGCGCACGCGCGGCGATGCGGCGCTGGTCGAGTACACCGAACGCTTCGACCGGCGCAGTGCCGGCGCCGGCCTGGAACTGCCACGGGCCGCCTGTGCCGCCGCCGTCGATACCATCGGCGCGGAACGGCGTGCGGCGCTGGAGACCGCGGCCGCACGCGTGCGCGCCTACGCTGAACGCCAGAAGCTCGAATCCTGGTCGTACACCGAGGCGGACGGTACGCTGCTTGGGCAGCAGGTCACGCCCATGGACCGGGTCGGGCTGTATGTGCCGGGCGGCAAGGCCGCCTATCCGTCTTCCGTCCTCATGAACGCCATACCCGCCAAGGTCGCCGGTGTGACAGAACTGATCATGGTCGTGCCGACACCGGGCGGCGAGGTCAACGCCATGGTGCTGGCCGCGGCGCACATCGCCGGCGTCGATCGGGTGTTCGCCATCGGCGGCGCGCAGGCCGTGGCCGCGCTCGCCTACGGCACGGAAACCGTGCCGGCGGTGGACAAGATCGTGGGGCCGGGCAATGCCTATGTTGCCGCGGCCAAGCGCATGGTATTCGGCAAGGTCGGTATCGACATGATCGCGGGGCCCTCGGAGATACTCGTGATCTGCGACGGGCAGACCGATCCGGACTGGATCGCGGTGGACCTGTTCTCCCAGGCCGAGCACGACGAGGACGCGCAGGCCATCCTGGTCAGTCCGGACGGCGCCTTTCTCGACCGGGTGGCGGAGCGCATCGAAGGTCTGCTGCCGGAGATGCCGCGCGCGGCCATCATCGAGGCCGCGCTCGCGCGGCAGGGCGCCCTGATCCAGGTGCGCGATCTGGACGAGGCGATCGAGGTCGCCAACCGGGTCGCGCCCGAACATCTGGAACTGTCGGTGGCGGAGCCGCAGGCCGTGGCCGCGCGCATCCGTCACGCCGGGGCGATCTTCATGGGTCGTTACACGGCCGAGGTGCTGGGCGATTACTGTGCCGGGCCGAACCACGTACTGCCGACCTCGCGTACCGCGCGGTTCTCCTCGCCGCTGGGGGTGTACGATTTCCAGAAGCGTTCCAGCCTGATCCAGTGCTCGCCCGCGGGCGCCAGCACGCTGGGTAGGACCGCCGCCGTACTCGCCCACGGCGAGGGGCTGACCGCGCATGCGCGCTCGGCGGAAGTGCGTATCCTTGACAGGGATTGATTAAAATTGTCGAACAGGGAATCCTGGCTGACAAGATCCCTGTTCACAGTCCAGAATTCCGGATGTCTGCCAGGTTTCGCCCTGTCGGGCGAGGTACTTTTCTTTGCGCCGCCAAAGAAAAGTACCCAAAAGAAAGGCGGCCCGGAGGCTTGCCCGGTAAGTCAGCTTTGCTGACTTACCGGGTTACCTGCGCTGCTCGCCGGTTCGGGCGCTCGCCGAACTCGCAGGATTTGCCGCGCCTGCCGGCTCGCAAATCCAGCTCGACACGGCGGCTCGCTCAATCCCGAACCGGTTGCGCTGCTCGGCTACGCCTGACGGGGCTGTTACTGCCACCCCGGTCCCGTCGGCCGCGCCGAGTACCGCAGCCCGGCCGGGATATTGGCGCGCACCCTGTCCGAGGCAAGCCGGAGCGGGATCAACATCCCGCTCCGGCTCCGAGTTGTGCACGCCCCGGCCGGGCGAGGAACGCAGGGCACCGGCACAGCCGGCGCGGCCAGCGGGTGCCCTTCTCTTTGGGTACTTTCTCTTGGGCACGCAAGAGAAAGTATCTCGCCCGACAGGGCGAAATGAGAATTCAAGAATTGAAATTTAGATAATACTGATCGATCGAGAAACTAACTGTGTCCCTTCAAGACAAGATAACCAGACTGGTACGTCCGGAAATCCAGGCCATGCACGCCTACCACGTGCCACCGGCGACGGGCATGATCAAGCTCGACGCCATGGAAAACCCGTGGCCATGGCCGGACGAACTGCGCGCGGCGTGGCTCGACGCATTGCGCGACCTCGAGCTGAACCGCTACCCCGATCCCGCGGCGGGGGAGCTGCAGGCCGCGCTGCGTGCCGCCATGGGGGTGCCGGCAACGGCCGGGGTCATGCTCGGCAACGGTTCGGATGAGCTGATCCAGATGATCGTCCAGACCGTGGCAGGGCCGGGCCGCGTCATCCTGGCGCCGGAACCGACCTTCGTCATGTACCGGCAGATCGCGACCGTGGCGGGACTGGAATTCAGTGGCGTGCCGCTGGCGCCAGACTTCGCGCTGGCCCGGGAAGCGGTCCTGGATGCTGTCGCGACGCTGCAGCCGGCGGTGACCTTCCTGGCCTACCCCAACAATCCGACCGGCAACCTGTTCGATGCCGCCGTCATCCGCGCGCTACTCGAGACCGCCACCGGGCTGGTCGTGGTGGACGAGGCCTACGCCCCGTTTACCAGCGCGAGCTTCATGGCGGAACTCGGCCGCCATGACAACCTGCTGGTACTGCGCACCGTCTCCAAGCTCGGGCTCGCCGGTCTGCGGCTGGGCCTGCTGGCCGGTCATCCGGAATGGATCGCGCAAATCGACAAGACCCGCCTGCCATACAACATCGGTACGCTGAACCAGGCGACCGGCGCACTGGCCCTGGCGCACCGCGACGTGTTCGACGCGCAGGCCGCGCAGATCCGCGCCGCGCGTGCGGAACTCGCAGCCGGCTTGCACGGTTTTGCGGCGCTGACGGTGTATCCGAGCGAGGCCAACTTCATCCTGTTCCGTGTACCGGCCGGACGTGCCGGCGCCGTCTTTACAGGCCTGCAACAGGCCGGGATCCTGATCAAGAACCTGGACGGTTCGGCGCCCGCACTGCGCGACTGCCTGCGCGTGACCGTGGGCCGGCCGGAGGAGAACGCGGCCTTCCTCGCCGCGCTCGGCGGGTTGCTGTGACAGCAGAAAAAGCCTGTGCGCGCCAGGACGCAAAGGCGCGAAGAAAATGAATATATATTCGCCACAGAGGGCAGAGACAACACAGTGTCAATTCAGGTCCGTCCGGGAACACGGCAGCGCACCAGCAATTTTTCAAGGCCGGGCAACTTCATGAGATTTGCCGGTGCTGCCGGCATGAGGCGCCGCGGCAAATATATTAGAACCTCTCTCAAAATTGGAAAATCCTGCGGCGACCATGTTTGTCGTCATTCCGGCGCAGGCCGGAATCCCGTATTTCGCGTGGTTTCTGGATGCCCGCCTGCGCGGGCATGACGATGTAAGAACACTTGTGCCAATTTTGAGATAGGTTCTAAAAACACCGTGTTCTCTGTGCCGTCCGTGGCACGGGTTTCGTCCGCGCCAATGCGTCTTCTGCAATGGCTCCCTGCATTGCGCTGCCTCCTGCATCCCTGTCGTCGTGGCGCGAGACAGGCTTGTTGTCTGCGCTGTCGACGTCGGTGCGCTAGTTGCCCAGCCCCGCCTGGCGCGGGCGCTGCTGCACCCGTACCTTGAGATAGACGGGCTTGCCCTCGCGCACGCCGCCCAGCACGATCACCGAGTCCGGCTGCTGTTCGGAGATGACCTTCATCGCCGCGCTGCTGTCGTTGACCGCGCGGCCGTTGATGGTGGTCACGACATCGCCGGGGAGCAGGCCGGCCTGGTCTGCCGGGCCATCGCGCAGCACGCCGGAGATCAGCACACCCTGCAGGCTGGACAGGCCGAAGGATTCCGCCAGCTGTTCGGTCAGGTCCTGTGCCTCGATACCCAGCCAGCCGCGCACGACATGGCCCTGCTCGATGATCTGCGTCATGACGCCCTTGGCAAGGCTGATGGGGATGGCGAAGCCGATGCCCTGCGATCCGCCCGTGCGGCTGTAGATGGCGGAATTGATGCCGATCAGCTCGCCGCTGGCATTGATCAGCGCGCCGCCCGAGTTGCCGGGATTGATCGCTGCGTCGGTCTGGATGAATTCCTCGTAGGCGTTGATGCCGAGGTGGTCGCGGCCGGTCGCGCTGATGATGCCGAAGGTCACGGTCTGGCCGACGCCGAAGGGATTGCCGATGGCCAGCGCCACGTCGCCCACGCGCAGGCGTCTGGAATCGCCGATGACGATGGCCGGCAGGTTGTCGGCGCTGATGTGCAGCACGGCCACGTCAGTGTCGGCATCGGTGCCGACCACCGTGGCCTGCATGCGGCGTCCGTCCGCAAGCAGCACCTGAATCTCGTCGGCGCCCTCGATCACATGGTTGTTGGTCAGGATGTAACCCTGCTTGCTGATCAGCACGCCGGAACCGAGGCTGGTCTGGATCTCCCGGCGCGATTGCGTGAATCGATCGCCGAAGAACTGCTGGAAGATCGGGTCTTCGAGCAGCGGGTGTACCTTGCGGGTGATGATCTTGGCGGTGTGGACGTTGACCACGGCCGGTGCCGCCCGCGCGACCGCGTCCGCGTACGAGACCGGTCCGGAGCCCAGGCCGGCGCTGCCGGCGCCCGGCAGCGGCTGCAGCTGGGCCGGCGTCGCCGGGGTCTCGGTGACCTCCACCACATTGGCGTCGTGTTTGAGCAGCTGCGGCTCGATCAGCAGGACATAGACGAACGCGGCCGCCAGCCCGATGACGACGGTCTGCAGGATGAACTGGGCGCTCTTGCGAAATGGCATAGGTCGGTTACCCTTGGCCGGCATGTCGCTCAACACAGGCCGGCCCCCGGTACGGGACATATCACGATGGTAGCACTGAAAGAACTGGTTGATTATACGAACGAACTGCTGAACGTGACCAGCTTCACGGACTATTGCCCGAACGGTCTGCAGGTGGAGGGCAGGGCAGAGGTGGGCCTGCTGGTGAGCGGGGTGAGCGCCAGCCTCGCGCTGATCGAGGCGGCAGCTGCAGCCGGGGCGGATGCCCTGCTGGTGCACCATGGCTGGTTCTGGAAAGGTGACTCGCCCTGCGTGACCGGCATGCTGCGGCGCCGGCTCAAGCTGCTGCTCGACGCCGACATCAGCCTGCTGGCCTATCACCTGCCGCTCGATGCGCATCCGGAGTTCGGCAACAACACCCAGCTGGCGCGGGTGCTGGGCCTGGAGCCGGCAGGTTGCTTCGGTGACGACGGCGGACTGCAGCTGGCGCAGTACGGCAGCCTGGCGCGGCCGCTGGACGCCGCCGGCTTCTGCGAATACCTGGAGAGCTCGCTCGGACGCTCGCCCCTGCACATCGCGGGCAGCGCGCCGCAGATCGAGCGCATCGGCTGGTGTACCGGCGCGGCCCAGTCCTACATCACGGCCGCGGCCGCGCGCGGACTGGACGCCTTCGTCAGCGGCGAGGTCTCCGAGCAGACCGTGCATGTGGCGCGCGAGACGGGGATCCACTACTTCGCGGCCGGGCATCATGCCACGGAACGTTTCGGCGCCTGCGCGCTGGGTGAACACCTGGCCGGGCGGTTCGGTCTGCACCACCGGTTCATCGATATCGACAACCCCGTCTGACCGGGCAGGGGGGCGCTTGCCCAGGGGCTGCGCCAGCGTTACTGGCCCGCATTCCGCTTGACCTTGGCAGGTACTTCGACCATCCTATACGGCCCTTG
Organism: Pseudomonadota bacterium; assembly: GCA_041395565.1. Taxonomy (NCBI): domain Bacteria; kingdom Pseudomonadati; phylum Pseudomonadota; species Pseudomonadota bacterium. Next base: position 287,930 of record JAWLAI010000007.1, on the reverse strand, counting down.
GAATCTGCCTGAAACAATTCAGAATATTCCGAAATGATTGTTGTGCGTCCTGTGCCGGCGTCGGGCCGCAGGGTGCAGATAACTCACTGAATTTATTAAAACTCTGGAGAATGCCCCTATGAGTGGCGAGGACACCAATTCCGGCAGGCGTCGATTCCTGACCGCGGCCACCACGGTCGTGGGTGCGGTGGGGACCGGCTTTGTACTGGTACCTTTCATTTCCTCCATGCAGCCCAGTGCGAAGGCGCGCGCGGCCGGCGCCCCGGTCCGGGCCGATATCAGCAAGCTGGAACCGGGCCAGATGATCCGCGTCAAGTGGCGCGGCAAGCCGGTGTGGATCGTCAACCGCACCCAGGCGGACCTCGACCGGCTGCCGAGTCTGGATTCCCGGCTGGCCGATCCTGCCTCGGAGCTGCCGCAGCAGCCGGCTTACGCGCAGAATGAATGGCGTTCGATCAAGCCGGAATACCTGGTGCTGATCGGTATCTGTACCCACCTGGGCTGCTCGCCGACCTACCGTCCCGACGTGGCGCCGGCCGACCTGGGTCCGGACTGGCCGGGCGGGTTCTTCTGTCCGTGTCATGGTTCCCGTTTCGATTTCGCCGGACGCGTGTTCAAGGGCATGCCGGCGCCGAAGAACCTGCCGGTCCCGCCCTACCGTTACCTGAGTGAAACCGAAATCCTGATCGGTGAAGACGAGGAGACCGCATAATGGCTGGCAATACGAGTGAAAAATGGCAGGGCGGCCTGCTGGGCTGGATCGATGCGCGTTTCCCGCTCAGCAGCATGTGGTACGACCACCTGGCCCGGTATTACGCACCGAAGAACTTCAACTTCTGGTACTTCTTCGGTTCGCTGGCGCTGATGGTGCTGGTGATGCAGATCCTGACCGGCATCTGGCTGACCATGAACTACAAGCCCGACGCAAACCTGGCCTTCAACTCCGTCGAGTACATCATGCGCGACGTGAACTGGGGCTGGCTGATCCGCTACATGCACTCGACCGGCGCCTCGGCCTTCTTCGTCGTGGTGTACCTGCATATGTTCCGCGGCCTGATCTACGGTTCCTACAAGAAGCCGCGCGAACTGATCTGGATCTTCGGCATGATCATCTACGTCGCCCTGATGGCCGAGGCCTTCATGGGCTACCTGCTGCCCTGGGGTCAGATGTCCTACTGGGGTGCGCAGGTGATCATCAACCTGTTCGGCGCCATCCCGGGCATCGGCGAATCCGTCGCCCTGTGGATCCGCGGTGACTACGTCGTCGCCGACGCCACCCTGAACCGCTTTTTCGCCTTCCACGTGATTGCGGTGCCGATCGTGCTGCTGGCGCTGGTCGTGCTGCATATCCTGGCGCTGCACGAGGTCGGCTCCAACAATCCGGACGGTGTCGAGATCAAGCAGAACAAGGATGCCAACGGCATTCCGCTGGACGGCATACCGTTCCATCCCTACTACACGGTCAAGGATATCGTGGGCGTGGTCGTGTTCCTGATCTTCTTCTCCATCGTGGTGTTCTTCCTGCCGGAGATGAACGGTTACTTCCTGGAGGCGAACAACTTCATCCCGGCCGACCCGCTCAAGACACCCGAGCACATCGCGCCGCTGTGGTATTTCACCCCGTTCTACGCCATCCTGCGCGCGGTGCCCTCGGTCGGCGGTTCCGCCTTCCCGGGCGTGCTGGCCATGGGCGTTGCCATCGTGGTGCTGTTCTTCATGCCCTGGCTGGACCGCAGCCCGGTCAAGTCGATCCGCTATCGCGGTACGGTCTACAAGGTCTGGCTCGCGCTGTTCGTGGTCAGCTTCGTCATCCTGGGCTGGCTCGGTATGGAACAGCCCTCGGAAGTGAAGACCCTGATTGCGCGGATCTGCACGATCGTGTACTTCGCGTTCTTCTTCCTGATGCCCATTTACACGAAAATGGACAAGACCAAACCGGTACCTGACAGGGTGACATCATGAAAAAGCAACTGATTGCCGTACTGTTACTGCTGGCGCCGGCCTGGGCCGCGATGGCTGCGGAGCACGCCCATCTGGAAGAGGCAAACATCGATCCGAACAACACCGCCTCGCTGCAGCGCGGTGCGCGTCTGTTCGTGAACTACTGCCTGAGCTGCCATTCGGCGGCCCTGATGCGCTTCGAGCGCATCGGCAAGGACCTCGGCATCAAGGAGAAGCTGGTGGCCGAGAACCTGGTCTTCAACGGCGGCAAGGTGGGCGAGCTGATGACGGTTGCGACCCACCCGGAAGACGAAAAGGAGTGGTTCGGCACCGTGCCGCCGGACCTCAGCGTGATCGCGCGATCGCGCGGGGTGGACTGGCTGTACAGTTACATGCGCAGCTTCTATCTCGACAAGACGAAGATCACCGGCGTCAACAACCTGGTGTTTCCGGATGTCGGCATGCCGCACGTGCTGTGGGAGCTGCAGGGCTGGCAGGAGGCCAAGATCCACACCGTCAAGAACGAGGACGGTACCGAGACCAAGGATGTCACGCTCGAACTCGTCGAACCGGGTAAGCTGACGCCCAAGGAATACGACCGCGCGATCCGCGATCTGGTCAACTTCCTCGACTACATGGGTGAGCCCGCCAAGCATGAGCGCAAGACGCTGGGCGTGAAGGTCATCATGTTCCTGCTGCTCTTCCTGGTGCTGGCCTACCTGATGAAGCGTGAATTCTGGAAAGACGTGCATTGAGCCACGCAAGCGAGGGTGACTCCATTTTCAAGGGGATACACAATATGGCACTCGTAGCGAACCGGCGTTCCGTGATGAGTCTTTTTTCGTCTGCCAGCTGTCCGCAGAGTCACCGGGTTCGCGTGGTGCTGGCCGAGAAGGGCATTACCGTCGAGATCGTCGAGGTCGACAACAACAAGCCCGAGGACCTGATCGACCTGAATCCCTACAACACCGTGCCGACCCTGGTCGATCGCGAACTGGTCCTCTACGACCCGCGCGCGATCATGGAGTACCTCGACGAGCGCTTTCCGCATCCGCCGCTGATGCCGGTCGATCCGGTGTCACGCGCGCGTACCCGGCTGGCGCTGTACCGCATCGAGCAGGACTGGTACGGCCTGGTGCCGGCGCTGGAGTCCAAGGGCGAGAAGACCGCGGCCAAGGCACGCAAGCAGCTGCGCGACAGCCTGACCTCGAGCGCCGAGGTGTTTGCCGCGAAGCCGTATTTCCTGAGCGACGAATTCTCGCTGGTGGACGCGAGCATCCTGCCGATCCTGTGGCGTATCAAGCATTACGGGATCGACCTCCCGCGCCAGGCCAAGCCCGTGCTCGACTATGCAGAACGGATGTTCGCACGCGAATCGTTCAAGGAAAGCCTGTCCGAGGTCGAGCGGGAAATGCGCGACTGAACGACGCTGCGCGCCCGGCCCGTGCGTGCCGCCGCACGCTAACCGGGCTGGTCAGCGGTTGCCTGCACCGTTATGCCGCGCGGGCCGCGTGGCATAATGGCATGGGTTCTAGTATTGTCTTGCCCATGAACAGCAGTCGTCCCTACCTTGTCCGTGCCATCCACGAATGGATCCTGGACAATGAAATGACCCCGCACCTGCTGGTGGATATCGAGGGTGAAGGGGTCGATATCCCGGCCCAGCACGGGCAGAACGGCAAGATCGTGCTCAATATCAGCCCGGCCGCCGTCGAGGGCCTGACCTTGGGTAACGACGCCATCGCCTTCCGGGCGCGTTTCGGCGGCATCGCGACGGATGTGTATGTGCCGGTCGACGCGGTGCTGGCCATCTACGCCAAGGAGAACGGTCGCGGCATGGTGTTCAGTGACCACGATGGTGGCAGTTCCCCGTCGCCAAGCGAACCGCCATCCGGCAAACGTCCCTCTCTCAAGATCGTCAAGTAGGCGCGGACCGCGTCTGCGAGTAAAAGCGGTGCCTGACAGGGATCAGGTCGACGTGCCCTGGCGCACCGGTTCCATGCGGATCTGCGGCGCCGGGATGCCGCTGGTGCGCAGGAAACCCTCAAGCGCATCGAGCAGCGGCGACGGCGTGCAGACGTAAAAGTCCCGGCTGCCGGCGTCTTCCAGTCGCCCCAGGATGGCGGGCAACAGCGTCTCGACCGGCTGCGTCGCGCTTGCCGCGAGCGGGTGATAGGTGAAATTGTCGAGCGCATCGTCCCAGGACCGGCACAGGTTGCCCAGGTAATGACTGTTCCCGGGTGTGATGATCCAGAACAGGTCGATGGTCTCGGCGATATCGAGGGCCATGGCATGCTCGATCAGGCTCTTCACCGGGCCGAAGCCGGCGTTGACGGCGATGAATACCAGCGAACGCGGCGAATCCTCGTCGAGCGTGAAGTCGCCGTTTGGCCCGCGGATGGTCAGTCCGACGTTGGGCTTCAGCGTGCCGAGCCAGTCACTGAACGGGTCGCCGGCCGTGACCGGAATATGGAACTGCAGGTTCATGTCATCGCATGGGCAGCTGGCGATGGCGCACTCGCGGGCCGGCAGGTCGTCGCGGCCGAGCGTCAGGAACTGGCCGGCGAGGAAGCGCAGGCGCCGGGTGCGCGGGGTTCTCGCATGCAGAATGACCACCCGGTCATCGGGCTGTTCCAGTTTCCTGATCCTGATCTCGATCTCCTGTTGCGGGATGTCGCCCGCGCCGTGTGCCTCGTTGGCTTCCAGGACCACGTCCGTCACCGCGGTATAGGAGCAGGCGAGGATGTAGCCGAGACCCTTTTCCGTTTCGGAGAGCGCGTAGTCATGCGGCGCTATCTTCTTGACCTCGCCCGATACCACCCGGCATTTGCACATGCCGCAGTTGCCGTTGCTGCAGCCGTAATCGAGCGCCAGGCCGCCGCGTAACCCGGCCTCCAGCAGGGAATCGGAACCCTCGATGAAAAACTCGTGCCCACTGGGCACGATTCTGACCTGAGCAGCCATGACCCTGAGAAACGCCTCCCGTGCGAAGAAACCGCTGGAATCATCCGGTGATTCGGCCGCCTCCAGCGTCTGGAAGAACCAGTCGCGCAGGCCGGTGTAGGCTGCCGCCAGCGTGCGCTCGTCTGCCGCGCCGGCCGCTGGCTCGCCGAATTTCCGCTTCAGGCTTTCGACCAGGCCCTCGCTGCGGCGTGCCTGCGCGCGCGCCGCAGCCAGTTCCCGGCCGAGCGAGAGCACGCGCGCGTAGAGTGTATCGACATCCGGCTTGTCCACTTCCGCACGGATGATCTTGTTGACGGCCTGTTCCTTGATAGCGCCGACCCGTTCCAGCATGGTGCTGTCTTCGATTTCGGTCTGCGGATAGGCGTGCAGCAGGTCGGACAGCAGCAGCTCGCCCTCGAAGGTACGCAGTTCACCACGCTGGATCTGTTTCTGCAGGGTGCCGCGCTTGACGCCGACCAGGCGCGCAGCACGCGACAACGTGATCAAGTTTGGCAGCATCCCGTTCCGGTCCCCCCGCGGTTCGTGCCATAACACTATAACGCAACGGCAAGAAGAGGCAATCCGCGCCGGGCTGCTATACTCGCAGCAGCGCAAACCCTGGCAACCGGACGTGATCGAGATCGTTACCGCGGATATCACCACCCTCGCACTCGACGCGATCGTCAATGCGGCGAACAGCAGTCTGCTCGGGGGCGGCGGGGTGGATGGCGCCATTCACCGCGCGGCCGGCCCATTGCTTGCGCAGTTCTGCCGGACGCTGGGCGGTTGCCGTACGGGCGAGGCCAAGATCAGCCCCGGTTTCGGACTGCCGGCGCGGCGCGTGATCCACACCGTCGGACCCGTATGGCAGGGCGGCACGAACTACGAGGCGGCATTGCTGCGGGCCTGCTACCGCAACAGCTGTGAGCTGGCACTGCAGAACGATGTACACAGTATCGCCTTTCCCGCCATCAGTACCGGCGTGTACGGTTTCCCGCGGGCGGAGGCAGCGCGCATCGCACTGACGGCGCTGCGCGAGTACGAGTCGCGCTTCGAGCGTCTCATCGCCTGCTGCTACAGCGACGCGGATGCCGCGCTCTACCGTGCCGCGCTGGGGCAGCCGGACTGAAGCCCGCCGGCGGGTGCGGCGATTTGTCACTCCGGCCGCGCTTGTGTTTGCCGGCCGCGGCCACATGTAAGAGGTAAGTGAGATCGAGGTGTCCATGAATTCATCGCGTGCGCCTGCCGTGGCGGGCCTGTTCTATCCATCGAGCCGCTCCGAGCTGTCCGCGCAGGTGCGCGCGCTGCTCGCCGCGGTGCCGGACGGCGGCGCGCTGCGTCCTCCCAAGGCCCTGATCGTGCCCCATGCCGGGTATGTCTATTCGGGACCGGTCGCCGCCAGCGCCTATGCCCGGCTGGCACCGCTGGCCGGCCGTATCCGCCGCGTCGTGCTGCTGGGTCCGGTGCACCGGATACCGGTGCGCGGCCTGGCGTTGCCCGCAGCCACCGCGTTCACCACGCCCCTGGGCGAGGTGCCGCTGGACACGGCGGCGATGGCGGCACTGCGCAAGCTCCCGGCAGTGACGGTGAACGATGCCGTGCACGCCCAGGAGCATTCGCTGGAAGTGCACCTGCCGTTCCTGCAGACCGTGCTGGGCGATTTCACCCTGCTGCCCCTGGCCGTCGGCGATGCCACCCAGGCGGAGGTCGCTGCCGTGCTGGACCGCGTCTGGGGCGGTGCCGAGACGCTGGTCGTGATCAGCTCCGATCTCTCGCATTACCTGCCGTACCGGGCGGCACGCCGCGTGGATGAAGAGACGGTACAGCGCATCCTGGAACTGCGGGCGGACATAGACCACGACGAGGCCTGTGGCGCCACGCCGGTCAACGGCCTGCTGGCCTTCGCCGCCGACCGCGGTCTCACGGCCGAGGTGCTGGATCTGCGCAATTCGGGTGACACCGCCGGTGATCATGCGCGCGTGGTCGGCTACTGCGCGATCGCCTTCTACGAGGCGAAGGCGGCATGAAGCCGTTGCCCGAATTGACCGAGCCCGGGCTGCAGCCCGCGGCGGACGATCCCACGCTGCTGGCGGTGGCGCGCGACGCGATCGCGCGCCGCCTGGGCGCGGCGGGAGTCGCCTACACGCCGGCCGCCTGGCTGCTGGAGCCGGGCGCTAGCTTCGTGACGCTGACCCTGAACGGCGACCTGCGCGGCTGCATCGGCAGTCTCGAGGCCTACCGGCAGCTGCTGGAGGACGTGCGCGCGAATGCCGTCGCCGCGGCCGTGCGCGATCCGCGTTTCCCGCCTTTGCGCGTACAGGAGCTGGATGCCACGTGCATCGAGGTTTCGCTGCTGTCCGTGCCCGAGGCCATGGAGTTCACCTCGCAGGCCGATGCCATCGCCCGGCTGCGTCCCGGTGTCGACGGCGTGGTCCTGACCTATGGCCAGGCCCGCGGCACCTTTCTGCCGCAAGTGTGGGATGCCCTGCCAAGCCCGGAGGAATTCCTGGCCCAGCTCAAGCGCAAGGCCGGACTGCCGCCCGGTTTCTGGGATGACGGTATCCGCCTGGCACGTTATCGCGTGCGCAAGTGGCGCGAACCCGAGCGCGGGGCGGCATGAAGGCGAGCGCTGCAACCGCGCTGTACCCGGCACGCTGGTGGCACGCGCTGCCGGACGGTCGCATCCAGTGCGACCTGTGTCCGCGCGACTGCAGGCTGCATGCGGGCCAGCGCGGCGCCTGCTTCGTGCGCATGCGCGAGGGCGAGCGCATGGTGCTCACGACCTACGGCCGCTCGTCCGGATTCTGCGTCGACCCGATCGAGAAGAAGCCGCTCAACCATTTCTACCCGGGCTCCGCAGTGCTGTCGTTCGGCACCGCCGGCTGCAACCTGGCCTGCAAGTTCTGCCAGAACTGGGATATCAGCAAGTCGCGGGACATGGACCGGCTCATGGACCAGGCCAGCCCGGAGGCGATTGCGCAGGCGGCGCAGCAATCGGGCAGCAGGAGCGTGGCATTCACCTACAACGACCCGGTGATATTCGCCGAATACGCCATCGACACGGCCAGGGCCTGCCATGCGCTGGGGCTCCAGACCGTCGCGGTGACGGCGGGCTACATCCATCCCGAGCCGCGCCGCGAATTCTTCGCCGTCATGGATGCGGCCAACGTGGACCTCAAGGCCTTCACCGACGACTTCTACTACCGGCTGACCGGGGCCCACCTGCAGCCGGTGCTCGACACCCTGGTCTACCTGCACCACGAGACACAGGTCTGGACGGAAATCACCACGCTGCTGATCCCGGGCCATAACGACGGCGACGACGAGATCCGGCGCATGAGCCGCTGGATCATGGCGGAACTGGGGCCGGAGGTGCCGCTGCATTTCACCGCCTTCCATCCCGATTTCCGCATGCGCGACGTGCCGGCCACGCCGCCGGAGACGCTCGCCCGCGCCCGCCGGATCGCGCTGGAGGCGGGCCTCCATTACGTCTACACCGGCAACGTGCACGACCGCGATGGCGGCACCACCTACTGCCCCGGCTGTCACCGGGCGCTGATCGTGCGCGATTGGTACGACATCCTGGAATACCGGGTGAGTGCGGATGGCCGTTGTCCCGACTGCAACACCGCGCTGGCCGGCCGTTTCGGCGATTACCAGGGCGCCTTCGGCGGGCGCCGCGTCCCGGTCCGGATCGCGCGCTGAACCGGTGTGCCGGCCGCGGCGCGGCTCAGGGCTCCCAGCGTACCAGTTCCACGGACAGACACAGTCGCACGGTCTCGCTGATCATGATGCGATGGGTGCGCATGTCGAATTGCGTGCGGTTGACCTCGCTGGTGCCGCGCAGATGGATGGTTTCGGGATTGCCTTCCGCGTCCCGCTCCGGTGCGTCGATCTCGATATTGAACACCACGGGTTGCGTGATTCCGCGCAGGGTGATGTCGCCATAGATGTAGGCCTGCAGCGGGTTGTACCACTGGAAGGCACGGCCTACGTACAGGATTTCGGGATAATGCTCGACGTCCATGAATTCGTGGCCCTGGACGAGTGGATCGAGATCCGGATTGCTGGATTCCATGGCGGTGGTGTGGATCAGCAGCAGGGCCTGGCCATGACGCTCCGTATCGGGCGGCAGCGTCAGTCCGCCGACGACGTTGGTGAACTCGCCGCGGAACTCCTGGAACGGAAAGTAGCGCACGCAGAATCCCACCTTCGAGTGTCCGGGCACGACCCGGTACAGCCGTCCCTCGTGCGCGGCCGCGCGCATCTCCGCGAGCAGTTTCGCGTCCACGCGCCCGCCTTCGAAGGGCGTGCAGGGTTCGGCAGCCCGGGCGTTGCCGGCCGCCAGCGCCAGCAGCGCGGTCAGGATCAGGTGAATGAGGCGGGTGAGTTGCATGCGGCGAGACGGTGCTGGACAGGCATTATGTTTCTAGAGCTTATGCCCGCGCCGGCTGGTTGCACTTGACCACGGTCAAGTCGGTGCCCGCATGCGGCGCTGCCGGCGTACCGCTGCGACCGCCTTATTCACCGCCCGGCGCAGGATCCGCGGTGTAATCCGGCGCCAGGAACAGCGTCGGGTCGATCCGCGCGTCGTTCAGGCTGACGCCCCAGTGCAGGTGCGGACCGGTGACGCGGCCGGTCATCCCGACCTTGCCGATGACCGCGCCGGTCGCGAGCGTGGTGCCGGGTGTCACGTCGATGCTGCTCATGTGGCAGTACATGGTAACCAGGCCCTGGCCGTGGTCGATCAGCACCGTCTTGCCGTTGAAGAAGAAATCGCCGGTCTCTATGACGGTGCCCGGGGCCGGGGCATGGATCGGCGTGCCCTCGGCGGCGGCGATGTCCAGGCCGCTGTGCGGGCTGCGTGGCTGGTCGTTGAAATAGCGGCGCAGCCCGAACGGGCTGCTGGTCGGGCCCGCGACCGGGGGGTGGAAGTCGACCACGACCCCGTCGCGGTCGGACCAGTGCTCCAGCGCCGCATCGATCTGTTTCTTCTCGCGCCCGATGCGTTCCAGGTCGCGTGGTTCCGGGTTCACCTTGCGCTTGTCCTTGATGGTGATGCGCTGTTCCTCGTATTGCTTGGCCGCGACCTCGAAGGCGAGTTTGAATGCCTGGCCCTGCGTGGTCTTGCCCTGCAGCTGGTAGCGTCCGGGCTTGGTTCCCAGCGCCAGCCCGATCACGGCATGGTCGGCGCCCTCGAGCCGGGTCACCAGCACCTTGCGGCCGTTGTAGCGCAGCGTGCCGGCATCCGCATCCGCGGGCAGGCGCAGGACGGCGATGCCGCCGGGCACGGGCGTGGTATCCGACGGCAGGGCGTGGGCCAGGCTGTGGCAGGCGAGGGCGGCGAACAGGGCTGCGAGGCGGCGGCTGGGCATGTGGGTCGGTTCCTCCCGTGACGGTGCTGCGATTGACTCTAACGCGCGGTTCCCGCCGCGCCAAGACGGCGCTAGTCCGGTTCGACGGCGTCGACCGTGCATTGCAGGCTGCCGTGCGCGAGGCGCGCGGTCACCCGCTCGCCCGGCCGGACAGCAGCGGCCCGGCGCAGGATCTCTCGTGCGCCGGCGCGGCGGACGATGGCATAGCCGCGCTCCAGCGTGGCCAGCGGGCTGACGGTGTCGAGTGCCTTGCAGGCCAGTGCCAGGCGGCGCTGCCGGTGCGCGAGCACGGCGTCGATGGCGACCTGCAGACGGGCGGCCAGGGCCTGGCGCAGCGCTTCGGTGCGGTGGATGCGGTGGCGCGGGGTCTGTTGTTGCAGAACTGCATGCAACTTATGAACATAAGAATCCAATCTGCTGAAATAAGAGCGGATAGTGAGGCGGGAGCGGCTCTCCAGCTCGTCCAGGCGCTGGGCATGGCGGCGCAGTATCTGGCCTGGATGGCGCAGGGCCAGGCGCTGTTCGAGCCAGCCGAGCTGGCGGCGGCGGGCTTCGAGCTGGCCCTGCATGCGCCTGACCGCGCGGGCCTGCAGGGCGTCCGCCCGTGCCAGCCACTCCGCCTGGTCGGGACTGACCAGTTCGGCCGCCGCCGAGGGCGTCGGGGCGCGTCGGTCGGCCGCGAAGTCGGCGATGGTGAAGTCGATTTCGTGTCCCACGGCGCTGATGACCGGGATGTGACAGGCATGGATGGCGCGGGCGACGACCTCCTCGTTGAAGGCCCACAGGTCCTCGAGCGAGCCGCCGCCACGGGTCAGTATGAGGACGTCACAGTCGTTGCGGCGGTCTGCGCTGGCCAGCATGGCGGCGATCTCGCGCCCGGCCTCGCGGCCCTGGACGGGAACCGGGTACACCAGGACCGGAATGGCCGGAAAGCGCCGGCGCAGCACGCTCAGCACGTCGCGCAATGCCGCGCCGGTGGGCGAGGTGATCACGCCGATGCGGGCGGGCAGCGCCGGCAGCGGCTGCTTGTGTGCGGCGTCGAACAGGCCCTCGCGCTCGAGCCGGTGCTTGAGCGCGTCGAAGGCGGCCCGCAGCGCGCCGTCGCCGGCCGCTTCCATCGTCTCGGCGATCAGCTGGTAGTCGCCGCGGGGTTCATACAGGCTGACCTTCGCCCGTACCAGTACCTGCATGCCTTCCTCCGGGCGGAAGCGCAGCAGCTGGTTGCGGTTGCGGAACATGGCGCCGCGCACTTGGGCCTGGCTGTCCTTGAGGGTGAAATACAGGTGCCCCGAGGCGGGTCGGGAGACGTTGGACAGCTCGCCCTCGATCCAGATGCGCGGGAAACCCTGTTCCAGCAGGGTGCGTGCCGCCAGGTTCAGGCGCGCGACGGTGAACACGTCGCGTGCCGGGGGCGGAGAGTCCGTCGGAGTCGTCAGCGCGGGCATGATCGCAGAGCATACCCGAATCCGGGGCTGTCTGCGGATCCCGTCGGGGCGCGGTTTACCGGCGTCGTTCCAGTCCCTATAATGGGCGGCCACCAGTCACCGGCGGGAACCGAATACCCATGCGCATTGTGCAGGAAGCCCTTACCTTCGATGACGTCCTGCTGCTGCCCGCACATTCGAACGTACTGCCGCGCGACGTCAGTCTGCACAGCCAGCTGACCCGCGATATCCGCCTGCAGATCCCGCTGCTCTCGGCGGCCATGGATACCGTCACCGAGTCGCGCCTCGCCATCACCCTCGCGCAGGAAGGCGGCATCGGCATCATCCACAAGAACCTGCCCATCGAAGGTCAGGCGGCTGAGGTGCGCAGGGTCAAGAAGTTCGAGAGCGGGGTCATCAAGGACCCGATCACGGTCGCGCCGAGTACCAGCATCCGCGACGTGATCGCGCTGACCCGCGCCAACAACATCTCCGGCGTGCCGGTGGTCGACGGCGACGACTTGGTCGGCATCGTCACCAGCCGTGACCGCCGCTTCGAGACCAACCTCGACAATCCGGTCTCCAGCGTGATGACGCCGAAGGACCGGTTGGTGACCGTGCACGAGGGTGCCTCCAAGGATGAGGTGATCGCGCTGCTGCACAAGCACCGCATCGAGCGCGTGCTGGTCATCAACGACGATTTCAAGCTGCGCGGCATGATCACGGTCAAGGACATACAGAAATCCACGGACTTCCCCAGCGCCTGCAAGGACGAGTATGGCCGCCTGCGGGTCGGCGCGGCGGTCGGCACCGGCGGCGACAGCGAGGCCCGTATCGAGGCGCTGGCGGCGGCCGAGGTCGACGTGGTGGTGGTCGATACCGCGCACGGCCATTCCCAGGGCGTGCTCAACCGCGTGCGCTGGGTGAAGCAGCACTATCCCGACCTGCAGGTGATCGGCGGCAACATCGCCACCGCGGCGGCGGCGCGCGCGCTGGTCGAGGCGGGCGCGGACGCGGTCAAGGTCGGCATCGGTCCCGGCTCGATCTGTACCACTCGTATCGTTTCCGGCATCGGCGTGCCGCAGATATCCGCGGTCGCCAACGTCGCCGAGGAACTGCGCCGGGACGGCATTCCGCTGATCGCGGACGGCGGCATCCGCTATTCCGGCGATATCGCCAAGGCACTGGCTGCCGGCGCGTGGTCGGTGATGATCGGCAGCATGCTGGCCGGTACCGAGGAGGCGCCGGGCGAGGTCGAGCTCTACCAGGGCCGCTCCTACAAGGCCTATCGCGGCATGGGTTCACTGGGCGCCATGAAGGAAGGTTCCAGCGACCGCTATTTCCAGGAGGGCGGCGAACCGGACAAGCTGGTGCCCGAGGGTATCGAGGGCCGCGTCCCGTACAAGGGCTCGATGATCGGCATCCTGAACCAGCTCATGGGCGGCCTGCGTTCCAGCATGGGCTACACGGGATGCGCCAGTATCGATGAAATGCGCACACGGCCGGAATTCATCCGCGTGACCAATGCCGGCATGCGCGAGAGCCACGTCCACGACGTGACCATCACCAAGGAAGCGCCCAACTACCGGCTCGATACCTGATGTCCCAACAGGTACATTGCCGGATGGCGCTTGCGTAAGAATTATTTGCTTTGTGTGCCGTCATTCCCGCGCAGGCGGGAATCCAGAATGTGCGGGAACCGGTCGAACTGGATTCCGGATCTACACTGCGCTGCGTCCGGAATGACAGGATCATCGGCCTGTGGAAGTACCATTCAGGTCGTACCCATTTCCCGTTTGTTTTCCACGGCGCGCGCTTCGCAGGTGGAAGCAGGTGCTGACACCCTCGCTACCGGAATTGCCTGATGACCGATAACATCCATGCCCATCGCATCCTGATCCTGGATTTCGGTTCCCAGTACACCCAGCTGATCGCGCGCCGCGTGCGCGAGCTGGGGGTGTACTGCGAGATCTTCCCCTGGGATGCCGAGGTCGGGCAGATCGCTGAATTCGGGGCGCGCGGCATCATTCTTTCCGGCGGACCCGAGACGGTCACGGCAGCGACCTCGCCGCGTGCGCCGGCCGTGGTGTTCGAGTCCGGCCTGCCGGTGCTCGGTATCTGTTACGGCATGCAGACCATGGCGGCGCAACTCGGCGGACGCGTGGAAAATGCCGACCACCACGAGTACGGCTATGCCCAGGTGCGCGCACGCGGTCACTCGCGCCTGCTGACCGACATCGAGGATCACATGTCGGAGGCCGGCTACGGTCTGCTCGACGTGTGGATGAGTCACGGTGACCGCGTGATCGCGCTGCCGGACGGGTTCCGGGTGATCGCCGAGACCGACAGCGCGCCGATCGCCGGCATGGCCGACGACGAGCGCGGCTACTATGGCATCCAGTTCCATCCCGAGGTGACCCACACCCGCCAGGGCGGGCGCATCCTGCAGCGCTTCGTCATCGATATCTGCGCCTGCGACGCCCTGTGGACCCCGGACCACATCGTCGAGAGCAGCATCCGCGACATCCGTGCGCGGGTCGGCGGCGAGCGGGTGCTGCTGGGCCTGTCGGGCGGCGTGGATTCCTCGGTGGTTGCGGCGCTGCTGCACAAGGCGATCGGCGACCAGCTGGTGTGCGTGTTCGTCGACAATGGCCTGCTGCGCTACCGCGAGGGTGACCAGGTGATGGCGACCTTCGCCGAACACATGGGCGTGCGCGTGATCCGCGTCGACGCCGAGGCGCGTTTTCTCGCCGCGCTCGACGGCGTGAGCGATCCGGAGCGCAAGCGCAAGATCATCGGCAACCTGTTCATCGAGGTCTTCGAGGAGGAGGCCGCGCGGCTCAGTGCCGACACCCAGTGGCTGGCGCAGGGCACGATCTATCCCGACGTGATCGAATCCGCCGGCGCCAAGACCGGCAAGGCGCACCTGATCAAGTCGCACCACAACGTCGGCGGTCTGCCGGAGGACATGAAACTGAAACTGCTCGAGCCGCTGCGCGAGCTGTTCAAGGACGAGGTGCGCAAGCTCGGTATCGAGCTCGGCCTGCCCTACGACATGGTCTACCGCCATCCGTTCCCGGGGCCGGGGCTGGGCGTGCGCATCCTGGGCGAGGTGAAGAAGGAATACGCCGACTGCCTGCGCCTGGCCGATCACATCTTCATCGAGGAACTGCGCCGGCACCAGCTCTATGACGCGGTCAGTCAGGCCTTCACGGTGTTCTTGCCGGTGCGCTCGGTCGGCGTGACCGGCGACGGGCGGCGCTACTCCTGGGTGGTGGCGTTGCGCGCCGTGGAGACCATCGACTTCATGACCGCGCGCTGGGCGCACCTGCCATACGAGTTTCTCGATACCGTCTCGCGCCGCATCATCAACGAGGTGCCGCATATCTCGCGCGTCGCCTACGATATCTCCGGCAAGCCGCCTGCGACCATCGAGTGGGAATGATCCGGCGTCCAGCACCCACTGGCACCTGAAGGCATCAAAACACACCTAAGCCCGCGTAATAGCGGGCTTTTTTGTGTTTGTGTCTGGCACTTGCCGGCACTGGCGAGCACGCTCAAGCAGCCTTTTTTAATGGTATGTTTGATGGTATCGTCATATCTCATACCATGATCGCGACAAAATACCATACCATGTTTTTCTGGAAGTTCATGGTATCGAAAATTTACATCATATTGATATTAAAGTGTTTTTAATCGAAAAACACGCTGTACCGAATCATGGTATTTATACCCAAGGGAGGACATTGTCATGCTGACGGATACCAAGCTGCGTAACTTGAAGCCTGGAGACAAGCTCTACAAGGTGAACGACCGCGATGGGCTCTATGCAGCGGTGACGCCGGCAGGAGCCATCTCCTTCAGATATAACTACTCGGTCAACGGGCGTCAGGAGACGCTGACGATAGGCCGGTATGGAACGGGTGGCATCACGCTTTCGGAAGCGCGGGAACGATTGAACGAAGCGAAGAAGATGGTGGCAGCCGGGAAATCACCTGCCAGGGAAAAGGCGCGTGACAAGGCGCGCGTGAAAGATGCCGAGACGTTCGGTGCATGGGCTGAAAAGTGGCTGCGTGGCTATCAGATGGCTGACTCGACGCGCGACATGCGCAAGTCGGTTTATACACGAGAATTGAAAAAGCAATTTGGTAGTCAGAAGCTCGCCGAAATCACGCATGAAGATCTGCGTGCATTGACCGATGCCATCGTCGAAAGAGGCGCGCCAGCAACGGCGGTGCATGCTCGCGAAGTGGTGTTGCAGGTCTATCGTTGGGCAATCGAACGCGGGCAGAAGGTGGAGAACCCTGCCGAGATGGTGCGCCCGACAAGCATCGCCCGATTCGAGCCGCGCGATCGCGCGTTAACACCGGCCGAGATTGGCTTGATGTACCGGTACATGGATCGGGTGGGGACATCGCCCCAATACCGAGCGGCGATAAAGCTGTTATTGCTAACGATGGTTCGAAAATCGGAGCTGTCCAATGCAACATGGTCCGAGGTTAATTTCAGCGAGGCACTTTGGACTATCCCGAAAGAACGGATGAAACGGAGGAACCCGCATCTGGTGTACCTGTCTCGTCAGGCGCTCGATATTTTCATCGCGCTCAAGACCTTTGCGGGTGGATCTGAATTCGTGCTTCCGTCACGATACGATTCGGACGTGCCTATGAGCGCCGCAACGTTGAATCGAGTCATGACGTTGACGTATCAGGCTGCCCAGAAGAAAGGTGAACCACTCTCCAAATTCGGCCCGCATGATCTTCGCCGTACGGCCAGCACGCTACTGCATGAGGCCGGCTACAACACGGACTGGATCGAGAAATGTCTTGCTCATGAGCAGAAGGGGGTGAGAGCCATCTATAACAAGGCCGAGTACCGAGAGCAGCGTACGGCGATGTTGCAAGACTGGGCAGACATGATTGACGAGTGGACTAACGGGCAACGGCGGTAACGCCAGGGCGGTCGGCCTGTTCTCCGGATCGCTTTCGCGATTCGATCCATTCCTCCACTTCAGCCAGATCCCACGCAACGTTTCGGCTCGTGAGTGCGATTCGGCGTGGGAAATCTCCGCGCTTCTCCATGTTGAAAATGGCGCGTTCCGACAGCGGGATCATGGCCAGCAGTGTCTTTCGATTGATCAGTGTCTTTCCCGGCAGAGTCCGGTGTGCTTCGTCCATCGCATTCTCTCCGTCCCGGTAATGCGGATACCGGAGTTTGGATTAACAATGCTATAACGTTAGCACGGTGCGAATCTTTCTGACAAAAGAGAATGTTTAGCAAAGTGATAAGCACTTTGCCTAACAAGAGAACGCTGATGGGGTTGCCGGGCGGGCTTAACGAGACAAAGTGTGATTGCGGTCCTCGAGGTAGGCAAGTTCGCTCACACGACTTCACCTTTGAACACTACGACGCCGACGATGGTCGCGGTCGTATTGAGTTCAATGATGCGGTTCGGCCAGTCCGGATTCAGTGCCTTCAGGTACTGCCGGTTCCCTTCGACGATCAGTTGTTTGAAGGTGGCCTCGTTGGATTCATCGATGCGTACCACCACGTATTTCCCGTGTACTGCGGCGACATCGGGGTCCACAAAAATCAGATCACCTTCATGGAATTTGGGCTCCATGCTTGAGCCGCGAACGCGCAATACAAAGGATTCCGGGCTGCACGTTACGGGACAGGGGAGCAGTTCTACCCCGTATTGCGGGGCGAAACCTTCGGAAATCTCAGACCATTCACCCGCCTGCACCCAGGAAATCAGCGGCCGCAAGCTGCGAATATCGGGCCCTTCATCGGCGTTCGGTTCTGGGGACTCAGCTGGTTGCTGCGATGGGTCGTCGTGGGCTTCATCCATCCAGCCCAACGGTTTTCCCATGCCACGTTCCAGCTTTTCCGCCAGATCATCACCCACTCCCCTGGGCGTGCCCTTCTTGGTGGGCATTTGATTTCGGACCTGGCTCAGATAGGAACTATTGGTGCCGGCGACCCGGGCGAGTTTGGCCGCAGAACCGGCCTCGGCGATCAGTAGCTCTAGATTCAGGAGCCTGACCTTTTCGGGTTTTCGCTTCATGCGAAATAGTATAGCACCAGATTACTGTAAAATTTAGCACAAAGATAAACACGCGGTGTTTGCCAGAGAATTAGCTCAATGCTAATGTTTTTGTCATGGAGTTAAAAGACTTTCTAAGGGCGGCAACCAAGCGGGAACGCGCCGAAATAGCCGAGGTTTGTAGCGATTCCGTCTCGTATCTCTACCAGTTGGCGGGACGGCATCGCTACGCCAGCGCCCTGCTGGCGACCCGGATTGAGCAAATCACCCGGCGGCTGGCCAGGAAATCCGACGGTCGGCTCAAGGTGGTACCAAGGGAAAGCCTGGTCAGGCACCCGGAGATCTTCGCCGGCGTGCGCGAGGAGCCCGATATCGACTATGGCGTATCACCATGAATAAACGGGCCGCCGACAAAAAGACTACACCAGCCAGTCCTTCGCCATCACCCGAGCCCGGGATACTGCCGGATGGGCCGACACCGTTGCGCCTGGAGGTAACGTGCATCAAGGCCTACGACCGCAATCCCCGCCGAAACGAGAATCCGGAATACGATCGCATCAAGGCCTCCATCCGTGCCGATGGAATGGATCAGCCCTTGGTCGTCACCTGCCGACCCGGGGAAGTCGACTACATTGTCGGCGCCGGCGGCAACACGCGGCTGCACATCCTGCAGACGTTGTATCAGGAAACGGGCGACGAACGATTCCAATGGGTCGATTGCCTGTTCAAACCGTGGCATCAAGAGTCGGATGTGCTCCTGGCGCATCTGAGGGAAAACGATCTGCGCGGCGGATTAAGTTTCATCGACAAGGCCCAGGCCGTGTTCGAGGCCAAGACGCTTCTGGAAGAGGAGATGGCCATCGATAGTCTTTCGCAGCGCCATCTTGAAACGATACTCCGAGAGCGCGGCTACAGCTTGAGCCATGGGTTGATCTCCCAGATGGGCTACGCGGTTCACACCTTGTTTCCGGTGATTCCTCGTGCGTTGAAGTCGGGTCTCGGCCGACCGCAGGTGGAACGAATTCGCGCCCTGGACAGGGCGGCGCGCTGTATCTGGAATAAGCGCAAGCTGGGTGATGACGAATCCTTCGGTGCAGTGTTCGCGGCATTGTGTGAACGATACGACGGTCCCGAGTGGGATATCGAACTGTTACGCAATGCAATTGAGATCGAGATTGCGGAAGAGCTCGAGGTGAGCATCCAGGCCATTCGCGTTGAGCTGGATGCGCAGCTTTCAGGCCGCGAGATCGAAATTCCAATCATCGAGAACGACCACGATGCAGATGCACCGGAGGAAAGAGACGCTGCTCCAGTAGTTTCTCTGGTGAAAGGGAAATGTGTCGCCGAGGACCAGAATATTGGTGACTCACGCGGTAGTAACTCAGATGCGGCATCTAAGCGTGAAGCGTCTCCATCGCAACGACCATCGATTGTGAATGTGCCCGATGCTTCGGAGGAAGAGTCAGAGGAACCACCGGATGACTCGATCGAGGCAAGGGCGGATTCCGTCGAGAGTTCGATCACGCTTAGCCAACCCGTTACCACGGACCTCAAATCGCTGCGTGCTCGTGCTTGGACGCTGGCCGCTCGTCTCGCGCAACGCAATGGTATCGGCGGCCTGGTCGCGCCTCTGTCCGGAAAGGGACTCGGATTCATCCTCCGTGACGTGCCGGACTCGTCGTTGGCCGATCAGTTGGACGCCGACACGCTCGGTCAAGTCTCCATGTTGTGGTGGCACCTCGCGGCTTGTGCGGAAATGACCGTGGCGCCACTGGATGCCGTCATCACCACTTTGTCCGACGACTCGATCCTGCGCCGGGCGCTTGAGAACCAGGATGCCGGTCTGCTCTTTAACAGCGTCTGGACGTTGGACCCGGGACACACCGGCTATCGCCTGTGGCGCCAACTCGGCGAGCAGGACTGGCAGGATCTGCTCAACTTGATGGACACCTACCGTCGTATTCGTCGTGCGGCGGAGGCCTCGCAGGTCAGGCTCTGGGAGTAGACGCGATGGATGGGACCAAGGAATCTGATTTGATCACGGCCGTGCTGATGTATGCGATCCGCTGCCTGGCCGAAGGCGATCAAGCTGCGCTGCGCAACATGAACTTCGGTCCGCGCGAAATCGAGGCATTGCGCGAGATGAACCTGGCCGATCTCTATCGCGTCGAGTCCTTGCGGGCCCATTGTCTGGATATCGTTCTCAACCGGGACGTGTACTGGCCCATGATCGACCACCTGCGCCGGCAGCGCGAATCCGAAGACCTGCAACAAGTGCTGATCGCCGCTGATGCACCATTGGAGATGATGCAAACACTCTTCGGTTTGGGCTCCCGCGAATACACGCGGCTGCGTCGTATGCTCACCGTCGATCCATCGGTCGGCCGTCCGGCGGAACCCGACGAAGAGAGCACACACAAGCTATGGAACGTCTGGGTCCAACAGGCGAACCGCGAAGAAGAGGGTCCGCTCCAGCCGGACCAGTATCTTGCTATCCACCGTGAAACCGGCATATCGATGCGGGCCATATGGAACTTGACGCAACGTTGGAATCAATACGGTGATCTGACAGGACGAAGCGGTCACGATTCTGCGGAGCGAGCGTGTTCGGATGGGTGAAGGTTCTCGCGGACTCCGACCCGAGACCCATGCACTCGATGCACTGATACTGGCAACCATCGAACGGGCACAACAGGAATCGGGTAGCACGCACACTGATACCATGTTGTTCATGGGGAACCGGCATCAGGCGTTCCCCACACTGGTGGTGCAAGACCCTGTACTCGAACCCGTGGACAAGCTTGCATGGATGGTCATCATGCTGCAGGCCCAGGAGACCGGTGGTAGTACGGCGTTCCCCAGTTATGAGTATCTCGCCAAGAAGACCAACGTCTCATCCACATCGACCATCTCCCGGGCTATCGCCATTCTGCGCGCCACTCGTTGGCTGACCTTGTGCGCGCGGCTGCGCGAAGCGAGTGGCCGTTTCCGCGGCAACGTGTATGCGCTGCACGACGAACCTCTCCCGTTAGTGGACGCCCTGCATCTGGACCCGGACTATATGAAGTTCCTGCAGCAGTCGCTCGGGCATCATCATGCGCGCGTGCGCCTGGTCGCCAAGGGCGTGTTGGATACCATCGACGAGGATATTCAGGAAGGTCTCGATATTTGTGCGCAAGGCCATCCACTCGAACGTCGTATGCAGGCGGCGGAGGTGATCCAGCAGGATTCAGCGCGGCGCTATTTTGCGTTCAGCGCAAAGGTAATGACGCAACTGCGCAACGTGGTCAGTGAAGACGGCGCGGATCACCGGGACCAAAATTCAAAGGCGGATGAAACAGCGCTCCAAATTTTGAGCCCACAAAATTCGAAGTCGAGTAGTTGTAGTAGTTATATAAATAAAACTACTACTACAAAAACTACAGGCGAGGTTGAAAATTCAGGGCCATTGAATAACGAGCCACCCCTGATCTATCCCAAGCGCCTCTCGGACAATCAGCGCGAACTGGCAGATCGTTATCTGAAATCCGTACCTGCAGCTGCACGCCAGTCCATCCTCGATGAGCTGGAAGGCCGGTTTCGTTCGGAGCAAAAGGGCATGAAACCCGTGTACGACGAAATGCGCTTCCTGCACTTTCTGTGTCGCGCCGCGAACAAGGGTGAGTTCGTACCGAATCTCGGCATCAAGGTGCGCGACGAACGCATCGAGCGGGAGAAGGCGCGCCTAAGGTACCAGAAGCAACAGGAACAAAGTCTGGCAGAGGCGAAGCGTCGCGATAGTTCCAGCGCCTCAGGTCAAAGACAACTCGCTGAGCTACGCAAGTCGCTCAACCTGCCGGCACGCCCGAAGAGCGACAACGAATCAGGCTGACTGATACCGGCAATGTGGTGGTTACAGTGTAACCGCCATCGACTCGTCTTCTTCTTATTTTCATCTTGCGATTTCAAACACGTCGAACCGTGCATGAATAAAGCCTTGTCTGTCGGCGCCGGTCATGGATTGATGAGGGCTCATTCAAAGTCAATTAGGATGAAGGATATGGCGCATGAATTTCGGTAAATCGGATCCAGAACAAAAGACAGAACTGCGCCCGGAAGAAACGAACGTCGATGCCGGTCCGGGAGCGCTGCGTGGACAAGCGTGGTTGACGGTCCAGACCCGGCAGGCGCAACGGTTGATCCGCGGGCGCAACGGCAACGCCGACAAACCGGCGATCATCGGACTGGTGGGATTTGCCGATCGCTTGCGTGTGATCTGGCAGGCGGCACGTAGTGACGATCCCTATGCCGATTGGTGGCTGGTGAAGGTGCACGAGGCACTGGAAAGGGTGCGTGACCTGGTCAAGAACGAGCAGGCCGCATTGGACGCACACCTCGAACAGCTCACCGCTTTGGAGGTGGCCGTGGCGGAGTCGATGAAGCCGTTCCGGATCGCGCTGCAGTTCGCCAATCCCTACGCCTATCGTGGCGCACAACTGATCGCCGAGTACGACAGGTTTGTGCGCACGCTATTGACCGCCCACCATGTGGGAGTGCTAACCGGCGCGGCGATGGAAGGTTTACTCAATGCATGTGCGAGCAAGATCCGCGGCGCGTTCGCAGTACCGCAAGGCTATCACTTCCTCAACATCGATCGCACGGCACTCCAACAAGGCACCGCCAATGCGAGTCGCGCCCGCCAGCTCATGGGCGAAGTTCCGGAAGACGTGTTGAACGGAGCGCGCCAGGCACCGCTGGCACCCCGCAAAATCCGATTCCCCGAAGAGGCGGCCAAGCACATCCGACTACGGCCCGTTGATTCCGCAACAAAAGCGGATATCGCGGCTTCCGTAAACGACGTCACTGGTAGCACCTAGTTTTCGCTGGTATGCGGCGCTCGGTTCCTCATACTCCTGCAACGACTTGGTCAATAACGGTGGGGCCGATGCCGTATGGCTAAGACAACGGCAGGCAAACGCATCGCATTACAGCTTGATCCGCGCGTGGCATTCGAGGCCCTGATCCTGAACCGGCTGGAGCGAATTCCAGAAGCTCGGCGTCAAGAGTGGTTGCGCGGTCTCCTGGTCCAGGGCTTTCGCCATGAATGCCAATCGTTGCGGGTGGTGCAGGATGAGATTGTTCCGCAACCGATGAGACCACCGCAAGGACAAGGCGTGTCGACGAGGCAACCACGAACCGCGTTTGCCGCGTGGTTGGCACAACCATCGGCTCCATCGGCTACCGAAACCGAAACGACGCCAGTGGCAATCGAAGCGAACAACGCGGCGGGTCAGGGTAAGCCCTTCGCTGGCCTGAGAAAGGTGATCGGCTGAGGCCGGTTGCATAAAACACAAGACAAGAACGGAGGAGCAACGATGTCGGATTCCAATACGATGACACCCATCCAGGTAGGTGTCGATGACGGTTATGCATTTACCAAGGTGGCTCTGCCGGATGGCAGGTTGATTGCCATTCCCTCGCGGGCCAGGGTGGGCAAGGCTGGCGTCACCTGGATCGATAAGGGCCGACAACGCATCTTCGAATACGAAACCGAAGGGGCCGTGTATGCGGTGGGCGCTCTTGACGGTGCGCCCACGCATTTCGAAGGCTATCCCACCTCGGGCCTGAACCGCGTCATCGTCCAGCATGCCCTGCAGGAAGCAGGTTTGGCGGGTCGCTCCATTCATGCGGTCTCCGGTCTTCCCGTCAGTGCCTTCTACAAGAAGAACGGCGAGCAGCGCCGCGACACCATCGAGAAGAAGCGCCTCAGCTTGAAGCAGGCGGTGCAACCGAAGACTGAGCGACTGCCCGCTGCGATCGCGTTCCACGAGGTGATCCCGGAGGCGCTGGCCGCATGGTACGACTATGTCATCGTTACCAAAGCCAACGAAGCCATCCTCGATGAAGCACGCTTGTCGGTGCCGATCGCCATCGTGGACATCGGCGGGCGCACCACGGACTACGTGGTCGTAAAGGATCAGGGCGTCGTTCACGCCTCATCGGGTTCCCTGCAGGGCGGCATGTTGGACGTGAAACAACACGTGGCCAACGGCATCCAGGAACGCTTCGATCTTGAGAGCGTGGGCGAGCAACTGGTGTCATCCGCCGTTGAATGTGGCGTCGTGCGTTTGCACGGCAAGGATCACGATGTCGCGGAACTGGTTGACGCTGCCAAGCGGGAGTTGGTGGAACGCCTGTATGCGGAGACCCGCCGCCAACTCGGGCTGGGCGTGGAACTGGACCGGATAGTGTTCGTCGGCGGTGGCACCGTGGCGCTGGCGGAGCACATCGCCAATTGGTTTCCCAACCAGGCCATCGCCGAACACCCGGCCTTCGCCAACGCACGCGGGATGTTGAAGTATCTGCAATACGTTTGTGATGAGTCGAACGTGGCCTGACAGGTTTTATACGTGGTCACTGCGGTCTCAGTGACAAATAAGGCGCCTTAGGACCGTGCAACAGGCGCCGCGGCGAAAGCCTCGGTCCAGCAAGGAAACGTTATCGTTTCCGTTATTCACCAACCCTGCCGGGGAAGCCTTCCCGTCAGGGTCGCGCTTGCTCCGGATGAAAACAACCTGAAGGAGTAAACGCTATGTCCAACAACGAAAGTACCAAGTATTTCGATCTTCACACCAACGGCATCGGTTATCTCAACCGTGTCCGTGAGGTGACGCCGGAAGAGGGGAGCCCTTTTCTGAGCGTCACCATCGCTGCCCTTCGCGGCAGTGTCGACAACGTCCAATACACTCACTTCGAGTGTCCCGTGTCCGGCAAGAAGGCGCAGGAAATTGTGCGCCAGCTCAAGTCGGCCGTGGAGGGCAAATTGAAGGTGCTCATCGGATTCACGCTCAGTGATCTGTATGCGGAACCCTTCACCTTCAAGAACGGCGACAAGGCAGGCGAGACCGGTGTCAGTCTGAAGGCCCGGTTGCTTCGCGTGTCATGGGCCAAGGTCGATGGCCAGCCGTTCTTCACGGAGCAAGAGAGCGCTGCGTAAGTCCACATCCGGCCGGGTAACTCAATTACCCGGCCACCTTCCAACCCATCGGGGGATCATCCCCCCGCGGGTCTGGTCTCCCCGTTCATTCGAGGAGATCAGTCATGAAAAACACGGAAGACCGGTTCATTGGTCTAACACCGTCGGAGCTCAACGACGCGGAGAAGCAATCAGTGGTGACGTTGGCGATGAAGGTATTGGCGATCAAGCATCGCGCCGGAAGAACCTTGAGCAGTCCGGATGAGACGCGCAATTTTCTGCGTCTTCGTCTGGCCGACTACCGCAACGAGGTATTCGGTTGTCTGTTCCTGGACAACCGGCATCGGATCATCGCCGTGCGCGAGTTGTTTCAGGGCACCATCGACGGTGCCTCGGTTCATCCGCGCGTCATCGTGCAACAAGCCATGGAGGTGAATGCGGCCGCCATGGTTTTTTTCCACAACCACCCCTCCGGAGTCGCGGAGCCAAGTCGTGCGGATGAAATGCTTACCCGCCGGCTGAAAGAGGCACTTGCACTGGTCGATGTGCGTGTGCTCGACCACTTCGTGGTGTCCGGTGGTGAGAGCGTGTCATTCGCTGAACGTGGCCTGCTCTGACATTCGTAATTTTTCACAAACCCAGCCGGGAAAGCATCCACTTTCCCGGTCGGGAAGGAGGTGTGACCCGGTGTTAATTCCTAACAGGAGGAACACCATGTCCAACTCTTCAATTAATCGCAGTACCGAATCGTTTTTCGGTGAGGTTATCTCGACCTATGCCCGAGCCCAGGCCATCGAAGATGGTGTACTGATCGACACAGGCAGCATGGCACAGGAAGCCGGTTTCAAATGGCCGGTAGCCGTGACATCCGCAGCCTGGGCCGATTGCATAGCCTGGACGGAGGATGACAGCGACAAGCAGGTCTATCAGGACCAATCCGGTCGTTTGTGGGATGTGCTCTTCATGGCGTCCCACGCTATTCGACAGGGCTCAGGTTCAGGCGATCGGTTGTTGTTCAAGCTCTACCGGGTGCGTCGCGACGGGTATTCGAAGGAGGCAATACTAGCGACGCTGAAACTGATCGTCGGCCCAGGTGATCAAGGGGAACCCGTGATCACCATCCTGTTGCCTGATGAGGACTGAGAAGCGTTTCAACAGCGTTATTTCAAATCAATCGGGTCTATGACTCGAGTACACAACCAACCCCATCGGGGAGATCTTTTCCCTGATGGGGGATGGTCTCTCCGATTGAGGAACCAAGAGGAGAATCATGATGAGATATATCATTCAATACACCTTGCCCTATGAACACAGGGTCATGGTCGGCATCGAGGCCGAAACCCGGGAAGCCGCCATCACCAAGGCCGGTGAGCTGTTCGACCAGGGTGATATCTGGCAAGACTCAGCAGAAGTACCGCTGCTCTACGATGACTTCGAGGAAAAGGGTGACGCCGGTGTTCCCCTTGAGTTTACCGTGGAGGACGAGGTATGCGGCGACTGGCCGGAACCCGACGCCAGTGTCAAGGCGGTCCGCCGCCGGGACGCGGCTTTCCAAGCAGTCCGCCTGCTGATCGAGGCCTACCGTTGCGGTGAAAAGCGGGGCGGGAGCATCGACTGGGAGGACCTGGATCAGGCCTACCAAGCGGCGCTTCAGGCGTCAGGAGCAAGTCCGGAGACGGATCATCCCGAGTCGAGTCCGCGCTGCTCGCGGCTTGCCGTCGTCATGGAAGGCGGCATCGTGCAAGCGGTGATTGCCGATCAGCCGGGGGCCGCGCCTGCTGTCGCCGTCGTCGATTACGATATCGAGGGGCAGGCGCCGGAAGGCCTGTGTGACATCACGCAATCCGACGGCAGTCGCTCGAAAGCGTATGTCGTCGAACCATGGATCGAGCCGGCCCGTATCGATCTTGATGAGGTATTCCGGTCCATCGACGCGTAGTCACTTTCACGCCCCGCCTCGTGCGGGGCGTATTCTGTCTGGGGTAGGTCATTGCTTCGCGTGCCGCCTGACTCTCTACCCTCATGCCGCTTATAAGGACCTCGCGATTGAAAAATAAGTGAAAGTTCTATAAAGTGACGAGAATGCGCCGAACTGTCGTCAAAGCACTCATATTCTTCATTTTGTTCGCGAACCTCGCTTGGGCTGCGGATGGGTATGAGCGCGGTATTGCGCATGACCCCGCCGAGGTGCAGGCATCCATCAGCACGCTGGATGGTCAACCCGACGAAGACGGTGGCACTGACCACGCTGGACTCAAGCATGGTCCGTGCGATCACTGCTGTCATGGGACGGCGCATTACGTCGGGTTTCCCCCGGATGCTGTTATTGCATTCCCGCAATTTACTTCCACTACGCCCACCTCGTGGTTGACCACCTGTTACTCCCGCGACACAGAACCTCCTCTTCCACCTCCCAATATCTAAGTCTCTCTCGATCCGTTGCTATAACGCCTCGCGCGTATGCGAGCGCGTGACTTTGATCTGTCGAATGGAGACTTGGATTTCATGTACACACTGCGAATGCCGTGGCCGGTTCGGCTGCTGGGCATATTTCTGACACTGGTTGCTGCGACCGCCGTTGCGGCGCAAAACAATCCCATCACAACATCGGTTACGCCGGCGCTGCGGCAATTGCTTAGCGAGACGCTGGAGCAGAGCCCCGGCGTGCAGGCCGCGCGTGCCGCGGTCGAAGCCGCCGAGGCCCGCGCCCGAGGCGCGGACCAGCCGCTCTACAACCCGGAACTGGAGCTGGATGCCGAGCAGGCCGAGACCCGTACCGGAACCCTGGGCTTGAGCCAGACCATCGATTGGGCCGACAAACGCGGTGCGCGTACCGCAGTGGCGAGTGCCGAGCTCGATAATGCGCGGGCGGAGTATACGGCCGTGCGCCAACAACTGGCTGGCGAGCTGCTCGCGGCACTGGGGCGCTTTCACACCGCCACAGACATTCAGCGCTTGGCGCAGCAACGCCAGGACCTGATGCAACGTTTTCAGGATCTGGCGGAACAGCGTCGCCAGGCCGGCGACATCAATCAAGTCGAGCTGGACCTGGCCCGACTCGCGCGCACCCAGGCTACGCTCCAACTCTCCCAAGCGGCCTCGGATCTGGCCGAGGCGGAGCAGGCCCTCGCCGCGATCACCGGCAACCCGCGCCGGGACTGGCCGCTGTTACCGGGTGATCTGCCTATTTTGCAAACGGTCGACGCAGACACGCTGCTCAGAGACTTGCCGGTATTGCGCGCCCAACAGGCGCGGGTCGGTGCCGCCCGGTCCACCGTTACCTTACGCAGCCGTGAGCGCCGGCCCGATCCGACGATTGGTGTGCGTGCCGGACAGGAACGTGCCTTCCGCAACGGCAACGACGACGCCTATGGCGTCACCGGTCTCACCTTGAGCATTCCCTTATATGTCCGCAACAACTTTAGCGCCGAGGTGGCGGCCGCCGGTGCCGAGCAGACGCAAGCCGAACAGTCCCTGCAGGACGCCTATCGCCGGGCGCGGGCACAGTTATTGTCCGCCGCCGAGCGCTATCGGCTGGCTCGCGGCGCCTGGGCGGTATGGCAAGCCAGCGGCCAGGCCAGCCTCGGCAGCCAGGTGACGCTGCTGGAACGCATCTGGCGGGCCGGCGAGATGAGTACCGCCGATTACCTGGTACAGCTGAATCAAACCCTCGATACACGCACCACTGCCCTGGAGGCGCAGGGACACCTGTGGACGGCCTGGGCCGACTGGCTGATGGCCAGCGGCCAGATGGATGCCTGGCTTGGCGGCGCCGATGTGCGTTGAATCTTAAGCTTTCACACACGAATTCTGGAGATACAAAACATGAAGACAACAATCACACAGGCACTGTTGTTGTGCCTCACTCTTGTGGGTCCGGGTTTGCCGGCTTCTGTCGCACTGGCTGAGCAGGGCCACGAACAGGAAGGCAGCCATAAAGAGGCGGACGGCCACGAGGAAGAGGGCGCCTTGAAGATGTCGGCGGCCGAACGCGAAGCGCAAGGCATCCGGACTGCGAAAGTCGAGTCGCGCGCACTGGCCGGCGCCGTCACCGCCCCCGGCGAGGTGCGCATGAACGCCTATGCCTCGGCCCAGGTGACGCCGCGTATCAGCGCCCAGGTGGTGGCGCGTCATGCGCGACTTGGTGAACAGGTCGCGAAGGATCAACCGCTGGTGACTCTCTCCAGCGTCGCCATGGCCGAGGCCCAGGGCGCATTGATCGAGGCCGACCGGGAATGGCAGCGTGTCCGCAAGTTGGGTCGCGAGGTGGTGTCCGAGCAGCGCTATGTGGCGGCGCAAGTGGCGCGCCAGCGTGCGTACGCCACGGTGCGCGCCTACGGTATGTCCGATGCGCACGTCGAGCGCCTGCTGGCCGATAGCGATGCCTCGCGCGCCACCGGCGCTTTCGACCTGTTGAGTCCGCAGGCCGGGACCGTGATCCGTGACGACTTCGTCGCCGGTGAGGTGGTCGAACCGGGGCGGGTGCTATTCGAGGTGAGCGACGAGTCGCGGCTGTGGGTCGAAGCGCGGCTGTCGCCGGAGCAGGTCGGTGGCGTTCGCGTCGGCACACTCGCGCGCGTAAGCCGCGATGGGAAACAGTGGCTCGACGGCAAGGCAGTGCAGCTGCACCACCGGCTCGATGAAGGTACCCGCACCCAGGGCGTGCGTATTGAGGTGGCCAACCTTGGGGATGCATTGCATCCCGGCGAGTATGTGGATGTGAGTGTGCAGACCGCTCCGATCGAGGCACGTATAGCGGTACCGAAAGACGCCGTGCTGCTGATGCAGGGCGCGCCCACGGTGTTCAAGCTGGAGGGCGATGAGCTGCATCCGCAGCCGGTGGAGACCGGTATGACCCGTGGTGGCTTCACCGAGATCAAGGCCGGGCTTGCCAGCGGCGACGAGATCGTCACCCAGGGCGCCTTCCTGCTCAAATCGCTCACGCTCAAGTCACAGATGGGCGAAGGCCACGGACATTAAAGGGATGCCGGCATGTTAAACAAACTCGTGGAGGCGTCCTTACGCTACAAGTTTCTGGTGATCATCATCTTCCTGGTGATCGGTTTTCTCGGCTGGCGGGCGGTGACAACGATACCGATCGATGCCTTTCCGGATGTCACACCGGTGCAGGTCAATATTTATACCGAATCGCCTGGCCTCGCCGCGGAGGACGTGGAGCAGCTGCTCACCTTCCCGGTGGAATCCGGTATGGCGGGCCTGCCCGGCGTGACCGAGATCCGTTCGGTGAGCCTGTTCGGCCTGTCATACGTCTCGATCTACTTCGAGGACGACATGGACATCTACTTCGCGCGCCGGCTGGTAATGGAGCGCCTGCAGGAGGTGGGCGATCGCATTCCCGCGGGTTATGGCACGCCGGAGATGGGCCCGAATTCCTCGGGCCTCGGTCAGGTCTTTTGGTACACCGTTGAGCGGGCCGACGAAAAGCTCAACGGCGGTTTGACCGACATGGACCTGCGTACGATCCAGGACTGGACCGTGCGCCTGATCCTGCGCACCGCGCCCGGTGTCGATGATGTCATGTCATGGGGCGGTCAGGAGCGCCAGTTTCAGGTGGTGATCGACCCGCTGCGGCTGATCAAATACGGCCTCAGTTACACCGACGTGATGACCGTGATCGAGGCCAACAATCGCCAGGTCGGCGGCCAGTACGTCAACCTCGGCCCCGAGCAATATCTGGTGCGCGGCCTGGGGCTGGTGGCCAACGAGCGCGACATCGGCAACATCATGCTCAAGGCCGTGGACGGCACGCCGGTGTACCTGCGTGACGTGGCGACCATCGAGCAGGCGCCGAGTCTGCGCTTCGGCGCGGTGACCCGCGACGGCAAGGAGGTGGTGCTGGGTATGGCACTATCGCGCATCGGCACCAATGCCGCGGACGTGGTCGACGCCGTGAAAGAGAAGGTCAACATCGCCGCCTCGGCCCTGCCCGACGGTGTCAAGATCAAGCCGGTGTACGAACGCACCGAGCTGGTGGAAAAGGCGGTCGCGACTGCTGAACGTGCGCTGATCGAGGGCTCCATCCTGGTGGCCATCGTGCTGTTCCTGTTTCTTGGCGAGCTGCGTTCGGCGCTGGTGGTGATCGCCGCGCTGCCCATGGCCATGCTCATCGCCTTCATCTTCATGGGCGAGGCGGGGTTGTCGGCCAACCTGATGTCGCTGGCGGGGCTGGCCATCGGCATCGGCATGATGGTGGACGGCGCGGTGGTGATGACCGAGAACGCCTTCCGCATCATGGCCGAGTGGCGCGAGAAGGGGGAAAAGGTCAACCGCACCGCAGCGGTGCTGACGGCGGCGCGCGAGGTGGCCAATCCGATTGCGTTCGCCATCCTGATCATCATCGTGGTGTTCCTGCCGCTGTTCAGCCTGCAGGGGCTGGAGGGCAAGCTGTTCAAACCCATGGCCTTCAATATCAGCTTCGCCATGGCGGGCTCGCTGTTGCTCACGCTGACGCTGATCCCGGTGCTGGCGGCGATCATCCTCAAGCCCAAGGAGGAACGCGATACCCTCCTGGTGCGCTGGATCAAGCGCGGTTACCTACCGCTGCTCGCCTGGTCGCTGACCAACAAGAAGACGGTGGTGGTCAGTGCCGTGGTCCTGCTGGTCGCCAGCCTGGCACTGTTTCCATTGCTGGGCAAGGAGTTCATGCCGCAGCTGCAGGAGGGCTCCATCATGTGGCGGGTGACCTCGATCCCGTCCACCTCGCTGGAAGAGTCCATCGAGATATCGAAGAAGATCGAACGAGCGCTGAGTGAGTTTCCGGAAGTCGAAACCACCATTGCCATGATCGGTCGTGCCGAGAAGGGCGAGACCGCCGATGTGAACTACATGGAGATCTACACCGGGCTCAAACCCAAGGAAGAGCGGGAACGCTCGGTCGAGGAACTGGCCGAGGCCATGCGCGAAAAGCTGGAGGTAACGGTGCCGACGGCCGTGGTCGCCTTCACCCAGCCGATCCAGATGCGTGTGGAAGAACTGATCTCCGGGGTGCGAGCCACACTGGCCGCCAAGCTGTATGGCGAGGACCTGGGTGAACTCGATCGGCTGAGCGTGCAGATCAAGAACGCACTGACCAAGGTGCCGGGCGTGGCCGACCTGTCGCTGGAGGCCAATCTCGGCAAGCCCCAGATCCGCATCCAGGTGGACCGAGAGGCATTGGCCCGCTACGGCCTCAATGCCGACGACGTCCTGACCGTCGTAAGAACAGGCATCGGTAACCAGCCCGTGTCCACCCTGATCGACGGGGTGAAGCGCTTCGACATCACCGCGCGCATCCAGGATGCATCCAAGGCGTCCGTGGAGGCGATCCGCGACATCCCGCTGCGCACCGCCGCTGGCGCCATCGTGCCGCTTGGCAAGGTGGCCGAGGTGACCACGGCGGAGGGCTACTCCTTCGTGCGCCGCGAGCAGTTGCAGCGCTATGCGGTGATCCAGATGGACGTGCGCGGTCGTGATGTAGATGGTTTTGTGAAAGACGCCAACGCGGCCATCGAGCAGCAGGTGAAATTACCGCCCGGCTACTGGATCGAGTGGGGTGGGGCGTTCGAGAACCAGCAGCGCGCATTGACACGCCTGTCGATCATCGTGCCATTGACCATCTTCTTCATCTTCGTGTTGCTGTACACCGCGTTCAACTCGGTGAAGTACGCAACGCTGATCATCGCCAACGTGCCCTTCGCGACGATCGGCGGACTGGTGGCGCTGTTCATCAGTGGCCAGTATCTGTCGGTGCCCTCGGCGATCGGCTTCATCGCGGTATTCGGCGTGGCGATGCTGAACGGCATCGTATTGGTGTCGTTTATCAACGAGCTGCGCGAGAAGGGCCTGAGCGTCGCCGAGGCGGTACGCCGCGGCTGCGAGCTCAGGCTGCGGCCGGTGCTGATGACGGCGAGTGTGGCCATCCTCGGTCTGATCCCGATGCTGCTGTCGTCTGGCGTTGGCGCCGAGACCCAGCGGCCGCTGGCCTCGGTGGTGGTGGGTGGGCTCATCACCTCAACCTTGCTGACGCTGGTTCTGTTACCCGTTATTTACGAATGGCTCGAATCCAGAAAGGAGAAACACACATGAAAGAGATCAAGGCCTTCATCCACCGCAACCGCGCCGCCGACGTGATCCGAGCCCTGAAAGGAGCGGGTTACGGCAACCTCTCGGTGGTGGACGTCAAGGGCATGCTGGCGGCGCTCGATGAACGGGAGCGCGACTACTCCATCGAACTGGGCGAGGAGACCATCACCGAGGTCAAGCTGGAGCTGGTGTGTGAGGATGAGCGCGTCGACGCAGCGGTACAGCTGATCCGGGAGAACGGCCGCACCGGCCAACCCGAGGCGGGCTGGATCTACATCAGCGAGGTGATTCGCAGCCATGTTATCGATGAAGCACAGGAGGAAACGCCATGATCGCAAAATGGGGCCGTCGTCTAGCTATTTTGGCCACCCTCTTCATTACCGGATGCGCCACGACGGGTAGGGATCTCGTCCGTGACAATACCGTGCAGATCGAAAAGGTATCTTCAAGGTGGGCGACCGTCAGGTCCGTCAATGTTGTCCAGGAGGACGGCGAAGTCACGCTGCGCGGTGAGGTGGTGCGCTGGCCCCCTGTCCGGGGTTCTATTCCGGGGCATATCGATCTGCAGGTGATCGGCCCTGATGGTGAAATAGTGAAAGAAGCCGTTATCGAATATCACCGACGCAGCGTCAAAGCGAGATACGCAACATTTCACACCACGTTAAAACCAGCGACTGCTGCGGGCAGCACGATACGCGTGACGCACGATACCCGCGCTGTTTTCTCATGTAAGCAGCTCCATTGTGAATGACCCTAGTGACATATGAGTAAAGAGAGCCACCAAGACAGAGAGAGATTTCAATGCCGCATTGGCGGCATGGACTGCCCCGATTGCGCTGCCAAGGTCGAGAAAGTGGTGGGCGAGTTACCGGGAGTGACTGAAGTGCATGTGGACTTCGCCAGCGAGACCTTGTCGGCGCAGGTGTTCTCAACTGAAAACGTAAACAGGATACGTGACACCGTACGTACACTGGGTTATGGCGTCGTCGAGGGTGCCGCACGGGTCACGAGCGTGTTGCGTGTTGAAGGCATGGACTGTGCGGAAGAAACAGCGCTGGTGGAAAAGGCGTTAACCGGATTGCGTGGGCTGGAGCGATTCGAGGTCAACCTGATGACTGAGCGCCTGACCGTGGTCCATGACAATAGCACCTTGCCGGTGGGGCATCTGATCGCCGCCCTGGACAGTGTAGGTCTCAAGGCGGCGCCATTCGGTGAATCGAGAGAGGTGGCCGGTCTCTGGCAGCGTCATGGCCGACTGGTCTCAACACTCACAGCGGGTGTATTAACCGCCATTGGCTTGGTGCTGCATTTCATCCAGCCCGCCAGTCCGTGGGAAAAGTTGGTGTACGCGTTGGCCATCCTGAGCGGCGGCTGGTTCATTGCCCGTAAAGGCGTCGCAGCCGCGCGCCATGGCGCACTGGATATGAATTTTCTGATGAGTGTCGCCGTGGTCGGCGCACTATTCATCGATGCGTGGGACGAGGCAGCCATGGTGGTGTTCCTGTTCGCGCTCGCCCAGGTGCTGGAAGGCCGAGCCATGGACCGTGCCCGGCATGCGGTGCGGTCACTGATGGAACTGGCGCCGCCCGTGGCGCGAGTATTGCGTGAAGGCAAGGAGGTCACCGTTGCAGTGGACGAGGTCCGGATCGATGAGGTGTTCCGATTGCGTCCTGGCGAGAAGGTGCCGCTAGATGGTGAGATTATGGTGGGACATTCCGCCATTAACCAGGCCCCCATCACCGGTGAGTCCGTGCCAGTGGATAAGGCACCGGGGGACAGCGTTTACGCGGGGTCTATCAACGGTGAAGGCAGCCTCGATGTGCGGGTGACGCATAAGGCGGCCGACACAACCCTGGCACACATCATTCATTTGATCGAAGAAGCACAAGCGGCGCGCGCACCCTCCCAGGCCTTTGTCGACCGCTTTGCACGGATCTATACGCCGATCGTGCTGCTGCTGGCGGCCCTGATCACCTTTCTGCCGCCATTGCTGTTCGGCCAGCCTTTCGGTGATTGGTTCTATCGCGCCCTGGTGCTATTGGTCATCGCCTGTCCCTGCGCCCTGGTGATCTCCACCCCGGTGGCCATCGTTTCCGGTCTCGCCCGCGGTGCCCGTGCGGGTGTGTTGATCAAGGGCGGGGTACACCTGGAGAATATCGGGCATCTAAAGGCGCTAGCCATCGACAAGACCGGCACGCTCACGGAAGCCCGGCCGCGTGTACGGCATGTTGAAGCGATCAATGCGACTGCCGAGAAGGATCTTGTTCGCATTGCGGCCGGTCTGGAATCCCGCTCCGAGCATCCCCTGGCGCAAGCCATACGTGAGCATGCTCAATCAATGGAGGTACAAACCGAACCGGTCGAAAATTTCCAGGCTCTGACCGGACGAGGTGTTCGGGGGCGTGTCCAGGGGCAGGATTATCTGTTGGGCAATCACCGGCTATTCGAAGAACGGGGTTTGTGCACGCCTGAAGTCGAGGCCGTACTGGATCGGCACGAGGCCGAGGGAGAAACCGTGGTCATCCTGGGCGATCAGAACAAGATCATGGGTTTCATCGCTATCGCTGACAAGGTACGACCGGAAGCGAAAAGCAGTCTGCAACGCATACGTCGTTCTGGCATTCAACACATCGTGATGTTAACCGGCGACAACCGGCGCACCGCACAGACCATTGCCGGGGAGCTGGGAATCGACGAAGCCAAATCCGAGCTACTGCCCGAGGACAAGGTGCAAGCCGTCAAGGACCTCATTGCGCGATACGCAAGGGTTGGTATGGTCGGTGACGGCGTCAACGATGCACCTTCGATGGCTGCGGCGACCATAGGTATCGCCATGGGCGCGGCAGGATCGGACGCTGCTCTGGAAACGGCGGACCTGGTATTGATGAGCGACGACCTCAGCCGGTTGCCGTTTGCCATTCGCTTGTCTCGATCGACATTGCGTGCGATCCAGGAGAACATCACCATTGCGTTAGGACTCAAAGCGATCTTTCTCGTGCTGGCTGTTCTTGGGCAGGCGACGTTGTGGATGGCCGTGTTCGCCGATATGGGCGCGAGTCTGATTGTTATTGCCAACAGCTTGCGTTTGCTCAGGATAACTGACCGCTGACGCGAGCCGTGCTACTCCCTGGTGGTCCTCCGGCATTGTTGCGTAACGATCTTCTCGATGCGTTGCAACGCTGGATAGGCGCCGTAACGTGCCTCGAATTTTTCCCTCACTGGGCCGAGTCTATCTTGCAGGGCGGCCATGGTCTCTTGTGCCAGATTACGTAGAAATTGCGGTCGCACATCGCAATTCCTTGCCGAGATGGGCGACAAGACGCAGATCGCCACGGTCGCTCTGGCAGCTCACTACGGTGCCCCGCTCACGGTGGTTGTGGGAACGACGCTGGGGATGTTGATCGCCGATGTGCCGGCCATCTTTGTCGGTGATAAGTTGGCGGCGCGGATTCCGATGAAGTTGGTGCATACGGTGGTAGCCGCGCTGTTTGCGTTACTCGGTGCGGCGACCTTATTGGGAGCAGGCACCGGGCTTGGTGTGTGATGTCTCGCTGGCTATCGGGCGAGTCCAATTGGAGTATCGACAAGTGCGAGTGGCGTGTTAGCGGCGCTCATGATACCCTACCCCCCTATACCATATGAGGTAAGCGGGGTTATGAGCCACACCGTCCGCCAGAAGTCCAAGCTATTGGGCCGCGTGCGCCGCATCCGGGGCCAGGTCGAGGCCCTGGAACGGGCGCTTGAGGCCGAAAAGGGCTGCGCCGAAGTACTGCATCAGATTGCCGCCGTGCGTGGCGCGATCAATGGATTGATGGCGGAGGTGCTGGAGGATCACGTCAGAACGCACATCGCCGATCCGGCGATCGCCAGTGACGCGGAGCGCAGTCAAGGTGCCGACGAGTTGATACACGTGCTTCGCGCATACCTCAAGTAACAACAGTACCGCCCCGAACGAGTGGTCTTGTTCGGAGTGCTACGATCGCCGGATTCCCGAGGAGATACACCATGCATACCGAGAACCTGTCCACCTGGACGCACGACCACGTCTTCGATGCCAGCAGCGAGGCGGCAGAACGCAGCACGCGTATCGTAATGTGGATCACCGCGGTAATGATGGTGGTCGAAATCGCCGCCGGTTGGTGGTTCAACTCGATGGCGCTGCTCGCCGACGGTTGGCACATGAGTTCCCATGCCCTGGCCATCGGTCTTTCGGCGATGGCCTATGCGACGGCGCGTCGCTACGCCAAGGACCCGCGCTTCGCCTTCGGCACCTGGAAGATCGAGGTACTGGGCGGCTTCGCCAGTGCCATTTTCCTGCTGGGTGTGGCGGCGATGATGGTGATCGGATCAGCGGAACGCATCGTCTCGCCCCAGCCGATCCAGTACCAGGAAGCGATCGTGATCGCCGTGCTGGGGTTGGTCGTCAATGTCGTCTGCGCGATGATACTCGGTAAGGCCCATCATCATGATCATGGGCATTCCCATGGTCACGATCACCACCATGATCATGATCATGACCATCACCACGATCTGAATCTCAAGTCGGCTTACCTGCACGTTATCGCCGATGCGGCGACCTCGGTGCTCGCCATCGTGGCGCTCGTCGGCGGATGGATCTATGGCTGGTCCTGGCTCGACCCGATGATGGGTATCGTCGGCGCGGTGTTGGTTGCGGTGTGGGCCAAGGGACTGATCGCCGACACCAGCAAGGTGCTGCTGGACCGTGAGATGGATCACCCGGTGGTCGATGAAATCCGCGAGGTGATCGAAACGGACAGTGATACCGGGCATACGCGCATCACGGATCTGCATGTCTGGCGCGTGGGCAAGAAGGTGTACTCCTGTGCCATGACGCTCGTCACCCACGACGCGACACTGACGCCCGCCGTTGTCCGGGAGCGGCTTTCGGTGCATGAGGAAATTGCACACTCGACCATCGAGGTACATTACTGCCCTGATGTACTTGCTCAGCCAGTTTCCGCCTAAGAGTTGAGAGTTTCTTCAATCCGCACCGCAGGCGGGGTCGGATATAGAAACGAACCATCTATCGCTTCGCTATCCGTCGGCACTGTGTGGTGACGACCTGCTCGATGCGTTGCAGCGCTGGATAGGAGCCGTAGTGCGATTCAAATTCTTCCCGTACCGGGCCGAGCTTTTCTTGCAAAGCGGCCACCGTTTCACGCACCAGGTTATCCAGGAATTGCGGCCGTACATCACATTGCTTGGCGAGCGCTTCCCAGTGGGCGGGCGTGATCACACTGGGATTGCGTTCTCCGCCGACATCGAAGGCAAGATGGTAGTCGATGCGTTCGATGGCGCGTGTGCACACCAGGTCATAGAACGGTGCCAGGCGGGTTGCGTCATCAGGCAAATGCAACAGGGAGAGGTTCTTGGCGTGGCCATCTGAGTTGCCCGCGAGCACATTGAAAATCTGCCAGCGCAACAGGTGTTGCACATCGATGGCCGGCTCGCTGGAGGCCTCCTGCACCAGGCGGTAACACTGCGCGAAGGATGGTCCACCGTGTTCCTGATATTTCTTCTC
Source organism: Pseudomonadota bacterium (assembly GCA_041395565.1). Lineage (NCBI taxonomy): Bacteria > Pseudomonadati > Pseudomonadota > Pseudomonadota bacterium. The sequence continues at coordinate 249,622 of JAWLAI010000007.1, read as the reverse complement.
GTGCCCGTAACCCAGGGCCTGGCAGAAATCCTCCTGGTGCAATCGCTGCACCTCGCCACTGTCATCCCAAAGCCGATCATAGCGCGCAATCTGTGCATACCGGGTTTTTCCAATGGACCGCAAACTGATATCGACCACCGGCAGGCCGATGGCCGCGGCCAGTTGTATGGTGAAGGTCTCGTAGGCGGGCAGATGACGGTAGTCGGCCAGCTCGAACTTCAGGATGTGACTGGAAGGTGCTTCGCCCTGCGGCAGAAAATACTGATCGTCGCGCACCAGTACCGGGCACTTGTCCTGGGCGCCAGCGAGCGACAATCGCGGGCGCTCGTCCGCCGGCCAGACAGCGTAGATCTGTCCGCGGCGCGCCGCCAGTTCGGCCAAGTCCTTCTCCGTCAACGGACGGTACTGCCGCTGGCCCGATGGTTGCCGGTCCACGGGTAGAATCGACAGCGCGCCGGCACACTCGCCGCCGATGGCGCGCAGCAGGTCGAAATCCGTATTCGGCAGTTTGAGGTCGCGGACGATGTGTTCGCGCACCGCCCCCTCAGGCAACAGATTGGCGAACCAGCGCTGGGCGGTGCCTTCCTCAGGGGCGAACTCCCGGGCCGCCAGCGGTAGCGAGCGGGACACGGCGAAGCCGCCACCGGCGATCCACGCGGGATCGTAGCGAAATCCGATGGCCCCGATCGTATTACGCCAGAGCTGACCGACCAGGCTTTGCTCATGCCAGACGTTGAGGATGTCGGGGTCGCTCATGGGGTCTCCTCACGGGTCTTGCCGGTACGGTGAGTCGGCGTCGCCCGCCCGCGTGGTTGGATGATGACCTCCAGGCCTAAGGTGCGCAGCGCCTTCAAGACCTTGCCGATCTCGGCCGTCTCCTTGCCCCGTTCAAACTCCGATAGGAAGCGCGTGCTCAGGTTACCGAGCCCGGAGACCGTTTCCAGGGTCAGGCGCCGGTGCTTGCGATGGGCACGCGCCAAGCGGCCGAGTTCCTCGGCCGTCTGGACCGCGCCGTAAATATTGTCTTCCTCTGTCATGGCCGCACCTCTAAAAAGATACCGTACGGTAAAAAATAACAGCTCGATCGGCCGATGGCAAGAAATAGTTACCGTACGTGATAAAACAGGCGTGCAAGCGGCCTATATCCAAAAAATATCACGTACGGTACAAACCAGGGTGAGTATCACCGGCTGCCTGTCACGGGTGGTTACACTGTAACCGGCCGCTCCGTTAGCTATTGGCTGTTCCCGATCCTCAGCCCGAACGATCGAAAATCGGGCTGTCCACAGAGTCCACAGGCCTTGCCCGCCACGGCGTAGCGAGCCTCTCACTCGCGCAGCCAAGGGCGGGGCCGCCGTCAGCGGCGCCTGTGGGCCCCTGTGGTCAGGCGTTCTGTTCTGAAAGCCAGCGCCGACCGTCATTTTCAAGCGGCATGACAGGCGAGAGCCTGGCGGGTCGCTTGTTGTGTGGCGAAGCGCCCTCGTCACTAGCGAGCGTAGCGGGGTAGTGACGAGGGCGGCGGTCCCGGGAATGACGCGGGCTTGCGATCGAATTTCGGGATTACGGCGGGATGATGTGTTCGTATACTGCCGCCCTCGAAACGATTTTAACCGTGGCCACTGCGGGTACAGTGGCAAACAAGCGCATCCGGACCATGTAACGCGCTGCGGCTAAACGCCGTTGGTCCATCTTCCAGCCAACTCGGACCGCAAGGTCCGCCCTTCACGTAGGCGCAAGCCTGTTTTTACTCAACGAGCCGAGACGGTCGCGCTCTGGTGATCCAACACCAGGCGATCCCGTCGACGTTCATTTTCCATAAACCCGCGGACTAAGTCCGCTCAATTGAAAGGAGGTGATGTCATGAAACCACACTGAGAAAACGCCCGAGAACGGGCAGGTTGGCCAGCGCCGGGCCATTACCCAAAAGGGAGAACCGGCGTTGCCTGAGACCAGGCACATTCAGGTCGTATGGGAGTGGTGTCCCTGACCGTTTCGCGCAAGCGAGCCCAGTTAGCTACGGCTGCCGGGTGGTCATAAACACTTACCAGATAGAGATTACACCGTGAGAGATCTGAACTACCAACTCAAACAACTCTGCCATCGCAACCGTGACGGCAGCTATGCAACACAAGCGAAGCGCATGCATCACTTGATGCTCATCGCAAACCAGTTAGATGCATTGGGTTTTCGTGGCATGAACGCGCGCACATTGAAACCGAAACATGTCGAGGCTCTGGTCAAGGATTGGCTGGCGCAGCAACTCAGCGTCGGCACGATCAAGAACCGGATGGCGGTCTTGCGCTGGTGGGCGCAGAAGGTGGACAAGCAGAACGTCGTGGCCCGATCGAATGACCATTACGGGATTCCGGATCGGCAGTTCGTGACCAATGGGTCGAAAGCAAAATCGCTGGGCGCGCCGGACCTGGACAAGATCCGCGATCCCTATGTGCGGATGAGCCTCGAATTGCAGCAGGCCTTCGGCCTGCGCCGTGAGGAGGCGATCAAGTTCAGTCCCGGTTACGCCGACCGTGGTGACCACATCACGCTGAAAGCCAGTTGGACCAAAGGCGGCAAGGAGCGCGACGTACCGGTGCGCAACGATGAACAGCGCGCCGTATTGGATCGCGCGCGCCGGCTTGCCGCCGGCGGTTCCCTCATTCCGACCGATCGGAATTATGTACAACAGCTTCGCGCCTACGAACGGCACACCGCCAATGCCGGGCTCTCGAAAATGCACGGTTTGCGTCACGCGTATGCGCAGCGACGTTACGAAGAGCTGGCAGGATGGAAGGCGCCGGCCGCCGGCGGGCCGGTGACACGGTCGCTGAGCCCCGGGCAGAAAGTGATAGACCGGCACGCGCGGCAGACGATCAGTCGGGAACTTGGGCATGAGCGCGAACAGATCACGTCCGTCTACCTGGGCCGCTGACAACGCATTGATAAAGCGCGCTCGTCGGTGAATCGATTTCCCGTTTCACGCCTTGGGGCAAGGCGCAATCATACGGGCTCCATAACAAATGAGCTTGTTGATTATCACGCACTTGAACCAGGTTGCACTATGACGACACGACCATTCCATTGTTTCTTACCGATACTCACCGCCATGGGTATGGCGGCGTTCGGCATGGCCATCAGTCCCGGCGTGAATGCCGCGGAGGTACAGGTCGGTCGATACTCGACGCTGCCCGCCATGCCAACGGTCGCCCAGGCGGATCTGCTCGCGACGACCATCACGGTTTCGTTTCCGGCGCGCATCTTCACGGTGGGAGAGGCCGTGCAATACCTGCTCCAGCGCAGCGGTTACCGTCTGGCCACCGCACCTGTAATAGAACCAGAAACCGCAGACCTGTTGACGCTGCCGTTGCCGGCCGTGCACCGACATCTTGGCCCGATCACATTGACGCAAGCATTGGAAACGCTGGTGGGACCGGCTTTTCGTTTGATCCACGATCCGGTGCATCGGTTGGTCTCCTTCGAGTTGTGCAGGTCGGCGGGGCGGGTCATGCAGCCAACAAATTCCAGTTTGAAGACGGAGGTTCCGCGAGATGGAGAATGAGAAATCGTATGAGCAGTCGCAGCGAGCACCGCAGGATACGGCGCGTGCAGATATCGCTGAATCACGCAAGCCGAAACGCTCATCGCGAAAGACGCTGCTGATCGCCGCCATCGTCAGCGTGATAACGATCGGTGCACTCGTAATGTTGCGCGGTCAAATGGACGCCCTGCGCAACGGCACGGACATGCCAGAGCATGCCACATCGGTGCTTCCTGAGAGCGCGACGAACGCGAAGGACAAAGTCATCGATAGCATGACCGTCGGCAGCAGCGTACAGCCAGAGGCTGGCGCCTCCGAGACGATCATGCGCGCCATCGAAGGCATGTCCGATCGGGTCAACCAGTGGTTCGAATCCTTGCGAACCGAGCAATCGAGTGCGAATCGCGAAGTGTCAGGTTTGACCGCCAGCATGAGTGCGATTCAAGAATCGATCACCGAGCTGCGCAAAGGCAACGACGAACTCAAGCAACGCATCAGCGATGCACAATCCAAGTTGCAAGCCATCGCCAAGGACGTGTACGGCATCAAGATCGCCGGGAAAAAGAAGGCGGCGGCACAACAAAAGCAGGCGGCCAGCATCCCGCCGTTTCTCATCGATGCCATCGACTTGTGGGACGACGCCGTCTATGTCGCGGTCTCCCACAACGGTCAGGTCGCCTTCCTGCGCGAAGGCGAGCAGCAGTCTGGTTGGCAAGTCATGCACATCGATCGGATGAAGAGCCAGGTCGCGTTTCGTGGTCCCGATGGTCAGGACTATTCCACTTCACTACGGAGGTAAAGCTGATGGAAGTATTCGTTGTCATTTTGTTGTTGTTCGGGGCCTTCTCACTGGGATCGACAACCCATGACGCAATGGAAGCTGAGCCGAAGACCGTGGAAGTGCCGGCCGCGGTGAATGTATCGCCGGACAGACCCGATGATGTGCGTGAATCAGAGGACGACGAGGCGCAACTGCAGGACTGCATGCTGAACCGGCACGAGATGATCTATCGGGATCTGTCCCGCGCCCATGGACATGAAATCGTGACCGCAACAAAGTCCGCCGGTGACTGCAATGGCCGGTGCGCCGATGAATAGTCGCGCGCGGTGGGCCGGCATGTTCCTGGCGTTGGTATTCGCAGCGCCGGTGTTCGCCGTGGAAGTCTCCGGCACGCAGGCGAACGAAACCGACACCAGCGTCTCGGCGACGGCCAAGAATACGTTGACGCCCTCCGATCTGGCGCGTTCCCGTACCTGGGGCCTGTCCGAAGCCGAATGGCAACGCTACAAACTGTTGATGCAAGGTATTCGCGGTAGTATCAGCCCGCCGACCATTTCACCCATCGAAGTGTTGGGCATCCACGCGCGAGACGAGGATGAGCGCCGACGGTATGCCGAACTCTGGGCTCGTGCCATGCGCGAGGACGTGGATCGCATCCTGGCCTTCCAACGTGCCTATGATGAGGCGGGCAAGCGTTTGTATCCGAATGAGCAACTCATCGATGTCAGCCGCCTACCCGCGCACAGAAGTAACACCAGCGCCTTGTCGCAGAGTGATCGTGTACTGTTCTTCACCCGGCCGGATTGCCCCGCTTGCGATGCTCTATTGGGCAAGTTACTGAAGCGGATCGATGAGGTGGCCGGCATCGATCTCTATATCGCCGGTGTGAAGCCGGGCGATGACCAAGCAGTGAGGACCTGGGCGGTTGGACACGGAATCGATCCTGCATGGGTGCGCAATCGTCGCGTCACCCTCAACCATGAAGCCGGTGCGCTGAAACGGCTCACCGAGGGCAAGGGTGAGATTCCGTATCTGCTGCGTCGGCGCGGCGAGGACGTGTCGGTACTTCGCGCTTCGGAGCTGTAACCATGTGCCCGGCGCGACGGCGGGTCATCTGGCTGGGCGTCGTGTTGGGGATCGTCTGGCCGATCGCTGGCTGGTGTGTGTCATCCGTTCCTGATGGTTACCGGGTCGTCGCGGATGAGTACGGGATTCCCCATTCGGTGCTCTACGCAATCGCCTTGACGGAAAGCGGCGTCGGAAACGTCAACGGTGTGAGTCGCCCCTGGCCATGGACGTTGAATGTCGCCGGTCATGGCCATGTCTATCCTTCGCGCGAGGCGGCATGGCATGCCTTGAACACGTTTATCGCTAGCGGTGAACGATCCATCGATATCGGCTTGATGCAGGTGAACTGGCGATTCCACAAGGACAAGTTGGGGGACACCTGGCAGGCGTTGGACCCGTATTTCAATCTGCGCGTGGCGGCGGTGATCTTACGGCAGTGTTTCGAGCAGCGGCACGACTGGTGGGCCGGCGTCGGTTGTTATCACGCCCCTGCGGACGCGGCGCGCGCACTACGTTACCGATCGCGCGTGGTTGGCCATTGGCAGCGCTTGGCGGAAAACAGTTAGGGCGGTTCGATGGCGAGGTTATTCTTATATATATGGCGTTCCGTGCTGTCCGTTGGCATAGCGTTGACTCCGGTACTGGCCTGGTCGGAAGTCACGGTGATCTACGACGCCGGCAATACCCGGCCGCTGGCGCCGTATCTCGAGATCATCGACCGCACCGAGCTGCCCACAAATCCGCCGACCGGAACGCCGAATAGACCCAGGCTCGGCGCCGCCGACGTTCAAACACTGTTACCGATTCGCTCGCCCGGTCTGAGTCCTGGACCGGTAAAGGCGAGACTGCACAACCGGCCCTTCTCACGTCCGTTCTTCCTCATCGGTGCCGATGACCGATCCCGGCGGTGGCTGGTCGAATACCGGGAACGACTCAAGGAGATCGGAGCGGTCGGCATGCTGGTTCAGGCAGAGACGCAGGAGGACTTGCGCAACATCGCCCGGTTGGCGAACGGGCTTCCCATCCTTCCGGCGTCTGCGGCGGACATCGCGACCGCTTTGGGTATTTCACATTATCCGGTGCTGATAACGTCACAAGGCATCGAGCAGTGAGCCGGCATCCCATTGAGGCCTTGCTGCGTCCGCCGGTCGAGTTGTGGTCGACGTTGGTGGCGTTCGCCACCGCGACCATCGCGTTACTGGCCCCATGGGCCTTGATGATGCCGCCGGGCGTTGCCTACAGCGCCGGCGCGGCGCTGGCGGTGATCGGCGTGATGCGCGCTCGCCAGGCCTGGCGGGTCATGCGGTATCAGCGCAACATGCGCCGACTACCCATCTATCGGTTGCGCGCTGACAAGATCCCACTCAGTCGCCACAAGCTGTTTCTCGGCAAAGGTTTTCGCTGGACCCAGAGGCACACGCAGCGGTTGCGCGACACGATACGGCCCGAGGTCCAACACTACGTCCAACCGGGCGCGCTGTATCAATGGGCACGCCGAAAGGAAGTGGCATGGGAATCGATACCACTACTGAATCTGCTGGCCTGGTTTCTCCGTTCACGCGGATGGTGGAATCCCCTGTCACCGCTGCCACCCGTCGGCGGCAAGCCCGCCCTGCACGCGGTCGAACCCGACGAGCAGGACGTCTGGATGGATATCGGTGAGCGTGTCGGACACACACTGGTGTTGGGTACTACGCGCGTCGGCAAGACACGGCTTGCTGAAATCCTTATCGCCCAGGACATCCGGCGCGGCGATGTAGTGATCGTGTTCGATCCCAAGGGGGATGCCGATCTCCTGCGGCGGGTGTACGCAGAGGCCAAGCGGGCAGGGCGAGCCAAGGACTTCTACATGTTTCATCTCGGGTTTCCCGAGTCCTCGGCCCGCTACAATGCCATCGGCAACTTCTCCCGCATCACCGAGGTTGCGACCCGCATCGCCAATCAGCTCCCGAGTGAGGGCAACTCGGCGGCTTTCAAGGAATTCGCCTGGCGTTTCGTCAACATCATCGCCCGCGCGCTGGTGGCACTCGGTCGTCGGCCGGACTACCAGCAGGTGCGCCGATACATCAACGACATCGAACCGCTGTTCGTCGAGTACGCGCGCGAACACCTGCGCCGGCACGGGGCGGCGGACTGGCGCGAGAAGGTGGCGGACATCGCCGGTAACATCAAGGAACGCAACCTGCCGAACTCGCTGCGCGGTCGCAACGACGAGGCCATTGCATTGATGCGGCACCTGCAGGAACTCGACCTTTATGACCCGGTGCTCGACGGGCTGGTATCGGCCTTCAAGTACGACAAGACCTATTTCGACAAGATCGTCAGTTCCGTCGGTCCGCTGATGGAGAAACTCACTAACGGCAAGATCGCCGAGCTCATTTAGCCAAACTATCTCGACGAAACCGATTCACGTCCCATCTTCGAATGGATGGATGTCATCCGCCGCAAGGGGATCGTGTATGTCGGTCTCGATGCCCTGACCGATACCACCGTCGCCAGTGCGGTGGGCAATTCCATGTTCGCCGACCTGGTCTCGGTGGCAGGGCATATCTACAAACACGGCGTGGACGTTACCCCGATCGATACACCCAGGGCCTATGTTCTGCCAACGATCTCCATGCACGCCGACGAATTTAACGAACTGATCGGCGACGAGTTCGTGCCGCTGTTGAACAAGGCCGGCGGCGCCGGCTTTCAAGTGACGGCCTACACCCAAACCTGGTCCGACGTGGAGGCGCGCATCGGCAGCCGGGCCAAGGCCGGGCAGGTGGCGGGCAACTTCAACACGTTGATCATGCTGCGGGTCAAGGAGCTGGCCACGGCCGAGATGATGACCGACCAACTGCCGAAGGTCGAGGTATTCACATTGATGAGTGTATCGGGTGTGGACGATTCGTCGGACCCGGGTTCGGGCATCGACTTCAAGTCCCGCAACGAGGATCGCATCAGCGTCTCGGAGGTTCCCATGCTGACGCCGGCGGAACTGGTGGCGCTGCCCAAGGGTCAGGCCTTCGCGCTGTTGGAAGGCGGTCAGCTGTGGAAACTTCGCATGCCGCTGCCCGATACGCGCGGGGATCACGCCATGCCTGCAGGGTTGGCGGAGATCGCCAATGAAATGGAACGGACCTACATCACCAACGATCAATGGTATCGTGTGCAGGAGCCGTGGTGGATGTCAGTGGCCGACGTGACAGCGCCGAGCGAGGAGGTAGAAGGCAGTCATGGCTGAAGCGGTCGCCGATCCGCGGCGAACCGCCGTTCGACAAGGACTGATTTCCAAAGGGCTGACCGCCGTCGCCCAAGGCATCAAGTGGCTGCTGTTCTCCCTGTTGTTTTCGATCGTCGTCGAATGGGTCGGAATGAACCTGTGGTGGCCGGAGCAAGGACTCGACCACAGTCGTGCGATGCTCGCAAAAGAGATCAGTTATCTGGACACGGATTTTCGCCGCAGCATCGTGACATCGGACCCGGCCCGCTTCGCCAAGGACGTTGCGGACGGGACTTACCACTACCTGTTCGAGGTCACCCGCATCATCGCGTTTATCCGTTGGGTATCGCCACCACCCCGAACAGAAGAGACGGGATTACGACCGACGCTGCATAAAATCTACCGGCCCATAGCCGTGTATACGATCGCGGCTATGCAAGTCACTCAAGTGTTTTCGGTACGCCTGGCGATGCTCATGTTGGCAACGCCGGTGTTCCTGCTGTTTAGTCTGATGGCCCTGGTGGACGGTCTCGTACGGCGAGATCTTCGACGTTGGGGAGGCGGGCGAGAAAGTTCTTTTGTCTATCACTACGCGAAGAAAGCGGCGATACCGCTCATGGTACTGACATGGGTGGTCTACCTTTCACTTCCTTTCAGCCTGCATCCGACGTTCGTCATCCTTCCCTTCGCCATGCTGTTCGCGCTTGCCGTGGCAGTGACTGCAAGTACGTTCAAGAAGTACCTATAGGAAAAGCGTAACGTCGTTTCCAATGTGCCGGCATTTTCCCGGCAGGGATATTCGATCATGCGTTGTTGTCCCTTTTCATGAATCTATCAATTGTCATCCCGTCACCACTGCATCGGAAAACCACACCTCTTACGGAATTGATTTTCCGTATCCCGTCCTAAACCGATACCGCACCATGGCGCCTCATGAACGACATGAGGAAGACATCGATGCGAAACGTCCACTTGCTGATCGTAGTACTGCTGAGTACGGCCTTGCCGATGCAGTCAGCAATTGCGGACGCAGATGCCGAGCGTGAAGCACTGGCGCAGATCGCCCATGAACTCGACGCGCTCGAAACGCTGATTCGCAAGGCGGAGTCGCAGGCCGAGCCGGATGCGCGCATTCATTTTCGATACGACTGGCTGCGGCAAGACTTGTCGAGGATGCAGCAAGGCATCCAGGAACACATCGATGCGCCGCGCACGGAGCCGAGAACCTTTCCGCCTTTGCGCGGTGACTATCGGCGGTGATGAAAAATCATGACACCCGCTCAAGACGCGGCATTTCAGGCAGGTTCAGGCGTCACCTCTGCGACGCTACTCACAGCCATCGCCTCCGTGGTGATCGTGCTTGCTTTCGTGTGGGTGATCTGGGTGACGTTGGGTACCTTCCGGGCCTGGCAAGACGGGCAGGTCGGCATATTCGACGTGATGTGGAGCGCGCTGCGCGCGAGCATCGTGCTCATGGTGTTGGGTTTTTATCTGCGGTGATGGCGATGAATAACGCCATTGCAGCAACGGTTCGGGGAATGCCCCGGTATTCATCAAAGGGGGAAACCCCGTTACCTCGGAGAAAAGCAATCATGCTGAAGACAATCAAAAAGAGCGCAGTCGCAGTCGGGCTGCTGGCAATGTTCGCAAATCAGTCGGTGTGGGCGGCCTTGCCGACACCGGTGGCACCGAGTACGGCGCCGGCGGCGGGTGACTGGATCGCTCTCATTCAGGGCTACATCAAGGACGGCGGCCTCGTGCTCGGTTTGGCCATCGCCGTGCTTGGGTTCCTGTGGATCGCCTATCTCGGTTTCGCGAAGTTCAACGAGGCACGCCAGGGCAAGGCCGAGTGGGCCGAGGTCGGTGTGCTCGGTATCGTTGGCGCGGTGGTGCTGATCTTCGCCAGCTACCTGCTGACCGAAGCCGCCGGCGTTATCTAACATGCCCATGTCCGATCGCGACGACATTCTGGCCAATCGGCTCAACGCTGAGCCGTCGATTTTCAAGGGCTGTTCGTCGTCCGAGCTGGGCGTCATCGTTGGTGTGGCCGCGCTCATCTGGTTGCCTGTCTCCCTCCTCCTGGCATGGCTGATGGGCGCGGTCACCATGGGTTTCGGCATCGCCGGGGTTGGCGTGGTCGCCACGGTGATCGCGATGGCCACGTTGTTCCAGCGGCTGAAGCGCGGTCGACCGGGCGGCTACTACCAGCAACAGATCGCCATACAGCTTAATGACCGTGGTTTGCGTCGATCGCCGTTCATTCGACGCAGCGGCGCCTGGGATATCGGGAGGAGTCGGAGTGCGACGCTACCGCTACGAGATCGATAACGTGCGCGCCCATTTGCGGTCGTTGTGGGTAATCATCGGCGTGCAGATCGTCGTCATCCTGGCGCTGTGGTTTGGTTGGAGTCAGGCGCCAAATCGTCTGACCGTGCACGTGCCACCGGACCTGCGCTCAGGTGCGGCGCTAGCCGTCGATGAAGTCCCGCCGGCCAACGTGTATTCCTTCGCCTTCTACATCTTTCAGCAACTCAATCGCTGGCCCGAGGACGGCGCGCACGACTATGGCAAAGCGATCTTTCGTATCTCATCGTATGTCACCCCACGCTACCGGGCCGATCTCATCGCGGACATGGAGTTGAAAGGCAAACAGGGTGAGCTGGCCTACCGTGTCCGAGGAGTACAAGAAGTACCCGGTCACGGCTATGAAGAACGCCGAGTCGATGTGCTCGCACCGGGTGTCTGGGTTGTGTGGCTGGATCTCGATCTTTACGAGTCGGTGAAAGGCATGACAGTGAAGAAGACGACCATCCGTTATCCGCTACGCGTCGTGCGGCTCGATGTTGATCCGGAGTCGAATCCGTGGGGATTGGCGCTCGATGGTTTTGCGGCGGCGGGCCCACGGCGGCTGAGCGAATCCGAACTCAACGACAAGGCCGGGCAGGGTGGCTGACGGGAATCAACGCATGTATTCGATCAACAAGTTCAAACGTGGCGCTATATTCTGCTTGGGAATCGGGCTGCTGTTGATGCAGTCGATGGTCCACGCCGAGCCGGAAGTCACCGAGCGTATCGAATGGAACAAGACGCCCATCCAGCTCGAACTCAATGTCGGACACGAACGCTTGGTGACTTTGCCCGGTCCGGTCAAAGTCGGTGTGCCTGCATCCTTGCAGCCATTGCTGCGTACGCAAAGCGTCAACGGAACTGTTTACCTTCTCGCCAGCGCACCGTTCGATGCCACGCGTGTCATGGCACAGAGCCTCGACGGTGGCCAGATGTTTCTCTTCGACGTGTCGGCATCCAAAGATGGCGGTCAGACGCATCCCGTGCAGGTGTACGTGAAGACGAACGGTGAGAGTCACGCCGAGATGATGGATTCATCTGTTGCGAGTCAGGGCGCAACGGTGCAATACAGCTACGTTGCTCTGACCCGCTTCGCGGCTCAGCAGCTCTATGCACCCGCACGCCTCGTCCAGGATCGACCGGGCATCGTCCGTGTGCCGGTGATGCGTGAGCCCGTCAGCTTGATGTTTGGCGGTGCGGTCGATGCAACGCCCTTGGTGGCTTGGCGAGCAGGCGGGCTGTATGTCACGGCCGTCAAGCTAACCAACCGTAGCGATCAGCCGCAGACACTGGACCCACGCAATCTGCGTGGTAAATGGCTGACCGCGACCTTTCAACACAACCGCCTGTTGCAGGCTGGTAATGAGGCGGATACCACGGCGGTGTATCTGATTTCCGCACGGCCGTTCGAGGCTGCGAGGTAAGACATGGCCATCGCAACCAGCAATCGACTGTTACCCATCATCGCCGGCGTGGTAGTGCTTATGCTGGTGTTCGTCACCCTCAAGTCCTGCTCGAACGGAAAGGAGCAACAGGTCGTGATGGACGCCGTGCCGCAAGCACCGGTACCGGACGCGGACACACCCGCCGACACCATCAAGACCCTGACCGCGAACGTCGCAGCGATGACTGCCGAGGTCGAAGCATTGCGCAAGGACAACACGACACTGCGCAACGAGAATCAGCGGCTGCTGAGCAGTCGTGCTCAGATCGAGGAGAACGTGGCCACGCGCGTCAAACGCGAGCTCTTGTCGCGTGAGAATGACAAGGCCGCGCAGGATCGATTGGATTCCAGTGTGCTGTCCTCGCTAACGGCACGGGTGGATGCCTTGTCGCAATCGCTATCGCACGGGAAGTCGACGAAGAGTACCGGCGATATCCCGGTTGGACTGGGTTTCGACGGTGGCAGCGCAGCGGCGCCACCTACCAATAGCCTGGTCTGGATCGAACCGCTGGATGCTATCGCTGATGACACAAGTGGCACGAAAGGAAATAGCTTGTTACACCAGGTGCGCCAGTCCACGGGCGGTGCGCTGAGTAGCGCGCGCGAGCAGACTGCCAACATCTCCGACAAATTGGATACGGTGCATCCCGTCTACACGGTGCCACGTAATGCCACGCTCATCGGCTCGACGGCCATGACGGCCCTGGTCGGTCGGGTACCGATACAGGGCCAGGTGCGCGATCCCATGCCGTTCAAGGTGATCACCGGCGCCGACAACCTCGCCGCCAACGGTCTCACCGTGCCCGGCGTGCAGGGCATGGTATGGAGTGGTACCGCCATCGGTGACTGGACCCTTTCCTGCGTCACCGGCCGGCTCGATTCGGTTACCTTCGTGTTCGACGACGGTACCATCCGTACGATCTCAAGTGACGATCGCGGAAATCAGTCCGGTGGCAACAAGCGATCACTGGGCTGGATCTCGGATCAGCAGGGCATTCCCTGTGTTAGCGGGGATCGCAAGACCAACGCCCCGGCGTTTCTCACTCAGCGTATCGGTGTGAAGGCTATCCAGGCCGCCGCCGATGCAGCGGCCGCTGCCGAGACGACCACCGTGGTGAGTGACAGTGGTGCTGCGAGCAACAACGTCACCGGCGAGGTCGGGAAATATGTGCTCGGCAAGACCATCGCCGGCGGCAGTGACGAGGTCGCCAAGTGGCTCATGGAGCGCCAGTCGCAGAGCTTCGATGCCGTCTTTGTCCCGGCCGGTGTTCACATCGCAATCCACGTCGACGTGGAGCTCCCCATCGATCTCGATCTCAAAGGCAGGAAACTCGATCATGCGAAAGCCATCAATCCTTATCACCGCGCTCGGCTTGATTAGTCTCGTACTGGGCGGTTGTGCCAACACCAAGGACGCCGTGTTACCCCAGGACGGCCCGTCCATGAAAACGATCTACGAGCAGCACATGCGCGAATCGGGTGCCAACGATCCCATGGCGGTGCGCGAGGCGCTGGGCAACCGTCCCGTCATCGACGGCGACGGTGCGCTTCATAGCTATACGCGCGATGCCCATAACGAGATCGACACCACTTTTCCCCGGCTGCCGAATCCGAGTCTGGTCATGTATGTATTTCCGCACCTGGCCGACGAAGAGCAGGTACCGGTGCCAGGTTATGTGACGACCTTTCCGATGTATGAGCGGGTCGAGTACGCATTGCCCGGCGAAGTGCCGACCAAACTGCAGCGGAAATGAACGTGGCGAAGTCTAAAGCGAACAATTCAGCGAAGAAGGCACACGATCCGGCGGAAGCGCCCGTGACCACAGCGGCAGTCCAACATCTCTATGATCGCCCGCCATCCTTCACCGATCTCATGCCATGGGTCGAGTACGATCCGGACAGCCGCACCTTCCTGCTGGAAGACGGCGTCAGTGTGGGTGTTTTGTTCGAGATTATCCCGGCGGGCACCGAGGCCCGCACAACCCAGTTCATGAGGCAATTGCGTGATGCCATCCAGACCGCGCTCACCGATGCCATCCCCGAAGAAGACGATGCGCCGTGGATCTTGCAGGTCTATGTGCAGGACGAGCCAAGCCTGAAGGAGTTCCAACAGGAAGTCGCCGTCTATGCGCAGCCCAGCGCCAAGGACAGCACGTTCACCCGGCATTACCAGGAGACCTTTTCGAAACATCTGGCGCGGATCACCCGGCCCGGTGGCCTATTCGAGGACACTGCCGTTACCGGAACCCATTGGCGGGGACAAGTGCGCCGTGTGCGTGCCACTCTCTACCGGCGCTTGAAGGTAAAGGGCAAGACCCCGTCGGCGGTCGAAGTGGAAGAGGCGATGAATGACGTGGCGACCAAGTGGGTTGCGTCACTCGCCTCCGCCGGCATACATGCGCGTCGCGGCACCGGCAAGGATCTCTACGAGTGGCTGTTGAAGTGGTTCAACCCAAAACCCGCAATCGCCGATGGCGATCCCGACAAACTGTTGGATGTCGCCCCATATCCCGGCGACGAGGACCTGCCATTTGGCTATGATCTTGCCGAGCGGCTTACGCTCACGATGCCACGCTCGGATAACGAGACCGCAACCTGGTGGTTTGACGGACTGCCGCACACCGTAGTCACGATCCAGGGATTGCGGCGGGCGCCGGAGGTAGGGCACATGACCGCCGAGCGTCAGGCCGGCGACCACGTCTTCTCGCTCTTCGATCGCTTGCCCGAGTACACCGTGATGGTGTTGACCCTGACGGTCAAGCCTCAGGATTTCACCCGTAACCATATCGCCCAGGTCAAGCGGGCTGCGGTGGGTGACTCCGCCGAAGCGGCGCTGACACGGGAGGACGCGGAACTCGTCGAGCGTGAGATGGCGCAAGGCAACAAGCTCTACCCAGTGAATATCGCTTTTTATGTGCGCGGGGATAATTCCAAATCGCTGCGCGCCAACGTCAATCAGTTGAATGCAATTCTACTTCCGAACGGCCTGCAGCCGATCCTGCAGGAAACGGATCTCCTCGCCCTGGACAGCTACATTCGCAACTTACCCATGGCCTACGATGTCTCGTTGGACAAGTCCAGCCGCCGCTCGCGCCTGATCTTCTCCAGTCATGCCGCAAATCTGTTGCCGCTGTATGGCAGATCGAAAGGCACCGGTCATCCGGGGCTGGTGTTCTTCAATCGCGGTGCTGAACCCCTGGCATTCGATCCGTTGCACAGAGCCGACCGCAAGAAAAACGCCCACATGCTGATCCTCGGGCCCACCGGCGCGGGCAAGTCGGCGCTGCTGGTCTATCTGCTGCAACAGATGGCTGCCGTGTACCGCCCGCGCATCTTTATCATCGAGGCTGGTGGATCGTTCTCGTTGCTGGGCCAACACTTCAAGGCCCACGGCGTCTCCGTCAACCAGGTCACCTTGAATCCGAACGTGGACGTGAGTCTGCCGCCGTTCGCGGATGCCATACGCGTGCTGGACAGAGAACACCGTGTGCGTCTCGGCAAAGAATCGGATGACCTGGTCGACGACGATGACGAAGTCGAAGACGAGGGTGGCGGTCGAGACATTCTCGGCGAGATGGAAATCGCCGCCCGGATCATGATCACCGGCGGTGACGAGCGCGAAGACGCGCGCATGAGTCGGGCCGATCGACTGCTCATCCGCAACGCCATCTTCCTGGCCGCCAAGACCGTGAAGGAGAGTGGACGCGAACAAGTGATCACCGAGGACGTGGTCAGCGCCTTGCACACCATCGGTCGCGATCATGACCTGCCAGAGCACCGGCGTAACCGGGCAATCGAGATGGGCGATGGCATGGCGCTGTTCTGCTCCGGCCTCGCCGGTCATTTCTTCAATCGGCCTGGTACCCGCTGGCCGGAGGCTGACGTCACCATACTGGAAATGGGCATCCTGGCGCGGGAAGGTTACGAGGATCAGCTCACCGTGGCCTACATTTCCATGATGAGCCACATCAACGACCTGGTGGAACGCCACCAGCACGATGCTCGGCCCACATTGGTGGTGACCGACGAGGGACACATCATCACCACGAATCCCTTGTTGGCTCGCTACGTGGTAAAGATCACCAAGATGTGGCGCAAGCTCGGAGCCTGGTTCTGGATAGCCACCCAGAACCTCGAGGACTTCCCCGACACCAGTCGCAAGATGCTCAACATGATGGAGTGGTGGTTGTGTCTGGTCATGCCTAAGGAAGAAGTCGAGCAGATCGCACGCTTCAAAGACCTGACCGACGTGCAGCGCAGTCTCCTGCTGTCGGCACGCAAGGAACCCGGCAAGTACGTCGAGGGAGTAGTTCTCTCTGACAACCTCGAAGCCCTGTTCCGCAACGTGCCGCCTCCACTATCACTTGCGCTCGCCATGACGGAAAAGCACGAAAAGGCGGAACGCGCGGAAATCATGCGCGAAAGAAACTGCAGCGAGATCGAGGCGGTTTATGCCATTGCAGAACGGATTGCAGTGAGTCATCGAAGTTAGCAAAAATCCAAAAAAACCACGCCGCATGTTGAAAGGATTACCCATTTCATAGGAATGCCGGGCGAGCCACGATAGCCCATCACATAATCAGCGGGCTATTCGTGCAAATGTTCAGGAATACACAATCAATCAGCTTCAGCTTGCCGATTTCGGTTCTTCTTGCGCAACTGGTCATCGGCACTGCGCAAGCGGCTCAACCAGCAGCGGGGCGTCCACACCTCGTCGAGGTATTCACCACGACCGAATCGCCTGTCACGGGTGAGTCAGCCTTCAATCGGCAGCCGGATTCCACGGAAATGGAGCTCCACATCTACGAACTGGATGGCATCCAGCGTATCGAAACAAAACTGTCTGATGGCCTTACGGCCGATCCTGAACAATCCAAGCAAGTCGTTCTGCAGCGTTTCCAGCAACTCCATGAAGAAGATCGCGCACGGATGCAGCGTGCGGCGGTGGGTTTGGCGAAGGCGATGCAGTACGGCATCAATCGCTATCCCGCGATTGTGTTCGACGGTGAGGTCGCGATCTATGGCGTCACAGACATCAGTGAAGCACTGCATCGCTATCAAGAGTGGCGTGAAGGCCGGACGCGATGACAGGGCAGAGGGTTCTGTCACTTGTCTTGGCCGCATTACTGGCGATGCCGTTGCCCGGCAAGGCAGGTACCATCACGACACCGGAGATCGTGGCCAAGACGACCGCCGCGGCGCTTGCCTGCATGCAGTGGATGCCCATCGGTACGTGCTTCTGGCTGCGCTGTACGTTGTTCGGTTGTAGCGTCAATACTTCGCTCAAGGTCGGGCACTACAACCCGGACCTTGTAGTCAGCAGCTACAACGAACTGGGCGGTAATCCCTGGGCGGAGATCCGGGCGACGCTCGGCCTCGCCCAGAAGACGGCGGCCAACGGATTGCTCGGGTCACTGTTGCCTGTACCCATCGACAGTGCCGGCAACCGCACCGAAGGTACCTCCGACAACCGCGACCATAAGAACATGATCTTCCGTGAGACGGATGCCATCGGGCATCCGCTCAGTTCGCTCTCGGGCATCGTCGCCGGTGTCGGCATGTTGTGTCAGACGGAAACAACCTCTTTCGTTCCGTATTTCCAGTCCGGGCTCGATGCGCTGTCCTGGCGCCAGGAAGTACCGGAGATCTTTTATCCCCCGAGCTTCATCCCGGGTCTGCGCGAGATCGGCACCTGGCCGTTGCAGACCTGGGGTGGAGTATATCCACGCACCGGTTGGACCACGCAAGCAGAAGAACCCAAAGCCGCGGCCATCAATGCGCAGCGCGCCGGCGATATCGTCACTCGCACGGGACAGCCGCACGTCTACGTCCCAGTGACCGCGTCGTCATCTTCGAGCCAGCGGGTGTGGTCGCCCGGTCCGTTGATGGAGAAGGACCGCCGCACCGGTACCTGGCAGATGATGGTCCCACGCACCGAGACGAGTTGTGATGTGTTCGGTACCAACGATCTCGCAACCCTGACGGGGTGGGGTGGTGGCAAGGTCGATAGCGAGGGCGACTATGTCTGGAACCTCTGGCGTCCCTACAAGTGTTGTCAGCGGCGCGGCCAGTGGTTCCTGTTCGACATCGACTGGATTCCCTATCCACCATGAGGCACAAGCAAGGATACCCAATGGAGACAATACACCGATCCACACGGATCATTTCACGCAACACATGTGCATCAAT
This sequence comes from Pseudomonadota bacterium, assembly GCA_041395565.1. Lineage (NCBI taxonomy): Bacteria > Pseudomonadati > Pseudomonadota > Pseudomonadota bacterium. The sequence goes on along the minus strand of JAWLAI010000007.1, from coordinate 231,051 downwards.
TCTAATCGCGATGTTGCTGTGGAATAACGCGTACGCCGCCAAGGCGCCGACGGAAGATAGCTTGTGGTACTACGAGATCGGCGGCGCGGAACCGGTGTCGGCACCTGCCAATCCCTCGGTGGTTTCGGTCACCCTCGGCGGTTCGGCGCAGCTGGGTCTTGGATACAGTTGCGGCAAATTCGATCCTGTTGCAGCGGTCACCAACACGCTGAACGACATCGGTTCCGGTGTCGACAACATGTTGAATGCCATGACCGCTGCTGCGAGCGCCGCTATCGCGTCCTTGCCCGCATTGATACTGCAGCGAGCCAACCCCGGGCTCTACGATATGTTCCAGAATGCGCTGTTGCAGGCCAAGGAGACCATGCAACTCGCCACCAAGTCTTGCGAACAGATGGAAGCGGAGATTGCCAAGGGCAAGAATCCCTATGCCGATCTCATCACGCTGTCCAAGGGCAACGACTGGAAGCTACAGATGGGCATCGGCGGCAACGACGCCGTGACCGCGAAGGATGCGGTCGAGACATCCAACGGCAATAACGGTGTGCCGTGGATCGGCGGCCAGGCCGGTGGCTCCGGTCAGCCGGTGCTGGAGTTCACCGGCGACATCGTCAAGGCCGGTTACAACATCAACATGAACCGTCCCATCACCGCGGCGGGACCGGTGCCGCCGGCGTCGGCAACACGGCTGTCCGAGGTCTGGGCCACACCCGCTGATGCCAGAGAGTGGGTGGTGGATGTAGTGGGCGAGAACATCGTGACCACGTGTGATACCTGCCGCAAGGACAGCATTCCCGGCACTGGGCTGCTGCCGAAATTGTACCAGGAGTCCAGTGCGGTGACGGTGGAGGTTCAGAATCTGGTCAGCGGCGCGACGCCGTCGACACTCGCGAACCTGGAGAATATTACCGCGCCCGGCGTTGCCATCACGCGACAGGTCATCGAAGCGATCCGGGAGATGCCGGCCTCCGAGCAGAGCCTGATCATGGGGCGGCTGGTCTCTGAGATCAGTACCGCGCGCACGGTGGAAAAGGCGCTGTTCGCCAGGCGACTACTACTTAGCGGTCGGCAGGTACCGGAAGTCTACGCCACCGAGGTTGCCCGTGAACATGCCGACAAGTCCATCACCGAGCTGGACAAGGAAATCGAGAACCTGCTGTTCGAGACCCGCGTGCGCAAGGAGGTCGTTTCCGACACGGTGAGCATGTTGCTGCAACGTGCGGCGGCTCGACGCCAGTCATCCCTGAGCGCGCCGACCGTACCAACGATTGATCCGCGGCCCTTGAGCAATGGCCGCGTTCCGTAACGGCTTTGCCATGCGCCGACGCTGGTTCGTGCTGCTGACGCTGTTGGCATTTGGCCTGGCGTTGGGCATAGGCGCCTTCCACTGGAACGCGGTGCAATCGTCGTCCGTCGTGAACATTCAGACTCAAATCGAGATTATGAAGCCGGTATTCAGCGCGATTCGATGTCTTGTAATTGGGTTGGTAGCACTGTCATGGCCGGCAATCACTCGAACGCTCCATCGATGGGGGCGCGTCGACGAGGGTGGTGCGGTGCAATTACTATCCCTGCGTTGGCGGATCGTGACCTGGCTCGTCGTGATCGAACTGCTGCTCGGTCAGAATCTCCTCGGTCAGTTCCTGACCGCATTGCATGGAGCCAGTGCATGACCGTCGACAGTTATCTAGAACTTTTCACCACGCTGTTCGGCTGGGCCTTCTACGGCATCCTTTGGGACGTGCTGGTGGGCACGGGCATCGTGTTCCTGCCGTTTCTCGGTATCCTCATCGACAACTGGCGCGAACCCGCCGAGGGTGGTCAGTTCGGGACGGTTACCGGCCTGTCGCTACGCCGCATGGAGATCGAACTGTTCATTGCGCTGCTGGTCGTGGTCCTGGCTGGACAGCCGGCCGCGCTGACACCGTTGAACGCCGGCACCCTCAGCTACACGCCACCGCCAACCTTGATCAATCCAACGCCCACCACGGCGACGGTCGCTGCACCTCAGGGCACCTACGGCACTTCCGGGTTTACTGGCTCACCGGCAACGGTGAATATCCCCGTGTGGTGGTACGCGGTGATGGCCATGACATCGGGATTGAATCATGCCGTGGTCGAAGGCCTGCCCTCGGCTGCGGACATGCGTACTTACGAACAACAAGCGCGACTGGCCACCATCGCGGACCCGCGGTTGAGACAGGAAGTCAGTGACTTCTTCAGCCAGTGCTACATCCCGGCGCGTTCTAAGTACCAGGCCGAGCGACCGGCAACCGCCGCGGTCAATGCGTTGTTGGCGACATACGGGCCGGACGATCCCGAGTGGATGGGTTCGCATGTCTATCGTGACACGAGCGGCTACTACGACACCCTTCGACCGACCATGCAGATCTCAGGCTGGGCATACAATGTGGCGCGCGACACGGAATACGATCCAGCCGCGCCACCGACGTGGGGCAAGCCCTACTGCAAAGAATGGTGGGAAGACGGAACGATCGGTCTGCGGGAGAAACTGATCAACGAGGCCGATGCGACTTCTGCCGGATTTTCGGGCCTCGTCGTCGCCGTCGCGCCGGCGCTGGCAACCGAGAAGCAAAACGATGCCGTCGCCCGCACTGTCCTCACCAACTCACCGCCCAGCTGGTCGAACAACGATCTGGTGGCGAACAACTCGGGCACTACCGGGTGGCTCAGCACGGCCGAGAGCTGGGTCAAAGGCGGACTCGCCTCAGGCGGTGTGCTTACCGCATCTGCGTTGTTCTCGGTCACTATGACCGCGGTCCTGCAGGGGCTTCCTATGGTGCAGGCCGTGCTGTTGCTCGGCATCTACGCCTTGCTTCCCATGGTGGTGGTCCTGTCGCGTTATTCCATCTCCATGATGGTGATCGGCGCCATGGCTATTTTCACCGTGAAGTTCTGGAGCGTGCTCTGGTATCTGGCGTTGTGGGTGGATCAGAATCTCATCATGTCCATGTATCCGGACGTGAACATCTTCCTGCAAATCTTCGCCAACCCTGGCGAGCATGACATCAAGCGCATGCTGCTGAATATGATCACGACGAGTCTCTATTTAGGTCTGCCGTTGCTATGGAGTGGGATGATGGCGTGGGCTGGTGTGAAAGTCGGGCGATCTATCGATGCAGCCACGAACCCTCTCAGAGCACCGGCTCAAGATGCCGGTAGCCAAGGCGGAAACATAGGGAAAATTGCCGTTACGAAGGGGCTGAAGCGCTAGTCCTTTTCGTACCAACCGACCGGGTCCGTGCCATCGTCAAGTTTGCCGGTCCTGTAGTTGAGTACGCCGCCGCGCGCAGCGTTCGCCGATGCGTCGTTTGAATCAGAGGTCTTGGCACTACTGGCCAATAGGCTGATCGTGTTGAGGGTAATCTTGAGCAATATACGGATGGCGGCTTTGCCGAATCGGCTAAGTCGAAATATGTAGGCGACTGTTCTATTCTTGTAAACCATCACTATGTAATGATAGCGCTCAATTGGCTTGTTTTCGCAATGTCGCGGGTAAGAACTTATCTATTTCATCATCTGAAAACGTCATTTCTTCTCGCAATTTAAGACCCTGCCCAGCATATTTATAGGCCTTGGGGCTTGTCCGCGGTGCTGATGAATAAATTCCGGCGAGTTCGGTCTGTAGTTCGTCTCGTTTTTCCCGGATAAGGCCCATATCCACGTCCACGGCACGAAGATCGGCAAGTAATGAAAGGTAAGACTCGCGAATATTCCATAACTCGGTGGCGGTCTTCTTGTGTTGCTCAGCTTGTTGACCAGGGTCAACGTCTTTTATGTATGCATTAAGGATGAGCAATACTGTAGATATGATGGCAGATACTACTGCGGCAATTTTGCTGGTTTCCGGCTCTCCAATAAGTACCGTCACCAAACCACCTGTCGTCAATGCAGATAATACAATCTGTGCGAGCTTTACTCGCCCAAGCCACTGCATACAAAGATCAGCGTCCTTTTCGTGAGTTTTGGTCGTATAGACTACACGGCCAAAACATTCCCTTATCTGTGATTCAAGGGCAGACATTTCAACGTTATGTTGGGAATTCTGTTCCATAAACCTCCCTCCATTTCTGACGTGCAGTCCAGCCGTATGTTTCACTTTGGTAGCTACACGCTTCGACAGCAATGTTCTTGCATCTTAGAGCCTTATATTCAAACGCTCCCTTTCGCCATACATATTGATTCGCACCTGGAGATAACCAGTACTGTTTATCAGTAGGCTGTGATCGCAGATACTCAAAAAAGTCCCTACTCATGAAGTCGTAATACAAGTATGACTTGTCACGATATTCATACCCACGAATAAAGTAATAGGCAAGCGTGTCGATCAATAAACCACTGATCGGGACGTCCCATTTCTTCTTCCAAGCTCTTGCCATCTTGCATAGGTTCTTTAGGTTACCGTTGCACTCCTTATCAAGTCTGTTGATTTCGGATATTTCTGGGCGGGGATTGGTAGTTCTCCAAGAACCTCCGCCATTTGAGTCAGGGTATGTAAAGCTGTCGTCCCTGTTAACAAAGGCAGGCAGGATCTCAAAAGTTATGTTGTCTTGGAATGATACGACCACCACTTGTCCATCAGCGCCGGTTTGTGTTGTAGGGTAGGTTTTACGAAGCGCATTTCTTACAAGCTGAAGTAGCGCCGACTGTCCATTGCCGGAATAGGCATTGTAGGTGTTGTAGTATGAAACTGGCAGCCAGAAGATCATGTCAACATCACTGGTTTTCCCAGTAGCAGTATTTCTACCAAAAGAACCAGCGTAAATGCTGTGACTGGTGCGGGAATCAGTATTCCAGAACTCCAGGTTAAACCTGCGAGTAATCAGTTCATAGCGATCCGATATTGACTGCCTATTAGTTACAGCCAGGTTGTTACAAAACGATTTGAAATCTTCACCGACTCCCATGCGTTCAAGGTGCTCACATCTGCATTAACGATTTTTGACTCGACCCTGTTTGGTCTCATCGTTGTCCGAAAGCTCTTTTGCCGTCCCCATTAATTGTTCAATACTCTGGGACGTAAGTCCGGCTTCCTTGATGTATCGAATCAGATTCATGGCTTCTGGGTTCTCGTGCAGGTAGTCAACGATCTCCGGATCAGTAGAGGAGGAGAGCCGGAAAAGCACATCGGGATCGGCTGCGAGGGTCTTTGCCAACGCCTTGATAATCTCGGGACTTGGCGGGCGTTCTTTGCCGCGTTCAATGCGGCTAAGGTAGGCGGGTGATATTCCCACCAATCCCGCCGTTTCACGCAGGCCCAGGTCTTGGGCGCTACGCAAATCCCGAATAGTTTCTCCAAAAGCTTTCATAATGGAGAATATAGAGTACTGTTTAGTGTTATGCAACAGTTAATTTATCTGGTATAGTTTGGTAAAGTATGGAAAAGTTACCCGAGTAGCGAAAAGAATAACCACAATAAACGCATGAGATATAAGGTCAACAGCTTCCGGGAGAAAGGCATGCAAAATGAAGAAATGCTGAAAATCAAGGACGTTGCTGCGTTGCTGAAGGTCGGTGAAAAGACCATTTATTCCATGGCGCAATCCGGTGAACTACCCGCATTCAAGGTCCGCGGCCAGTGGCGATTCGCCCGGAAGGATATTGACGAGTGGATCGCGAAGCAGAAGAACACAACACAAGATCTGGGTGGGGGCCGTAGCCAATGATGAATTCAACCTACTGTAGCGGAGTTTGATATGGGAAAGAAAAAGAAACAGGCGGAGAACACAATCGCTGCAGGATATACGCTCGACTATGTATCCGGAGAACCGATTAAGGAAACCAAGAAAGAGCTAGTACGCCAGCGGGTCGCACGTGCCCTGATTCATGAGTACGGCTTTTCACCGGAAGACATGGAACTGGATTTCTCAATCGGTGGGCGCAAGAAAGTGGACGTCGCTATTTTTCATCATGGCGAGGAGCACACGATTGAAAACATAAGTCGCGCTGCGATCTGCCGGCCTGAGCCCAATGTTGGCAAGAACGCCGTGCGTATACGGGACTTTGACCAGGCTGCTAAGGACCTCGACGAACTTGAGAGCATCATGCGAGAGGTCGATGCCATTAAGTACGGGTTGTGGACAAACGGGCTCGAGTTCTTTTTTCTCGAGAAGGAAAAAAAGCGATTCGAAACGAAGTGCAACCCGATAGGCGATTGGCCGATGGCAGAAGAGTCTGTCGGCACCAAAGAGGTCTTTTCCGATGCGCATACCCGTGTTGCAGACAACGAGATGCTCAAAATTACCTTTCGCCGCTGCCATAACTTTATACATGGTAATGAGGGTATGCCGAAGGATGCCGCCTTCTGGCAGTTTCTGTATCTCATTTTTTGCAAAATGCATGACGAGAATCTGCGGGCGAAACAGCGCAAAGCCTGGAAACGCCGTTTTTGGGCAGGTCCCAAGGAACAATTTGATTCTAAGGGTCGTAAAGAGATAAGGGCGCGAATTGAGGAGCTTTTCGCCGAAGTCAAAAAACAATACAAGAACATCTTTCGCGGTAATGAAGACATAACCCTGTCCGACCGGGCTCTGGCTTTTATTGTTTCGGAACTGGCCAAATACGATTTCACCCGCACCGATGTGGATGCCAAGGGTGTCGCCTATCAGGAACTGGTGGGCGTCAATCTACGTGGCGACCGAGGCCAATACTTTACGCCGCGGGGCGTGGTGAAGTTGGTCGTGGAAATGCTCGATCCCAAAGAGAACGAAACACTGCTGGACCCTGCATGTGGCACCGGCGGTTTCCTGGTTGCCACACTTGCGCATATGTTGAAAAAATTCCGGGAGGAACAGGATACATCGCCTGGTGATGAGACCAGTACCGAATTCCTGAATGTTCATGAACGCTTGAAGGAGTATGCGGCCGCCAACGTCTTCGGGGCCGACTTCGATCCATTCTTGATCCGCGCCGCACAGATGAACATGGTGCTGGCGGGTGATGGCCGTGGTCACATCTACAATATCAACTCGCTTGAATTCCCTTTGGGGCACCTGGCAGACCTAACAAATGCCAAAAAAGAAATTCCACTCGGCTCGGCCCATATCATTGCCACGAATCCTCCGTTCGGCTCAGACATTCCAATCACGGACAAACACATCCTGGAGCAGTACGAGCTGGCCCATAACTGGGAGTCGGATGGTGAAGGTGGATTTCGCAACACTGGCGTTCCTAAAGGCAGCGTCGCGCCCGAGATCCTTTTCATAGAGCGCTGTATCAAGTGGTTAAAACCAGGCACTGGACGCTTAGGCATCGTTCTGCCCGATGGTGTTTTGGGTAACCCGGCAGCGGAGTACATCCGTTGGTGGATTATGCGCGAAACGCAAGTATTGGCCTCCGTCGATCTGCCCGTGGAGGCTTTTATCGCCGAAGCCAATGTCAACATTCTCACCAGCCTGCTGTTTCTGCGTCGCAAGAGTGAACAGGAAAAACGCGCAGAGGCGTTGGGCGGCATTGAGGAGTACCCGGTATTTATGGCAGTGGCGGACAAGGTTGGTTTCGACCGTCGTGGCAACAAGCTATACAAGCGCACACCCGACGGCGAAGAAATCGTCGAACCTCGTCAGCATGAAGAAAAGTTCAGAATTAAGGGTGAGTGGGTTAAGCGCGTTCTTACACGCAAAGAGAAGGTTGAAGATAACGACTTGCCAGTCATCGCTGAAAAGTACCGAGAATTTCATGCAGAACTTGATGGACTTGCACCTGCCAAGAAGAAATCAGCGAGTAGGGCGAAAGGATCGGCCAGCAAGAAGGTGGCGGTGCGATGAGCGATCAAATTGATGACGTCAATGATGATCAGCAGGGTGCTGCCGAAGAGAGCGGCCCGGATAACTTTTTCATCGACATCCTGACCGGCAACAAGGAGAGCGCCTCGGCCAAGAAGCTGCTGATGCAGAAGGTTCTGCGCCAGCTCATCGAGAGCTACGGCTTTGACAGAAACGATCTGGAGGTTAACTACAATCCGCAGATTCCCGGTCAGGGACGCAAGCGTATCGACATTGCGATTTTCCGTCCCGATGCCGAGCATAACAACGACAATCTGCAGCGGATTATCGTCTGCAAGAATCAGAAGAAGCGCGACAAGCTCCGTTCCATTGCCGAGGCTGACGCCGACCTGCGTGAGCTCAAGGAACTGCTGGAGTTGATTCCCGGCGCAACGCTGGGCATGTGGACTAACGGTCAGGAAGAGTTCCTGTTCCAGGTCGAGCGCACCCGCTTCGAGGTCCGCGCCAAGCCTCTCGGTGTCTGGCCGGTTCCAGGCGAACGCACCACCGATCTCGATCGTACCGGCGGTGTCATTCAGGTCAGCGCCGAGGCGGAGGATCTCGAAGATGCACTGATGCGTTGCCGCCAGTATCTAAATCGCAATCTGGGACTCGACCACAAGGATTCCTTCAAACAGTTGGCCGTGCTGATGCTGGCCAAGATTCATGACGAGACACTGCCCAACGGCGAGCGCAAGTTCTGGATAAAGGGCGATGAGCCTTTCACCGAGGTGGGCCAACAGGCCATTGCCCAGCGCATCAACGAATCTATTACCGCCGCCAAGGCCTGGCAGCCGAACCTGCTGACCCGTGGCTGGGATCTGACGCTGGAATCCCACGAGACCGCCCGCGTGGTCATGGAGCTGGCCCGCTATAACTTAAGCGAAACCCAGCCCCGTTACCGTACCGGGGCCTTTCGTGCAGTCGCCCGCAGCGTAATGGACGGCCGTGAGGGCCGCTATCCCACGCCGCTCAACGTGGCCGAAATGGCGGTGGAGATGCTCGATCCGCAACCCGGCGAACGCATCATGGACTGCTCCAGCGGTACCGGCACTTTTCTGGCCATGACTGCCGCGCACATCTTCAAGAAGAAACTGGCGGCCATGGGTACCACAACCGAAGAGGCCACCAACGAACAGATCCGTCAGGCGCAAAACGAAACCGCCGCCTGGGCGGCCAGTAATGCCCTGGGCTGCGACATCGATCCCTTTCTGGCCGTGGCCAGCCGCATGAACCTGCTGTTCACAACAGGCAATCCGGGCCGCGTGTTCCGCATCGATGCCCGCACCTTCCCGGACGGCGAGCTGGATGGCATCGAAGCCGCCCGCCCGGCCATGTCACTGGGCAGCATGGATATAGTTCTGCTCAACCCCTGGTTCTCGACAAAGGATGTTATTGCCGACGAATCAATTCTCTCTGAGTATGACCTTGGAAAGGTCTGGAACAAAGAAGAAGGCGGTGACGGTTACATCAACTCAGGCGCCATCAACACAGGAGGTGTACCGCCTGAGGTTTTATTCATTGAACGTGCGTTGCATTGGGTCAAGCCTGGAACTGGCCGTGTTGGCATCCTACTTCCTGATGGTGTTTTAGGAAATCCGGGCGATGAGTACATTCGCTGGTGGATACTGCGACACTGCGAAGTGCTGGCCTCGGTTGACCTTCCAGTAGAACCGTTCAAGGTCACCGTGAAGGAGTACGGTCTGACGCCTGCCTTGCCCAGCCTTTTGGTGCTGCGTCGCCGCAGCCAGGAGGAGCTGATCAATACCGAGCACCCGGAATATAAGGTCTTCATGGCCGTGGTGGATCGGGCCGGTGTCGACGCCCGAGGTAATCTCCTGTTTCAGCGAGCCCCGGATGGTGAAGAACTGGTTTTCGATGAGGAAGTGATCGAGCGGGTTCGTGAAGGTGGTGAAGTGGAAATCCGCCGGACCACGCGCCGCAATCGCCGGATTCATGACGAGCTGCCGCTGGTGGCAGAGAAATACAAGGAATTCCGCGCAACCGGCGAGGTGACGTTATGAGCAGAAAATTTCAGTGCAGAGCGATTCCAAGCACATGGCTTGAAAACAATGGTCGTCGCCTTGACTGCGGTCCTTACATGTCAGGAGCAGTCGAAGCAAAGGAACTATTGAAGAGACATGAGAATGAGGCTCTCAAGAGTCTTACCGCCGGACATAATGGTGGCATTTTTAACGGCCCTAGGTTTCCTCGCGTTTACGTTGATGATCCAACGAGTGGTGTTCCCTTTCTTGGCAGTACAGACATTCTCGACGCAGATTTATCTAATGTTTCGTTGTTGTCCAAAAAGCAGGTTGAGGGGAATCCTGCCTTGGTCCTTGATGAAGGATGGACCCTTATTACCTGTTCGGGAACGATTGGACGGATGGCTTATGCCCGTTCGGACATGAAAGGGATGGCGGGCTCACAACATTTCATGAGGGTTGCGCCCGACATTACCAAGATCACTCCAGGCTACCTCTACGCATACCTTTCAAGTCGATTCGGCGTTCCAATTGTGGTGTCTGGTACCTATGGGGCGATTATTCAGCACATAGAACCACATCACATCGCAGACCTTCCTGTCCCGAGACTCGGCGACATTGAAGAACAAGCAAACGAATTGGTTCAAAGGGCAGCGGAGTTGAGGGTTCAAGCAACCGATCTCCTCAAAACTGCCGGTTCGATGGTCAATCACCATTTTGGCTTCCCGGAAAAGCTGGCATTGTCACATCGGGTCTTCTCGTGTTCGACAGCTTCCTCTTCGCTGGTTCTCAAGCGGCTGGAGGCAACCTTCCACGATGCTGTTGCTCAAGAAAGTGATCGGCTGATTGCTGGCGTCACACGCAAGGATGAATTCTCAACTCTCGGAATAGCGATTAGCGAAACCGGTCGGCTTAAACAGGTCTTTGTTGATGAGGAGTACGGTGCCCCGTTTCTGACCAGCGGCGAAATTTTCCGCCAACGTTATGAGCCGACGCGTTTCCTGTCCAGCCGTCTACTGCCGGACGAAAGTGAGTGGGCGACCCAGGAAGGCGACCTGCTTCTTGCTCGGAGTGGCCAGGTAGGCGGCATCATCGGTCGTGGCGTTTGGGCAGACCGCCGTTTTGCTGGTGGTTGTGTATCGGTAGACGTACTGAGGCTTAGTGCGCAGAACTCGCAGATTCTTCCAGGCTACCTCTACGCATACCTATTCCTCACTGATGTCGGTTACCGGCAATTGATTCGGACAGCCGCTGGGAGCTCCATTCCGCATCTGTCGGCACCAGACGTATCTCGTCTGCTTATTCCCCGATGCGACAGTGCCCTCGAAGCTAAGCTCAACGAGCTGGTCTGGAATGCTGGACATAAGCGGGCTGATGCTCAGGAAAAAGAAGACCAGGCTCGCGCCCTCGTCGAGCACACTATCGAGGAGGGAGGTCGCTGATGGCGAAGGTCATACCCATTGGGCAACCCGCGAATGAATCTGAACGGCAGGCCATCGGTTTCCTTCGGGATCATCTGCCCGATGGCTGGCTGATATTCCACAACTTTGAGATGCGTCAGGGTGAGGAGGTGTTCGAAATCGACATCGCCATCCTCGCGCCTCACGCGGTGTATCTGGTGGATGTCAAAGGGACGCGGGGCAACATCGATGTGTATGGCTCCAAGTGGTACCCAGAAGGACGGCAGCCGTTCTTCTCGCCGCTGGCCAAGCTGCGCAGCCATGCCAAGACCATGGCCACCATCATCCGCGAGAGCAACACCGGCCTGATCGAGCTGCGCAAGGCCCATGTGCATGCCGCCGTGCTGCTCACCGCCGATGACGCCGCCGTGTTCGACCAGGCGGGCATCGACAGCCCGGACGTGACCGATTACAAGCACTGCCTGAAATACTTCCGCGACGCGAGCCGCATCCCCGACAACCGGCTGGACAACATCACCCGCTTCCACTCCCAGATCGCCAAGGCGATCACCGGTAACGCCAAGCCCAAGAGCGCGGCGCTGGTGTTCCGCGACTGGCAGGTGGAAGAGAAGCTGGGCGGCACCGACCGCTACACCGAATACCGCGCCAAGCACAACCTGTTGGGCAAGAGCGGCGGCATGGCCCGCCTGCGGGTCTATCAGGCCGACCCTTACCAGGACGAGGCCGCCCGTAAGGAAGAGTTCAAGAAGATCAGCAACGCCTATCGCGCCGTGGCGCACATGCCGACCCACGCCAACGTGCTGGCGGTGAAGGATCTGTTCGTCTCCGACGATGAAGATAAGGTGGTGCTGGTCACCGAGGACCTGCCCGGCCAGGCCCTGCGCCTGCACATCAACAAGGCCTCCCTGGCGCTGACCTTTGACCAGAAGCTCCAGGTGATGCGCGACGTGCTCTCGGCCCTGGACCATGCGCACCGGCATGAGGTGATCCACCGCAATCTCACCCCGGACGCCATTCTGGTGACCAAAGGTGGACAGGCCCGGGTGACGGGTTTCGATTTCGCCCGCGTGGGCAAGAACCGCACCTCCACCATCGCCGATCAGGTGGTGGATGATCTGGAAGCCGCCTACCAGGCTCCGGAGTGCTTCAAGGACCCGACCCAGGCCAGCATCGCCTCCGACCTCTACGCCGCCGGGCTGATCTTTTACGAGCTGCTGACCGGCGAGCTGCCCTTTGAAAGCGTCGACCAGATGATGGAGGCCGACGGCCGGTTCCCGATGAAGCCCTCGGAACACAAGCCGGACCTGCCCAAGGGGATCGACGAGTGGCTGCAGAAGTTCTGCGAGTTCGACCCCGAGGAACGGCACACCAGCGCGGCCATCGCCCGCAAGGGCCTGGATGACCTCATTCTGCCCGAAGCAAAGAATGAATCCGCCCCGGATGTGAGCGGCCCGGCCGTGGTCGTGCCGCAGCTCCCCGATAACCTGATGAACCTGCCGCAGGATTTTCATTCTGGCGGATCGCTTCCGTATTCAGAAGAAGCTGGGTAGTGGTGGCTTTGGCGTCGCCTACAAGGTGTTCGATTCCCTGGGCGATGTGGTGCGGGTCATCAAGCTGGTGACTAAAGACCGCCGCAGTGTGTACGAACGGTTGCGCCGCGAATACAAGACCCTGACCAATCTGCCCGACCACCCGCATGTCGTGAAGGTGATCTGGGCGGATCGCATGGCCGATACCAAGCAGACGCCGTACATTGTCTTTGAATATGTAGAAGGTCTGGACGTCTCGGATCTGATCGATGCCGAGGCGCTATCGCTGGATGATTCCGTACGCATTGTACGCGAGGCCGCGGAAGGGCTGGCTCATCTTCACAAGCACGGGGTTTACCATCAGGATGTCAAACCCTCCAACCTGCTGTGGACCGATAAGGGTGTCCGCATCATCGATTTCAACGTTGCGGTCTCCGAGAACGACGAGATTCAAGGCGGTGGCGGTACACGGCGCTACTTGCCGCCGGACTATGATTACTCCTCTGAGCCGGATGCTTCGGATCGGATGGACCGCGACCTGTATGCCCTGGGCATCTCCTTCTATGAGTGCCTGACCGGAAAGTATCCTTTCGACGAGCCCACGCCGCCGATCAAAGCTCAGCCCAAGGACCCCAAGCAGTTCAAAGGCTGTGGCGACGTAAACTCTTCGTTGATTAATGTGCTGGTGAAAATGATTGCGCCTGAACGCAAGGATCGCTTTGCGTCGGCGGAGGAGTTCTTGACCGCCTTGGCCGAGGTCAAGCGCCTACGCTCGGTGCTGACCACCGGCGAGATCGGAACCGGCCCCAAGGTGGTGTCCAAGCTGGGCTTCGAGCCGACCAAGCCCAATACCAATCCTTTCGTCACCCATTTGCTGACTCTCTATAGCCAGAGCCAGGTGTCCAACGCGGGCACCCGTGGCCTCGACGAAGTTGGCAAGGCTACCTATGTTCCAACTTACCTCGACGAGAAGCTCAAGCCTGCGCTGCTTAAGGGTGAGTTTCGCCTGGTAATCATCAGCGGTAATGCCGGTGATGGTAAGACAGCCTTTATTCAGCAGTTCGAGGCCTTTGCCGAGAGCAAGGGCGCACAGATGCAGCGCGGCGCGAATGGGGCTGTGTTCCAGCTCAAAGGCCACACCTACCAGAGCAACTATGACGGCAGTCAGGATGAAGGTGACGAACGCAACGACACCGTACTACAGAAATTTTTCGCCCCCTTCGCGGGCGAGGACGCTTCCGGATGGCCCGAGAATCAGACCCGCTTGATCGCGATCAATGAAGGTCGTCTGGTCGATTTCTTCCTGGAGCATGGAGAGGAATATCCGCTGCTTGCCAAACAGATCCAGCAGGGTTTGGCCGGGGCCGCTCCGGAAGGCGGTATCGCGATCATCAACCTCAACCTGCGCTCGGTAGTGGCCGAACCCGAGGAAGGTCAGCCTTCGATTCTGGAGCGCCTGATCGCGCGCATGACGCAACAGGAATACTGGCAGGCATGCGAGAAGTGCGACCTTAAGGGCAAGTGCTACGCCTACCACAACGCCCGGACCTTCCAGGACTCTGTTGCAGGTCCAAAGGTGATCGATCGGCTGAAGATGCTCTACACCATTACTCACCTGCGTGGTCGCCTGCACATCACGATGCGCGATATCCGTTCGGCGCTGGCCTTCATGCTGGTGGGTACCCAGGATTGCGACGGCATTCATCAACTCTATCAGAACGGCGGTGAAGAGACTCAGAACCGAATCCTCGACGGATTCTATTTCAACTCGTGGCTCGGCGGGGCGGAAGGCTCGAATGATCGATTGGTTTCGCTGCTACGCGAAATTGATGTCGCCCAAGTCAGCAATCCAGATCTGGATCGCGAGCTTGGCTTCCTCAATCCGAAGACCAAGGCTGTAAGCCGCTTTTCGTTTGCGGAGCGAACCAGTTATGACGATGAGTTGGTGGAGACGTTATTCCGCAATCTGCCTCGCGATTACTCGTCGAAGAACCGAACTCGACTGATCACCAAACATCGGAATTACCTTTCGCACCTGCGTCGTCGCCATTTCTTCGAGCGGCGCGATATTGGCTGGAAGGAGATGCTGCCGTACGGAAGCATCGACCCCTTTCTGAATGCCATTGAGCAGCCCGGCGGGAAAAGCGCCGATGAGGTCACCGCTATTCTCTGGGCGATCAATCGCGGTGAAGGCTTGAGTGATCCGGCGCGTTTAGGTAACCAACTTGCTCTGCGTGTCCGCCAAGTGGATAAGGGCACGATCCGCAGTTACCGCCTCTTTGACGGCGACCATTTCATACTCCGCACCGAGCAGGAAACGGCGACACATCCTTTCCTCGAGTGTCTGTCTCAGGCGCTGGTACTGATTTACGATTCCGGCGACGGGCACAAGGCCAGTCTGCGCATCAATCTCGACGTCTACGAAATGCTGATGCGACTCAACAATGGTTACCGGCCAAGCATTGAGGAGCAGGAAGGTTTCTTGCTGAGTTTAACTGTATTTAAGAATCGTCTGGCCTCAGTGCCCTACAAAGAAGTTTTGCTGACCAAAGCTGGGCACAAGTTCTACGAAATCCGTCGCGAGGACGACGGAGTGTTGAAGATGACAGTTTCAGAAAAGGGGGGTGAGTACCATGTCAGTTAAAGGTCGCGACAAGGAATTCAGAATCCCCAAAGTTTCTTATCTCGATTTCAAGCATATCGAGATGGACCGTGTTCTGACGATGTTGTTTCCGCGGCTCAAATATGACGGTTACGGTAGCCGTCGCCCCCCTCGTGGCGGCGACCTCTCAGTTGATGAGTTTCTACAAGACTTTTTAGAGCATCCGGAGTGGTTTTCTGGATTCGACAAGCATTCGGATATAACTCGCGCCTGGATTGAAACCGACCTCATGGATATGGTCAATCGTGGAAAAAGCAATCAGGCGCTTGCTGCACCGCGTCCTCTTCATGGTAACACCTATAAATTCCGCAACGCGAAGCACACGCGTGATTACGGTGCGGCCGAACAGATTTACTGGATGCTTTTCTATGCTCGCAAAGGTAAAGGGCAGGCGGCGCGTGATGCCTTGAAGCGGTTCTTCTTTCCGGGAATCGACCTAGTGACAGACCGTTACGATCCTAACGCATCCGTGGATGTGGAAACACAGGCGATCCTGCGTCTGGATCATCAAGTCACACAGGATATGAAGGACTCAAAGGAGCCATCACGTTTTCAGCCTTTGTGCATCGGCCAGGCCGATATCATGGCCGACGACATTCTCCGGCTTCTGGCCTACGAGCCCTATATTCCGCGCTCCGTACTGGTGGATTATCTCAAGACCCTTTTAGCCTTCCATCTGGCGCTCTACCACCTCAAGCTGCTGCAGATGCTGCCCAAGCTGGTGAAACAGCGTTCTGGCAACGATCTCTGCACTATCAAGGAATGCCCGATCAATCCCGGTCTTGATAATGCACTGGAAGGCTGTCCATACCGCGTGGCGTTGGTTGTGGATATGGGCGACATCAACAATCCACATATGGCCGAATTGGCCCGCAAGTCTACGGACCGACTCTATAGACAGATACCGGCCTTCGTGCAGGCTAATTTCGTCGTCAAGAAGCTCGATGAAATGGCGGAATACCTAAATAAAAAGACAGGCAAGCTTGCTACACCAGGGGGAGGCGTGTTCGGCGTTGGCGATTTAGTTTCTCTGCTAAAGCCTGAATATGATGCCGAGCGGCAAGCGTACTTCAAATTCCGCCTTGCCAGCCTGATTGAGGAGTCTACCTCTGGGAACGAAGACGTAGATCCAGAAATCAGAGAAGTTACTTCGATGGGGCTCGGGGAATTTGAGTCATTCATCGAAATTCTGATGGCCTATCGAGGAAAATATCATCGCCAGTACATCACGGAATGCCTGGATTCTCTCTTACTGAAAAACAAAGAAACCGGTCTGTTGGCTCAATCCCGAACCAAGGGAAGTCCACGTCGATTCGTTTTGGGAAGCAAATTGCTTGAAGTACTCCTACAGGTTGCTGTGTTAACTCAAGACAGCGGGCGCTTTGTTACCCGGGAAGTGCGCATCGAGGAGTTGTTGGCTTTTCTGAGAAACCGTTACGGTCTTCATATCGATCGGCTACCGGAAGGAGCTCAGGCTAACAGCAGTATTCTGGACAGACGCGCCTTGCGCCTCAATGTGGAAGCCTTCAAGCGTCGCCTGCGTGAAATCGGATTCTACGAGGATCTGTCTGATGCCTACGTGACGCAGAAGGTGTCTCCCCGCTATACGATCGAGAGAAATGACGGAATAAATAAGAATGGGAGGCATGCATGAGCGACGCGTTCACCAAGCTTTCCCAGGACAAACTGAACGCGGCGGTTGCTGGTGTCCTTTGCCCCCGTATTGAAGCGATCCTGGGTGACCGTGGCCCAGGCCACTGCATGCGGGTCACCGATCTCGATGACGAGGTAATGGAGTCGGTCTGTAAGGAACTGCGCCGAGCCCGGCCGCATGGAAACATTTTTATTCTCGGCAGCCATGATCAGGAGGATCAACCACACCGGGTAACCTCCACTAAACTGGTGGAGTTGCGCAACCCTGATGCGAACGGTGAGCTGCGTCAGCCCTTGCTGGTGTTTATACCAACCTCGCTTCGCACTAGCGCCGAGGACTCCTTCGGCGTGGCGACCTTCGAGGAGCTAACCTTCACCGGTATCTATGAGGATCTTATCGACTCCCTGCTTGATCGGCTTCCAGCAACGCTGGTCAGCTATGTGCGAGATATCCTGGGCATGCTCACGGAGGAGGAGTGGTTGTTTGCCGACGACACTTCCCGAGTGCGGTATCTGCTTACGGCGCTCGAAAACGGAATTGATGGAGAAACACTTGGGGCCAGTCTGTATGAATTGACGCTGATTCCTGACTTCAAACTCTTTGCCGATCCCGGGATGGTCAATGGCAAGATTCGCCGGAACCTTGCCAGTGTCCGCAGCCTAATGATCTCTCACAAGTCAGTTCGTGGCCGCATCGCCGATCTAGGACTCAGCGACAAAGCTTTGGAGTCGCGCCTGTTCACTTACTTCGAGAAATACGATGTTCAGGAGCCGGAAACCTGGACGCCTCCCATTGCGATCGACAAGAGTTGGTGGAGCATTTCGTTCGACAAGTGGACGTTCCAGGAGGAGCTTTCCCTGGATAAAGTTCTGTTGACGGTATTGGAAACGGACCTTCCGGTGGTGCAGGAGGATGAAACTGATGATCAATTATCTGGGCTGATTGGGCAACAGGTATTGATTCCCAATGATCGTCGGAAAATGAACGTGGTCTTTGAAGTCAATCCTCACCCGAGCAAGATCAGTGGTCTGGATCACTTTACTGTACAGATCATTTCGCAAAACGATGGCCCTGTCGGCAAATCCAAGAAAGTTAAAGCCTGGACCCCAAACCGCCTCCAATGCACGACTAACCTGGCTAAGCTCAACAAGATCGAATTTGAAGAGGGATGGCATTTCATCCGCGTCCTGCCTTGGACTGCCGATGGCGATCCGATCCCACTGGAATCTGATTCCAGTACCGAGGGCGCTAAACGCTCTTATGAGAGCGAGCCTTTCTATGTCCTGCCCGGTGGCAGCATCGAGGAAGAACCTCCGCAACGAGCCATACCCATTGAACAGAGTCTGGAGCATGCGCGTTTCCGGCTGCAGTTGACCTCGCTGGGAGATGAACGTGATCCGGAGGAGATAGCCATCAGCGGTGTCACCTGGGCTGAGGGCAGTCGGTCAAAGAAAGCCTCACGTCAGGAAACCTTGTTGGCGAAGTTTGGTCGTGAAGGCGCTGTACAGATTCCACTCTCGCGCATGCTAAAAACTATCGAGCAGCGTATTTTGGCAGTGCCTAAACATCCGTCTGGCTGGCGAATGCAGATCAATATTGATACCGCCGAGCCGCCTTCCGAAGTTGGACTTACACTTCCAACATCCGCAGCAATGGCCTCTTTCCTGGCCGCACGAGAAGAGTTTTTTTCAGTAGTGCGTAAAGACACTGCCGAGCTAATCATGCAGGGGCTTTCGTTCCGAGACTCGGAAAAGGAATGTCTTGCGTATGCCGAGGCATACCTAGACCTGGTAAGGAACCTTATCCGACAGGCTGAGACGACTTCTGGTGCCGAGCGACAGCAGCACTTGCAAGCCCTCCGAAATGTTTTGGCCGTTGATTCAATTCACGTCATTTTGACCGATTTCCGTGGAAGGCATAGGGAGGCAGTGTTGGTTTCACCAACCCATCCGCTCCGTTCTTTATGGCTGAGCAGTTGGGTCACTCTGGGTAAGGACTGGATTGAAAAGATCAAGGCTGGCGGAAAGGATCACATTCCTCATGTCCGCTCCGCGCTTCTGGATGGTCTTGTGCCATCAGCCTATCCCGTGGGTGTGCCTGTTGAGGATGGCCGCATCTTTACTCCCGTCGATAACTTTAATGCTTTCTGGGCGCTCTACGCTCCAACAACCGAGGAAAATTCACGTGGTCTGATGGCGGAGATATGTTCAGCCTTGGGTTTGGCTGAACCTTCCGCCGCAGGAACAGATATTTCTGGAAAAGTCATTGCTGACAAGATCGAGCGCTATCTCTCCCAACATCCATATGTGCGGGAGCTGTCGTTGAATATCTTCAATCCAGGTGCCGGCTCGGTCATCGCAGAAGCTCTACTTTCGCTACAACAGAAACGTGAGCACGCCGATTTGCGCTACGACATCCGACTATTTACATCCGATCCTGATTCGCCAGTCTTGGGTGAGGCACTTGAATCGATGGTCCGTCCCGGATCAACGGTGAACGAGGCCGCCGATGCGTTCGCGACTTCTACCGGCAGTCATCTGTTCTCCAAACTGAATTTGGCCAAGCACGCGCTCACCGAATTCCATGCAAATGCGAAGGAGTTCCCTGCACACATTAGCGTTCTGTTGGACGTGTTTCCCGCTGAGGAACTCTCGGTAGCTGAAAAACCGATGGGGGTAACCCCATTGCATGGCCTGATACAGGACTATGATACGGAATTCGTTGATGATGATTCTGGTACTTACTGGAATAAGCGTCCAATTGTCGGGCGCTCTATTGGAGCAGACAACCAAGCGGTGTGCTTCGATTTGCTCGCCTTACTGAGCCGTCACTTGAGTTTTGCAACCTCAGCGGTTGCAGCTTCTGGTGCCAGCTTCAAAGCCGTCCCTGTCGTCACTCTTGGTTTGGATGTGGCACAACGTGAATTGATCTATGAAGTCCATCAGATCAGCGATTGGGTTTTCACAATTGACCGTAATATGGGAATCGAATTCTTCGATCATGGTGGACGGAAGAACAGGCCAGACTACTTGATTGATTATGTACCGGGAGCCAGCTCTCAGGCGACGCACAATCTGATCATTTCCTCACGGTCGAACGAGGAACTTGAGGCTATGCTGAAGCCGGTTCTGCTCGGGCATGGTCTGTCAGTTGATGGCGAGCAATCAGTCCAGATTCTGGCAAGCCTGCGTTCGCTGTCAGGGCAACTTGCATTGAAACTGATCTCTGCGCCAACTCAACAAGCAGAAGCACTTGGTCTGGCTTTAGCGCGACTTTACCTCGAATATCAGGGAGCTTTAAGCAACCAGGTTATTGTTCCTTTGGATGCTCATACAGATTTGTATCGTTCGAGCAGTGAGGCAGAAGATGTCAACGACGCAATAAGCCTTCAGCGTACTGATTTAGGATTATTTGACCTCGATCTGACATCAAGGACAATCACCTGCAACTTGGTTGAGGTTAAATGTTACTCGCAAGTAGGTGACTTTGCCGCCTTCAACCAACTGAAGGAACGGATCTCCGCTCAAATAAATCAGAGTGAGCGCATTCTCCAGCGTCATTTCGATCCGGCCCTGAAAAAGCCGGACCGGCCGGATAGGTTGCTCAAGAGCAGGGAAATGGCGCAGATCCTTCGGTTCTATCTGGAACGCTCTTTGCGTTACGGGATCTTTGATGCTACCGCGGCACAGGAAGCGCGAGGTTTACTCGAATCCATAGAGCAAGGTTACTCGCTTCAGTTCAGGCGCTGTGCTCTTATCTTCGACTTTGACAAGGCGGGAACCGAGGCTCCGGACAATGAGGTGGGTATCGAATTCCACCGCATAGGTAAGGACCTTATTCACGCCTTGTTGGAAAACTGCCGTAAGCCTGTTTCGGTTGAGATTGAGAAAGAACCGACAGTGCAACTCTTAAGTGAACAGTTCATTCCGAATGTGCCGAAACTCGAAACGGCAGCCTTTATCGCACCCAAGAGAGCGCGATCGACCTCCTGGACGTTGGATGAACTCTGGGACGATGAGTCGGAAACACCCATTACCTCGCCAGAACCTCCGTCCACAGCGGAAGCACCGAAGTCTACTCAAGAAGAAGCAGTAGAGCAGGAGGAACCTGTCGATCAGATACCTTCGACTTCTGTTCCTGAAGAGAAAAAGCAGGACGAACAACCCACCGTTGTTGCTGTTCCTGAGGTGTCTGCCGAACCCGAGCCTGAAGTACCAGAGCCTCCGACATCTGGGCCTTCGCCTCAAGCAGAGGTCAGTTATGACATCATGCTCGGCGTCAATGGCGATTCGCCGCAGTACGGGTTACTCGGAGAGGTTTCCGGCAGGAAGGTCGCACTGGATCTTAACCACACTCACACGATCAGTCTCTTTGGGGTTCAAGGTGGTGGCAAAAGTTACACCCTTGGAACAGTGATCGAGATGGCCTCGATGCCGATTCAGCATATCAATGTTCTACCAAGTCCGCTCGCCACAGTTATTTTCCACTACAGTCCGACGCAGGATTATGCGCCGGAGTTTACCTCGATGATAAATGCTAACTCGGTGGACGAGGAGATCCGTATTCTTCGTGAGCGGTACAAGGCCAATCCAAAGGCTCTGAAGGATGTGCTGATTCTTACCCCAGCGAACAAAGTTGCCGAACGAAGAGCTGAGTATCCTGACATAGAAGTTCGACCCATAGCTTTCTCGGCAACTGAGTTGAAAGCAGCCCACTGGAAGTTCCTGATGGGGGCGATAGGTAGCCAGAGCATGTACATGCGCCAAGTCAATCTCATTATGCGCAGTCTACGAAACAATTTGACGTTGGACGCATTGCGCAGTGGCATTGAGAATTCCGGACTGTCCGATCATTTGAAGGAACTGGCTCAGACGCGATTGCTATTTGCAAGTGAATATATCGATGACAGCCAACGCCTCCAAGAGGTGGTTCGTCCAGGGCGATTGATCATCGTTGATCTGCGGGAGGAATACATAGAGAAAGATGAAGCCCTAGGACTATTCGTTGTAATGCTGCAAATCTTTTCAGAGGCTACCTATCAAGGAAGTGCGTTCAACAAGTTGGTTGTGTTCGACGAGGCCCACAAATATATAGAGAACGATGATCTGGTGTCAGGCCTGATCGAAGTGGTTCGCGAGATGCGTCATAAGGGAACTAGCATTATGGTTGCATCTCAAGATCCGCCATCCGTCCCAGTGTCACTGATCGAGCTGTCCTCACAGATTATTATGCATAAGTTCAATTCACCGGCGTGGCTGAAGCATATCCAGAAGGCTAATGCTGCTCTAGGAGAACTGACCTCTGAGAAGATGAGTCACCTTGGTGCTGGCGAGGCGTATGTATGGTCGAGTAAGGCATCTGACGATTCGTTCACTAGAGGTGCTGTCAAAATCAGATGTCGCCCACGGGTAACTAAGCATGGTGGGGGTACCAAGACAGCGGTGTCTTAGGCCATTTAGGAATGTGGTTCTTTCGTAAGATCGTAAGTATTTTTGAGACAGGATATCCAGCATGGCGATTTACCAGGTAACAGAACAAGGGTTTCAGCCCATAGAAGCAACGAACTTCGCCGATGCGGGTTTCAAGGAACGCGAGCATCTTCAGCAGTTGTTGAAGCAGCAAATCGATGTCATTGCGCCGGACACGCTGGTAATTTCCGAAGAGTTCGGGAATTGGGAGGATAGTCGGCGCAGGATAGATCTCCTGGGTATCGATAAGGACGCCAATCTCGTCGTGATCGAACTCAAGCGAACCGAAGACGGCGGTCATATGGATCTGCAGGCGATCCGTTATGCGGCCATGGTCTCCACTATGACATTCGACGGCGCTGTCGATGTCTTCGAGCGGCACTTGAATACATTGGGTAAGGAGGAGGATGCACGGGAACGTTTGTTGGAGTTCCTCGACTGGGAAGAGGCTGATGAAGACCGGTTTGCGCAGGAGGTGCGCATCGTTCTTGCTGCAGCGGAATTTTCAAAAGAGATTACAACCTCTGTGCTATGGCTCAATGAGCGCGGTTTGGATATCCGGTGTATCCGGCTTCGTCCGTACAGGGACGGTGACAAACTGCTACTGGATATCCAGCAAGTAATTCCGTTGCCAGAGGCGGAGGAGTACCAGATCCGGATTCGGGACAAAGCTCGTTTGGAACGAGTATCCCGGACTCAGTCGCGTGATCTGACCAAATTCGATGTGACTATCGGGGACGAATCATTCAGGCACCTTCCAAAACGACGGGCGATATTTCATGTGATCCGACATCTGTGCGGTTCAGGTGTGGACCCGGAAGAGATACGCGCGGTGATCACCTGGAAGAGCAATATGATGCGGGTCGTTGAAGGCAACCTCGATTCAGTCGAGTTCGAGAAGAAGCTGGCGGAGCAACTCGTCTCCGAGGGTAACAAACCCGAGACACGGCGATACTTCATCGGTGATGACGAACTGATTCACTCTAATGGAAAGACTTATGCCGTGACGAAGATGTGGGGAACACGCACGGCCGAGGCGATTGATCTGCTCCTGGAGAAGTTCACTGAGCATCGAATTTCGTATCGTGAAAGTACGGCATAAAATCAAATATTGTTAGGAACAGGAAGGGAGAACTTTGTGAAATCGGAGGCGATGGGAATACTCGACCAAGCAATCTCAAACCACCCTTTTCGTCCAAAAGGGATCAAGGTTGGAACGGAGTTGTGGAAAGCGTTGAATGAAACAGGGCGAATCAAATGGAAGCACGGGTATATTGAAGGGATTGCAGATTCCGGAATTGATTTTCCGGTTCTTGATGAAAACATATTTGTTCATGTTGATCCCGATCTGCGGGACTGGGACTATGTTCTTCCGCGAGGTTTGTAACAAGATCATCATAAGTCCTCCAATTGGAGATAACGTCACTCTGTAACGATCAAGAAATGGTGGCGATGAGAGAAATTGAGATTGCTATGCCAGACGATTTAACAACTGCGAAATCGGCCATTGCTAAGCTCCACAAAGAAATGGAGATGATCAACCGTTTGGTCAATCCGTCCTACCTAAGCGTGATCGAGCAAATGGAACGCACTCTGGAACCCATTCGTCGTCAGCAGTTGGAAATCAGTCGCGCCCTCGAAATGTCAGGAGCAGCGGCCCGGATACAGGAGATCGTCAGTGCCAATCAACACTGGCAGGAATTGATAAAGCAGACCACCGCGACAAGCCGTATTGCCGAGAGCCTTACGGTTGCACATCAGTCATGGCTTGATCGCATCAAGCCCATCCAGCATGACTTCTCGCATCTCGCACAGCTTCAGGCCTCCGCAAAGCTGGCTTTATGTGATACCTCACTGCGACTTGTAGCCACGGAACGGCTCATGGCGGGCATTGATTTCTCGGCGATAAGGAGTCGCTTTCAAATCGAGGTGCCAGTCATCGCGGGGCTGGAGAGTTCAATAGCCCACGTGGCCGCTTCGTATGGGAGTTTGGCGGAGTCACTGCGGGAGATTTCGGACATCACACGCCTGCCTACCTTTGTTTTGCCTGGGGCCACCCGTGAGATCTACACCACCAGCTTCGCGCTCGAATGCCTTCGTCCCTGGGACGAACGTGACGAGGAAGATGCCGAAACGGAAATTCAGCTAGTTGCTGAGGCGGAGCTGGAAACATCGGGCTGCATCGCTCTCCTGCAGCAGGTCGATCCAGGACTCGCTCGGCCGTACATCGGCGCTCGTGACGCCCTGCAAGGAAACAATGCCGATCGGGCAAGGCACATACTGAGCTCGCTAAGAGAGCTGTGGAACCATCTGCTCAGACGATTGGCTCCCGATGAGTCCGTTTCCGCATGGATTCCGGGGATTGCCGATCAGAAGGACCTGTTGCATGAGGGCAAGCCGACCCGTCGAGCCAGGGTACTGTATGTCTGTCGCGAGCTGAACAACGCTCCACTGAGCGACTTCTTGATGCACGACACTCGGGCACTGGTGAAGCTGATCGAGTTGTTCAATCGAGTGCACGAATTGGAGTCTGAGCTGACCGATGAACAGCTCAGGGCCATTCTCCTAAAGACAGATTCGTGGTTGATGTACATCCTGCAGATTTGGGTAGGGGGAGATGGCAAATAGTCACGCGGCATCAATACTCAAGCATCATGAGCAAGATGGATGGTATGCCCGGGGATCACTCTGAGCATTTCGATATCGTCGTCGAGAATGACAAACCTCTTTAAGCTGGGAAAGGAAAGATACTGTAAAATAAGTAGCGCCAGCATTTGACCTTTTTGTCGGCTAAGAGTGGAGTGGGGCGCCTCCACAGGGGTTCATGACCCTGCTAGATGGAGCATTCAGGCAAAGAAAAGGAATTATTTTCAAGAAATTTCTGAACATGGTATTTATAATGGTATTAGCTTAACGGAGAATTATAACTATATGAAAATAAACGTAATAAACAGCTCGTTTACAATCGAGTGGGAGTGAGCCGATGCTGCAGGACGGGGGCGTGACATGCTGAAATCCGCCGTGCAGAAGTCGCTGGGTCTCTTCGGGCTGGGTATCCACCGCACCGGGCAGCGGCGCGAAACCTGCGACATCAGCGGTTTGCCGGCGGTCGATGTCGTGTTCGATATCGGGGTCGCCGACGGCACGCCCTGGCTCTATCGCCAGCTGCCCGCGGCGGAACTGCACCTGTTCGATCCGCTCGATCCCGCGCCTGCGCTGGAGCGGCTGCTGCGCGGGCGCAGCTATACCTTCCACAAGTGTGCCCTGGGGTCCGCGCCGGGCGAGCTCGCGTTACAGCACAATATCGATCAGCCGAGCCGGTCGTCGCTGCTCAGCCGGACAGCGCTGACCGCCACCGACCAGGCCTACGAGGAAATCGTCGTGGCGGTGCGCACGCTGGACGAGGTCGTGTCCGGTCTGCCGCACCTGCAGGGTCGGCGGATCGGCCTCAAGGTCGATACGGAGGGTTACGAACTGGAAGTCCTCCGAGGCGCGGTCCGCACGCTGGCGCAATGCGCCTTCGTGGTCTGCGAGGCTTCCATCGCCAGGCGCTTCGAAAACAGCTACCGATTTGAGGAACTGGTCGGGTTCATGGCAGAGCACGGCTTCACGGTGCATTCGCTGCTCACGGCCGAGCGCGATGGCAACGGCATCATCCGTTTCGTCGATATCGCGTTCACCCGGCGCGCTTAGGCGCGTGCGCGCGCTGTGCATGCCAACGGCGGCGGTGAAGTCGTGAGCAGCCGGGCGCCGGGCGCGGCAGCGGCAGCCGGTCTGACATGACAGCCCCGGTCGAACACTGGATGCAGCAGGCGCTGACCTGTGCCGCGGCAGCCGCGCAGGCGGGCGAGGTGCCGGTGGGCGCGGTGCTGGTCGCGGACGGTGTGCTGGTTGCGCGCGGCCGCAACCGCCCGATCGGCAGGCACGATCCGAGTGCACATGCGGAGATCGACTGCCTGCGTGCGGCCGGACAGGCCTTGCGCAACTACCGGCTGCCGGACACCACCCTGTACGTCACCCTGGAGCCGTGCCTGATGTGCGTCGGCGCCATCGTGCATGCACGCGTCGCACGCGTGGTCTTCGGTGCCCACGATCCCAAGAGCGGCGCGGTCTCCAGCGTTTGCCGCGGCTTCGAGCTGCCCGGGCTGAATCACCGGGTGACGGCGCAGGGCGGGGTGCTGGAGGCGGAGTGCGGTGCGTTGCTCAAGGCGTTCTTCCAGGCGCGCCGGCGCTGAATTTGCGGGTGCCGCCTGCCGGTAGTATCGTTGGCAGGCACGCTCGCTTGTCGCAGGCAGGTCACTTCATGCAAATGTTCGCCCCCCCGCTCCTGGTTTTGCTGCTGTGTTTCGCGTGGCCGGCGCCCGCGGCCCCGCCCGAGCCGGCGCCGGCCACGGTGGCCATGGCGCTCACGCGCATATCCGAACACGTCTGGGTGGTGCAGGGCGGTGCCGGGGTGGCGACCGACAACCAGGGCTTCATCTCCAATGCCGGCGTGGTGGTCACCGGTGCCGGTGTGGTGGTGTTCGACGCGCTGGGCACGCCGGCGCTCGCGCAGCTGCTGCTGGAGAAGATACACGCAATCACCGACCAGCCGATCGTCCGCGTGGTCGTCAGCCACTATCATGCCGATCACATCTACGGTCTCCAGGTGTTTGCCGATCTCGACGCCGAGATCCTCGCCCCGGCCGGGGCCGCAGACTACCTGGCATCCGCCGCCGCGCGCGAGCGACTCGAGGAGCGCCGTTTCACCCTCGATCCCTGGGTGAACGAGCAGACCCGACTGGTGCCTCCGAACGAGTTGCTGGAGGAGGGTGCCAGTTTCAGCCTCGGTGATGTCGACTTCACCGTGACCGTGGTCGGCAACGCGCATTCCGACGGCGACCTCGTGATGTACGTGGAGCCGGACCGGGTGCTGTTTTCCGGCGACATCATCTTCGAGGGCAGGGTGCCGTTTCTCGGCGATGCCAACACCAGGCTCTGGCTGGAACTGCTGGAGCGCATGCAGCTGGAGCGCTTGACCG
The DNA here is from genome assembly GCA_041395565.1 of Pseudomonadota bacterium. Taxonomy (NCBI): domain Bacteria; kingdom Pseudomonadati; phylum Pseudomonadota; species Pseudomonadota bacterium. Next base: position 203,527 of record JAWLAI010000007.1, on the reverse strand, counting down.
CGCTGGTGCCCGGGCATGGTGGTGTAGCCCGGGAGCCCGCCGCGGCCATCGACCTGACCCGGCGTTACCTGGCCTATCTGCGCGAGCGGATGGGGCAGGCCGTGGCCGATCTGGTGCCTTTCGACGAGGCCTACCGGGATACCGACTGGAGCGGGTTCAGCGACCTGCCGGCATTCGCGGAGGCCAATCGGCGCAATGCCTATCAGGTCTATCTCTCGATGGAGGCCGAGCTGCTGGGGCAGTAGCCGCGCACCGCGTACGCCGTATATTCCAGGCCGTGCACCCTATTGGTGTTTTATCCAGCGACAGCGTCGCTACAGCGCCGGTGAGCCGAACTGCAGCGGATCGCGCCGTACGTTGACCGACGGGTTTTCCTTTTCGGTCAGCCAGACCAGGATATCGTAGTAGGTGCGGATGTTTTCCACGAAGCGCACCGGTTCGCGCCCGCGGGCGTAGCCGTAGCGGGTCTGCTGAAACCACTTCTTCTTGCTCAGCAAGGGCAGGTTCTTTTTCACGTCCACCCACTTGTCGGCATCGCCCTTGTTCTTCACGGTGAGGATGCGTGCATCCTCGAGATGTCCGAGGCCGACGTTGTAGGCCGCCAGTGCCAGCCAGGTGCGGTCGGGTTCGGGTATGCGCTCGGGAATCCGTGCCAGCATGCGCGCCAGATACTCCGCGCCGCCGTGGATGCTTTGCGCCGGATCGAGCCGGTCATCGATGCCAAGATCCTCCGCGGCATCCAGGGTCAGCATCATCAGGCCGCGGACGCCGGTCGGTGACACGGCATCCGGGTCCCAGTGGGATTCCTGGTAGCCGATGGCCGCCAGCAGGCGCCAGTCCATGCCCACGGCAGCGGCCGCCTCGACGAAAGCCGAACGGAAGGTGGGCAGGCGCTGCTCGACGTGAGCCTGGTAGCGCCGTGTTCCCACGTAGTCGAAATCCTCGACGTGGCCGAAGTAGCGTTCGACCAGCTGTGCCAGGATGCCGTTGTGCCGGATCTTGTTGAAAAAGGTGACGGCTGCAAGGTACAGGCTGGTGTCCTCGGTCGGCGGAAAGGCCCAGGCCACGTCCTGCGGCGCGCCGAGGTCGAAGGCGGGTTCCAGTTCCGGGTAGAAGTGGCGGGTGACGGACAGTTCGCTGGAATCGGCGACCGTGTAGTCGATCAACTGCTGCCAGACCATCTCCAGCAGTTCCTCGCTGTCCTGCTCCTTGTTGGCCTGCCATGCCAGCGCCGGATATTGCTGCTGCAACTCCTCCAGCAGTTCCTCGTGGCTGCTGCCGGCGAGCACCTCGAGCGTGCCGTCGAGGTCTGCCAGGGAGTGTGGCCGCATCGTGCCGCTGCGGTAGACCAGCTGCGGTGTGATGGTATGGTAGGACGGCCCGAAGCGGACCTTTTCCCGGCGCCTGGCGGTCACCGTCAGGCCGGCCGCCGCCAGGTGTGCGTCGCCGAGGGCGATGAGGGGCAGGATGTCGTTGAAGTTTGCCGGGATGACGACGTGCAGTTCCACGCCGAGATAGTCCGCGAAGCGCTGGGCGAGTTCGTATTCGAATCCGGTCGGACCGTCAGGACCGACAAAGTAGGTGGTCGAGCTGTTGCGGGTGATGACGACAAGCTGGTTCGACTGCTGGACCTGCTCCAGCAGCGACGGGGTACGGCCGCAGGCCGAGAGCAGCAGACACGCGAGCAGGATCAGTTTCATGCCGCCCGTGGCAGATACGGTGATGCATGCGCTAGAATGTGCCTCCCGGCCGGGTCGCGGCACGCGCGCGAGCGGCAGGACAGGTTGTCGCGCTGGTTCAGGCATGGGCGGTCAGTCTATTTCCCTGATACATGTGTGGTTATAATAGCCTATCCGTCACCGGATCGGCAGATTCTACACGCCGGCTTGTAGTGTGGATCATCCACGCGAGTTCACTGGAGAGGTACCGAAGCGGTCACACCGGCACCGACTCGAAATCGGTTGAGCCCATTACCGGGCTACGAGGGTTCGAATCCCTCCCTCTCCGCCAATCAACATATGCGCCCCTGTTGGGGCGTCTGTGTCTTCAGGGGCGGGGTGCGGATTTGAAACCCGGTTCCACAAGCCGGCAGGACTGCCGTATTCGACGCAGGCTGAGCCGGCGACCGCCGGAGCGAGCGACGCGGCCCCGCAGGGGTGAGGCGCGCAGCGCCGAATCATCCCGCCTTCCCGGACAGGGGGATAAGGCCCCGTCGGGCGCCGTATCCGTCAAGCTGCCGGTGAGCCCTATCCCGCGCTCGAGTTGGCCCTCTGACAGGTCCTTCCGGTTTCTCCGCGTCGGGTGTGCTGCTAGTATCGAATTTAGCTGCGCGCCTGTAGCTCAATGGCAAAGATCGAGGGTCGCTGTTTGCATGGATGGGTGAGCGGTCCAGCCGCTGGAAGTAGCCATTTCGTTGATGGTGGTGCGCGGACATGCTGGCTGTCAGCCCTGTGAACCGGTAAATGATGACTTGAGGTTGAAGAGCACCGGGCTGTTCACCCGGGGAAGCGGGTTCAATTCCCGTCAGGCGTACCACATTGCCCCGGATGCACCGCTTGCCTTGCAGCATACAATGAGCCATACACAGGCCGTCATAGAAAAGTGGCTGGCGCGCTGGGACGCCTTGCAGTGTTTCGCGGCACCGGATGCGCCGGGACAGCGCAAGTTCTTCAATTTTGACAGTGCACCGTTTCCCAGCGGCGCGTTGCATGTCGGACACGCCCGCAACTATGTACTTGGCGATGTCATGGCCAGGTTCAAACGGCTGACCGGGCATGATGTGCTCTACACCACCAATTTCGATGCCTTCGGCCTGCCCAACGAGCTGGCAGCGGAGGCGGCTAACACGACGCCAGACAGTCTGACCTTGGCGAACATCCAGTGCATGACCCGGACGCTGCGGAACCTGGGCATCAGCTACGATTGGCATCGGGTCAAAACCACATCGGATCCACAGTATTTCAAGTGGACACAGTGGCTGTTCCTGAAACTCTTCGAAGCGGGTTACGTTTACCGCAAGCTATTGCCGGCAACCTGGTGTGAGTCTTGCGGCACGGTTCTGGCCGATATGCAGGTCGTAAACGGATCCTGCTGGCGTTGCGGCAACCCGCCTGTGCGGCGCGATACGGCGCAATGGTTTATCCGCCTGACCGCGGCGACCGAGCAACTGTTGGCAGGGATTGATGCACTGGACCGGTGGTCCGTGCGGTCCCGCAGGCTGATGCGTGGACATATCGGAGCGCTGCAGGGTACCGCAGTCGAACTGCCGGCGGTCACCGCTGCGGGTGCCTACGGAACGCTGCGGGTCTTCGTGCCGGTTGGCTTGCGGATCGAAGACGTGGACTATATTGCCAGTGCCTGCGGCCATCCGGCGGTGCGTGTGCTGCTCGAGGCGTGCCCGTCACGGCATCAGGCCGTCACGGCAGGCGACTATGACAAACGCTGCCGGGCCATGAGCGCTGCTCTGCCGCCGGAACGAATCAGGCGGCGCAACAAATCCGGGGCAACTCGCGGCGGGTTCGATACGGGCATCCGGGTCTGCGTGCCGGGGTGCGAGCGAACCATACCGGTGTGGGCGGTCAACCACTTGGCCGTCAGCTCCGGTGCGCGGATATGTGCCTGCAAAGCGCCGGCCAGCGACGGAGAGAGGTATGCCGCGGCAGCCCTTGCTGCCCGTGACTGCAATGCACCGCATGCGCGCGGCGATGCAAGCGGGCACGGGACACCGGTGACGCGCTATCAGGTGCATGACTGGCCGGTTTCCAGGGAAAGACGCTGGGGGACGCCGCTGCCGCTGGTGGATTGCGCCCACTGCGGGACCGTGGCAATTCCGTATGATGCGCTGCCCTTCAGTGCGGCAGCGCCTGGCGGTATGACTGCGGCTATGGCGGCCAATCATGTCAGCTGTCCGAGCTGCCGGCGGCCTGCGCGACCGGAACCCTACACCCTGGACTGCTATCTCGATGACAGTTGGTGCTTTCTCTCGGCACCGTCAAAGGATCTGCGCACAAATCCGTTTGTCGACTGCCGCTCGAATGGCTGGTTCCCGGTAGATCATTACCACGCGGGGTACGACACTTATACCTATTTGCATGTCTATCGCTTCATCGGGTGGTTTCTCAAATCGGAGGGTCTCCTAGAAGACGCGGAGATCATCCGTGCATATGCAGGCCATGACCTGGTTATGGATGAAGCAGGTAAAATCGGCAAGCGCAATGGCGCCGATCATGGCTTAGACCGGCTGCTGGAAGAATACGGTCCTGATGCGCTGCGTATTGCCGTATGTCGCGCCGCTGCGCCGGGCAAACCGATCAAATGGACGCCAGCGCTGCTAGAACCTGCGGTTCGGCTGTTACGGCGCTTCGAGTCGACGGCGGAAATGCTGCGCGGTCATGCTGCAGCCGGGATGAACCGGCCGGATTCCCGGCAGAGCTCGGCGTTCACGCGGCGTGTGGCGGGCCTCATCCAGGATTACCGGCCGCATGCGGCGCTGGCGTTGATTGAGGCCAGGCTGGAGCAGCTGCGCAGGCGTTTGCGGGTTGCAAGGCAAGCATCTGCCGGCGGCGAACGGCATGGCTCGAAAAACGCTGACGACTTCGAACGCCTTGTCATGTTGTTCAGCGTGTTCGCGCCGTTTACGTGTGAGGAAATATGGGAACGGATGGGACATGGCGAGCCCGTGTCCATGTCACGGTTGCCGCCGAATGAGAACAGCGGCTGCAAGCGACCGTGATGCGAATTTGCGGGTTGTTGCCGGGCGGGGCCTTGCCGCAAATGTGGACTGGTGCGGTGCGTAAGAGCCCTGTTGCGGAAGGCGCGATAATCAGAGACATATCGATGCGGCTGGGCGGGGTGGTTGGACTGTGATCCTGGCGCGGGGCTGATATACTCCCCTGAAAATCCGTAAACCATAAAAAAGGATACGAGGCGTGATACCTGAAATTGATCTGTCCGGATTGCAACCCGTCGATGATGTCTCACAGTCAACCCGCTTGAGCAGCGGGGCGGAGCGGTTCCTGGAGCAGGGCGTCCTGCTCGTAAGGAATGCGTTTGCCCCGGAATATATTCAGCAGCTGCACGCTGAGTACCAGGTGCGATACGCAAAATATCTCGTCGACGAAAGCAGGCGTAAGATGTCCGATTTCCACGATGCAAAAGGTGTCGGGCACAAGAGAATCATGATACCGCTGCACCTCGCTGGCGCATTCAACGATCAACAGTTCTATGCCAATCAGGGATTGCTGCCATTGCTGCAATATCTGCTCGATGAATCGATGATCATGAACAGCATGGGCTCCGTGTTCTCGCTCCCAGGCGCGCCTGATCAGCACATTCACAGGGACATGGCGAACATCTACGTTACCAAAACCAATCGGGACGCTGGTGAACAATGGCTGCGTTATCCGCCGCCCTACGCGATCACGGTCGCGATACCGCTGGTGCCGATAACGGAGCTGACTGGCTGTACCCGGATCTGGCCCGGCACCCACACGACGACGGTCAGGCATGACGATCCAGGGCTGGGGGATGGCGAGGAGTTCGTCTGCGCGATCGGGTCATGCATACTGTACGATTACCGCGTGCTGCATGCGGGTGCGGCCAACCGTTCGGACATTGTCCGTCCGATGCTGTATTGCGTCTATTCGAGAAACTGGTTCAGGGATGCCATCAACTACAACAAGCACAAACCGCTGCTGGTGGATGAGGATGAATTTCTCAGGGTGCCGAAGAAATATCGGCATCTGTTCGACTGGGCGGTGGGCGAGAGTGATATCGACATGGGGGAAACCACGCAGCACATTGGCAGAAATGCGCTCTGTTACTGCAATAGCGGCCGCAAATACAAGCACTGCCACGGCAAGTTGGGTTGAATGCCCTGCATGCGCCCGGCTGTAGGCGCTGCGCGAACCGGATGGGGTGCAAAGCCCCCCGCGAGAGCTGGCCGCCATCACTGCCTGCGTTGCGGTCCCCTGTCGCGTACCGCTGGCACAGCGGCAAATGATACGTCGGCATGGCCGTGCAGCGGACGCGCTTGCTGCCACATTCGCCACGCCGGCCGCATGCGGGTGGCATTCCGGCTGCGCCGGCAACCCTGGCGGTAATCCCGGCCCTAACCGTTGGTGTCTTGCCCGGCGCGCAGGTGCGGCCGGGTCGGCGGCGTGGATGTAAAAAAAACCCGGCCGGTGGCCGGGTCTGGACCAGGAGCGACTGCGGCAGGACCACTAGAAGATCGCGGTCAACTGCACGGCGAGACGGTTGTCCAGGCCGTCCAGGTTATCATTGGGGCCGGTGCCCGGGGCGAAGCCGGGCGCCTCGTCATCGTTCATCTCGTAATTGATCGCGATGCGGGTCTTCTTGTTGAAGTGGTACTGTGTTCCCAGGGTCCAGCGCTTGCGTTCGAACTCGAAACGACTGCTGTTCTTGAGCCGGTTGTAGTAGTCATAGCGGACATCCAGTTCCCAGTTGGTGTTCGGGATGTACCAGCCGCCTTCCACATACCAGCCATCCGCCTTCGCGAAGGCGCCGCTGTTCGCCGCGGTCGGATCGCCCTGGGCTGCATTGGTAAAGTCGAAGTCCGGGTTGTTGGGGCCGACGAAGATCATGCCCTTGCCGGTCATGTACTCGGCCGTGAAGCGATAGGGTTTCTTCAGATACTTGAAGCCCAGGCCGGAACGCTTGCGGTCATACTCGACCGGATTGGCCGTGCTGTCGTTGGTCAGGTCGGCGGTGCGTTTGCCGTCCTGGTGCCAGACCCAGAACTTCATCCCCTCGCGCCAGGGGCCACTGCCGCCGAATACCTTTTCGGCGGAGAGATAGAGGTAGTAATCCTTCCCGCCGTTGGTGTCCGAGAAGTTCAGGCCGTTGCCGTTGCCGATCATGAACGCGTAGCTGAGGTCCCAGTCCTTGTCCGGACCGACCATGAAGGAATCGAATACCTGGACGCCGACATCACGGAATGCGCCCACACCTTCATCGAACCCGTTGAGGTCGGTTCGTCGGCAGCGGCTGCGCGGGTATGTCCGGCGTGTAGGCCTTGTTGGGGAACCGCTCGAGCAGCAGCTCGTTCGTCACCTTGGTGAAATTGATGTAGTCGAAGACGTGGATCGCCTGCAGGCCTTCCTCGGCGCCGGGGTATTTGAACAGGCCGGCCCGGATCCGGGCGCCCGGGACATGACTGAAGGTCACGCTCGCGTCGGTGGCCTTGACGAAGCTGTTGCCCGGCGCGGTGATGCCGTTGTTGCCCATTTCCAGCAACAGGAAGTAATTGGTCTTGCTGTCCAGCGGGAAGTTGCTGCCGCGCACGCCGATGCGGGCACGGTTGACATTGAAGGCGGACTGCGAGTCCAGATTCGGACCGATGAGTTTGGGCGGGATGTAGGCGCCCGCTGCATTGGGATCGCTGTAATCCTTCTGGTACTGGACCTGCACGAATCCCCACACTTTCGCGCGTTCCGCTGCGCCGGCTGGCTCGGTGCCCTGCAGCATGAGCCAGTTGGCCGCCTGGGCACTCGTACCTGCCAGCATCCCCCCGGTAACGACAGCTGCCAGGGCTGCCTGCCTCAACGTGTAATTCCCCATGAATAATCCTCCAGTTTGTAATGTGATAACGGGCTGCCCACGGTGTGGGATCGCTCCCTGCAGACCGGTCCGGCTACCCGATCAGGGTTTCACCAGGGTGTAGCCCTGTTCCGTCAACTCCAGGATGCGTACGACGCCCGCCTTGACCTTGACGGCGTCAGGATTGAGTGCGGGTTCGTAGCCGAGTGCACCGGTCATCTTGGCGAGCGTGTTGCTGCAGGCAGCGAAGCGGACACCGTCGGCGCTCAGGCCGCCGATGCGGTCCTTGTTGACGTTTTCCGCGAACATGAGGCGTACCCCCGGGCCGAAGGCCACGATCTCGATATCGACCTTGTCAGTGCCGTATGCCTTGAGCAGGTTTCCTGCCACGTTGAGAATCAGCGTCTGCTTGGAAGGATCATCGTCGCTGATCTGCAGTACCACCTTGTGTTCGGCAAAGGGTTTCTCATCCGCAGCCAAGGCCGGCGCAGCGATGCATGCGCAGGCCATGAAGCCGGCACAGACCGCCAGCATCCAGGCTGTCAATCGCTCGGGTATTCGCATTACATTTCTCCTGGTTGAATGACACGAGATACAAGCTGCAAGCCGCAGGGCGTTGCAAGGATCGGGAGCAAGTTCACCGATCCCTAGGAATAGACGCGGCGGGTTCGGGAAATATTCCCGGTCGCGCCGCAGTGCCGCCGTCGCCTGGCGTTACAGGCCTTGCAGCCATGGCGCAGGCGGCGTGCAGCGCGGGCCGGGTTGAACAGTGGAATAAATCCGCGTCAGCGCACGTCCCTGCATTTGGTATTGTTGGCGGCTGTCGCTGCGGCTGCCGTAGTCGGCCGCGGCGGCGAACAGCGGGGTGCAACTGTGAGGAGGAAGACTATGAAGAAGGCAGGAATTCTGTTTGCGTTACTGGCGGCGATCGCCATGCCGATGGCATCTGGCCTGATGGCGGATGAACGCTATGAGAGACAGAAGGTGGTCTACCACATCAACTATGACGATGCGGTCACGCAGGCAGCGGCACTGCGCAATATCCAGAATCACATCAACGCGGTCGGCAAGGACAATCTCGATCTCAAGGTCGTCATGCACGGCGCGGGATTGTCGCTGTTGCTCGTGCCAGAGGCGCTGGCCAACACCAAGATGAAGGCCGCCAATGCAAACGAGGATGTGCAGGCGAAGATTGCCGGCCTCAAGGACCAGGGGATTGCATTCCAGGTCTGCGGCAATACGCTGAAGGGCAAGCAGATCGATTTCCAGCGCGATTTGTATGACGTCAGTGCTGCGGACATCGTGCCAAGCGGCGTGGCGGAACTCGCGCGTCTGCAGCAGCTGGGGTATGCCTATATCAAGCCCTGAATGCGGGTCGACGGCACGGCTAACCGGCCGCCTGGCCGGCCCGCCGTGCCGCTGCCTCAGACGCGGATATAGACCCAGCCCTGTTGCAGGCGGTCAACTATCGCCTCCAGCGCGCCTGGAATCACCCGTGCCTCAGGGATGAGGTGTACGTCTACGCCGCGCATGTGCAGTTTCTCGATGCTGCGGTTGCAGGCCAGGAAGCTGATATTGCTGAACCGGCGGGTGAGTCGCCGGATACGTTCCACGTAGGGCGACTTGTCCTGCCGGAGCAGTGCGAGTCCCTCCGCGTTGGCGATGACCTCCAGCTGCACCCGCTCGGGATGATCCTGGTAGTTGACCAGCATCTCTTCCGCATCATCGAGCGCCTGTTCCATGCGCTCGCCGTCCATGGTGCTGACATGAATGATCACACGTCTGGTTTCCTGCCTGGTCTCCTGGGCATCGGCCAGCGTTGTCGTGCCGCTGCTGTGGGTCTGCAGCAGCATGCCGGTTGCGGCGCCGACCGCGAAGATCATGCCGGCAGCCGCCGCCCTGAAGGTGAATTGCCGTGTGCGCGCGTTCTGCCACCGGTGCCGGCGCTGCGCCGGCTGTTCCGGTTCGCGATAGGCGAGCTTCACGGCATCCTTGGTCTGCAGCAGTTCGCAGACCCGGCAGGCGAGTTCCTCATCATGGCGCATGGCCTCCATGATCTCGGCGCGTTCGCCGAGCTCGATTTCGTCGTCCACGAACGCCTGCAGCTGTTCGTCGGAGTAGGTGTCGCGGGTGTTCATTTGACCCTCCTTAACCGCGCGCGCGCGATTTCGTGGCGCGGATCGTACTCCGCCAGCGCGACCTTGAGCACCTTCCTGGCCCGGCAGATGCGGCTCATGACCGTGCCGATCGGTATATCGAGTATTTCGGCGATTTCAGCGTAGGAAAACCCGGCCAGGTCGACCAGGGTAATGACCTGGCGCTGGCCATCTGGCAGTTGCTCGATCATGTGCCGTACCCGTGTGACCATGTCCTGGCGCTCGGTCGCGCAGGGGATGGCAGGGTGCTTGTCCGCCGGCAGACTGTCGATGTCCACGGTTTCGCGGCGGCTGCGCAAATGGTCGTACCAGCAATTCGAGAGTATGCGTGTCAGCCAGGACCTGACGGCCCGGGTGTCCTGCAGCTGTCCGGCGCTGCGCAGGGCCTTCACCATCGTGTCCTGGACCAGGTCGTCGGCCAGCGCGGGTTGGTGGCACCACGAATAGGCGAGCTGGTAGAGCAGGTCACGCTGTTTCTCGAGTTCCCGGCATATGAAACGCGTGTTGTTGAACATCGAATCCCCCCGGATCGCGACAGGTTCTTTTAGCAGGTTCTCATGCCCTGCGGCACGGCGGTTATCCGCCCTCAACCTCAGACGGCCGGGTGGGCTGATTTATTCCCGCCCGTAACAGCAGGCGCGGCCGCGGACCCCGCAGCGCTGGGTGGATTCCAGTAACAGGCCGATTATAGTGGTTTACCGCGACACCCTTCACAGGGGGCGGGCACGCTCTGGTGCAGCGGCTGGTACGCGACATCACCCGGTAGCCGCCGTTGTGCAAGTACTGGATCCGGCCCAGCCGCAGCCCCGCGCTCTGCGTCGGGCGCTGCCGTGCCGGCCCGCCGGCGCGATCCGCGGCGTTACCGGGACGGATGCATGCGCGCGCGCTGCCACGCCGCGAGCAGCCGCCGGTCGCGCCCGTAGGGGTCGCCCTCGAAATGTGCGCTGCCTGCTGCATCGGTCCATACATTCATGTAGATCAGGTAGACGGGCAGGGCGTGTTCCAGCGCGATCGCACGCGTCTGGCCGCGGTCGATGGCTGCCTGGATGGCTGCGCGGTCCATGTGCTGTTCCGGCAGCAACAGGTATTCCGCCAGCAGGTCGGGATGCTCGATCCGCACGCAGCCGGAACTGAAGGTCCGCTCCGGCAGCCGGAACAGGACCGGTGTCGGCGTGCCGTGCAGGTAGATGTCGTAGGGGTTGTCGAACGAGAACTTCAGACTACCCAGGCTGTTGTCGGGCCCGGCATCCTGGCGCAGGGTGTAGCCGAAATGTTCCGGCTGCAAACTCGCCCAGTCGATGTTGCGCCAGTCCACCTCGCGCCCGTCCCGCGCGGAATATATCCGGATGCGATTGCGCTGCAGAAAGGTGGGGTCCTGCCGCTGCTGTGGCAGCAGATCCTCGACCGCGATGGTATGCGGCACCGTCCAGGCAGGATTGATGGTGACGAGATCGATCCGGCCCGCCAGGCTGGGTGTCTGCCGGTAGGTGCGGCCGACGATGGCGCGCATCGCGAGCCGGGGTGTGTCCGACTCGACGACCTCGAGCCGGCCGGCGGCGATGTTGACGCGCACGTGCGCTGTCTCCGGCTGGCGCGGCAGCCAGCGCCACCGTTCCATGGCGATCCTGACCTGGTCGATGCGCTGTTCCACGGGGACATTCAGCGCCGCGCGCGTGTCGTCGCCCACGATGCCGTCGACCCAGAGCGCATGACCGGCCTGGAAGCGCTGTACGGCCTCGGCGAGACCGCTGTCGAAATAGAGCGGGTCGGCCTGCATGTCGGCACGGTAATCGCCGCTGATGCGCAGGCGGTTGCGCAACGGGATCACCCGTTCGTCGCGGGCGCCGGGGTGCAGCGCCGCACCGGCTGGCAGTGCCGGCCAGCCGCCCTGCGCGCGGATGTCCGACAGCTGCGCGAGTGTTGCGCGCAGCGTCCGATACTGTGCATAGGGCGGCTGCAGCCTGTCCCGGTACGCCAGCACCGCGTCGGCGGTGGCGAACAAGGGGGGTGGGGTGTCCGTGGCGTCCGGGCGTGCGATGTGCCAGTCCGGATCCAGGGACGGGTCCAGGCGCCCGCGTGACAGATCGTGACAGTACTGCGCGAAGGCCGCTGCCAGTCGTGCCTGGAACTCCCCGGTCGGTGCGGTCTGTGTTGCGCTCCGTCAGCCCTTGCAGTGCCGCGGCCGCGTAGTCGGCGGGATCCAGGCCGTCCTGTTCCGCACTCAGCAGCAGCTCGAGCTGCGCGCGCTGCGCCGCGTCCGGCACCGTCGTCGCGCCATCTGCAGCCGCAGCGGCGTGCTGCCCCGCGAGCAGGCACAGGGCGGCGAGTGCGCTGGTCATGCGCCCGCTGCGGGGAAAAAAATATCCCCGCCGGAGCGGGGATCCTTCACCAGTCATGGTGTCGTTACCGTGCGGGACGCTGCCCGCGGGACGTTCAGGCACGGCGTCGTGTCAGACCCAGGACGCCGAGGCCGCTCAGCATCAGCCAGGCTGCGCCCGGCAGCGGGACGATGGTGACGGGCGTGCCGGTGAAGCTGGGGAACACCTCGTTCACGTTGGCGATGATGCTGCCCAGCCCGTTGGCATCCGCCAGCGAGATGGCGGTGGTGCCCTGGAGGGTGTTCGTGATGAAACTGTAGGTGCCGATGGTGCCGGCGTCGAACGTGATGTTGCCGAAACCGACCGTCACCGTGTTGTTGCTGCCGGCGGTGCCGGTCGTCGGCGTTGCCGTGGTTCCGCTGACTGCCTCAGTGAATCCCGTGTAGGTCAGGTAGGCGGGGTCGTAGGTGATGATCACCTCGCCTGAATAAGGCGCGCTCGCCACGTCGCTCATGTCGATGTCCAGGTTCACGCTGAACGATGCGTTGGTGCCGAGCGTGGTCGCGGTGGGGACCAGGACGACCGACGCGGCGGATGCGACTGTACCGGCGGCTGCCAGGCACAGGCCCAGCAAGGTTCTGATTGCGATTGACTTCATCATGTCTGCTGCCTCTTGTGCGATTGTAGTTGTTGACAGTGAAAAAAACAGGTATCGACGTGACGGACTACTGGACCTGGGGCACCTGCTGCAGCAGGCCCACGTCCCGTACCGGCAGGGTACCGTCGCCCGTATCCAGGATCACGTCGACCGCATGTGCCACCGACTGGCTGCCGGCCGCGCCCAGCAGCACGCCCTGGACGTAGCCCGACTGGACATTGGCGCTGAATTGGGCGGGATCCGACACGAGATCGACCGCCTGCACCGGGCCGCCCGCCTCGAAGGCATAGCCGGGATTCTGCCAGCTGCCGCTCCAGGCGGGCTGGCTGCCGAAATTCACGGTGATGTTGGCCAGGGTGTCGGTGTGGCCGGACATGATGCCCGAGAACGTCGCGGTCACGTTGCCGGCGTTGAGGGTATCCAGCGTATCCAGCGTGCTGGCGATGCCCCAGGCGAACACCCCTGAGCTGGTGTTCTCCGGTGTCTGCTCGGTCAGGTTGCCGTGACGCCAGATGCCGGCCGCCTGGTCGAATTCGCCGTTCGCGTCCGGCGCGCCCTGCAGCACGATCAGTTTGGATTCGACGTCGCCGACCGTCGCCTCGTAGCGGGGCGGTCCGGGGATGTTCGCGGGATCGAGGCCGTCGTTTGATACCGTTTCCTTCTCACCACCCGGGTCGACGACGAACTGGTTGACGGCGGGGTCCATTTCGAACGGGACTACACTGGAAGCGCTGGTATCGTCGGGTTGTGCGACCAGGCCGGGCGCGATCGTGGCAAACCCGCAACCGGCGCCAGGGGTGCAGGATCCCAGTGGCGGCGTCACCGGTTGATCCGTTGGCGGGTTGTCGAACTGGTCGGGCCGCAGGTTCGGATCATCCTTGGCCAGGACGATCGGCGCGACGGCGCCACCGCCGGCCGGGGCCAGGTGCGCCCAGGGGCCCCAGCAGTGTATGGATTTCGCGGCATCGGGACTGGCGCAGGGATCGGTTGGCGCGCCGGCCGCAGGCTTGATATCGGGCGCCGACTGGGCCGCCAGCTGCTCCCGGCAGCCATCGACCAGACTCTTGGGCACCGAAGCCGGATCGGCAGCCCAGCGCTTGAGGATTTCCGCGCAGTCGCGATCCTTGAGCGCCATGCCGCCGGCATGGCTGGTGTTGAGGAAGAGGGTACAGCCTGCCAGTAAGAGGATGCTGAGGTATAACCGCATGATGCGTGACTCCTTGTGCTGAAAAACGTTCCTTTTATTCAGTGTTTTTATGCAAGGAATGCGCCATTATAAAATACGTTTCAATAACATATGGTTAGAGATGTCTTTCGCTGTCGGGCCATAAATGAGTAACGTAAACTGACACCTCGTCGTTCAGCCCATGCGCCAGGACGAATACAATTTGTTGAAATTCCAGTCGAAAATCTCCAGCCTCCGGCATGTCAGCTGTAAAATTTCACGACACCCGCGGCCCGCTGCCGGGCGGGCCGGACGGCCGCCCGCACCGCGCTAGAAGGTCCGCGACAGCCCGAGGCTGACCTGGTCCCGGTCGTAGTCGTAGAGCGGTACATTCGAGGCATTGTCCGTCCGGGTCCAGCTGCCGATCAGGGCCCACTTGTCCAGTACGCCCGCGGCGAAGGTGTGCTGGAAGCCCAGGGTATAACGCCATTCCTCTTCGTCGCGGGGATTCGGGAAGCCGGGCTCGAGCCCGAGGTAGTCATAGTGACGGTAGCCGACCCGCCCGAACACGGTGCCGTTCTGCCAGGCCTGGACCACGCCGCCGATGAACAGGTCGGGGCCCTTGTTGGCGAAGCGCTCCGCGTCATCGTCGGTATCGAAGCGGAAATAACCGGCGCCGCCCTTGAGCGCCACCTTCTGGCCGAACAGGTACCGTCCCAGGGTGACACCGGCCCACTTGTACCAGCCCTCGCGCTCGCCGTCGCTGTCCTTGTTGTAGTCACGCCGGGTGAGTACGCCCTCCAGACCGAGTTCGGTCGCGGCACCGAGTTGCCACTGGACGGAGGGATTGAGACTGGTGAACAGCGCCAGCCGGCCGTCGCCCAGCCAGATCTGGTCGGCCTGCAGGCCGATGCCGGCGCGCCAGTGACGCGGCACCACCCAGGCAGGGCCGGTGCGCAGTGTCAGCAGGCCGAGGTTGAAATCCTGTTCGTCGAAGTAGCCGCGGTAATAGGCGCTGACCGAACTCTGCCACAGGAAATAGCCGGTATGCTCGCCGGACTGGAACCGACGGCCGGGGTTGTAGGTGTGGGCCAGTCCGGGATTGATCACGAATGCCTGGTCCTCCCGACCCTGGGTGACCGCGAAGGGCGTGCCGCCGATCTGGACGATATCCTGCTGCGGACCGACATTCACGTTTGTGTCGTGCATCAGTCCGAGATACAGCGACGGCTTCCAGCTATGGCGTGTCGCCAGCCGCTGTTCGTCCTCGTCGATCTGGGCCAGGAACGCCAGCACCGTGGTGCGCACGGCAGGCGGCGTGTTGGGATCGTCCAGCACCTGCTGCGCCTGCGCGCGTGCCGCCGCGTAATCCATGGACAGGTAATAGGTGCGCGAGAGTTCGAGGCGTGCGCGATGCATGCCGGGATTGCTGCTCAGCAAGGTTTCCAGCAATTCGCGTGCTGTCTTCAGCCGGTCCGCCTCGATTGCCTGCAACGCGGCTGCGAACTGGTCCTGCATCGCCTCGGCCCGTGCCGGTGCCGACAGCGTGGGGGCGCAACAGCAGCAGACCGTTGCCAGCATCGTGTACAGCAGCGCGCGCTCACGACGCGCGCGCGGCGTCCCAACTTTTCCTTGAATCATGGTCTTGGCCCGGTTACCTTGTAGTCCGCCTGTGCGTGGTGGCTGATTTTAAAAGACAATCGGTTTATTCACAATTGGCTCTATCCTTCATAAATCGCATCACGTGCATCTGCGCCGCGCTGGTCGTGGCGCTGCTGCCGTTGCGGGCTACCGGGTTTCCGGGCGACCTGTTCGGCACCACGCAGCGGCTCCAGGCCGACAACCGGGTGTTCACCCAGTGGGTGGACGTGCTCGCCCGCCACCTGCGTGAAGACGCACCGGCGGGCGATTGCAGCGAGACCACGTTCAACCGCTGTCACCTCAAGCGCTGGCTCGAGTTTCTGGACAGTATCCGGTCGCTGCCCCGGGACCAGCAGCTCGAGCGCGTCAACCGCTATGCCAACAACAAGCGCTACGTGCTCGATCTGGACAACTACGGCCTGGAGGATTACTGGGCGGTGGCCCGGGAATTCCTCTCCCGCGGCGGGGACTGCGAGGACTATGCATTGACCAAGCTGTTCTCGCTGCGCTGGCTCGGCTACCCGACCGATGATGCGCGCATCGTTGTGCTGCAGGATACCAATCTGCGCATTCCGCATGCGGTGCTCGCCGTTGCGCGCGGACAGGACATCGCGATCCTCGACAACCAGATCGGCGAAGTCGTCTCGCACCACGATATCGTCCACTACCGTCCGGTCTACTCCATCAACGAAGCCAGCTGGTGGCTGCATCTACCGCAATGAGCGCGCCGCCGCACGCCGCCGCGCCGAAATTGTCCTCGCTCACCGCGGGCGTCGTGGTGCTGCTGGCGATCATCGGGCTGGGCGCCTATCTGATCAATCTCTACATCAGCAAGGAACGCGTGCGGGACCTGCAGCAGTGGGAATCGCGACTCGCGCTGGTGGTCGACAGCCGCGCCGACACGATCGAACGCTGGCTCGACCAGCGCCTGCGCGAGTTGCAGGAACTCGCCGACAACGCCTCGCTGCAGCTCTACCTGTGGCAGCTCGTCCAGTCCTCCGAGCGTGACCGGCCCGCTACCGAACCGGCCCAGCTGTCCTACCTGCGCAACCTGATCCTGTCGACGGCAGACCGGGACGGCTACTATCTGGCGGACACCCCGCGCATCCCGGCCGATCTGCCGCAGCCGCAGTCCTCCGGACTCGCGCTGCTGAACGACCGCCTGCAGCCGGTGGTGGCGACGCCGGGCATGCCGGAGATCGGCGCGGACGAACTGCGGGCGGCCGAGTCTGCGCTGAGCGGCGGCCGGCGCCGGATCGGCGCGCTGCGGCTCGATGCGCAGGGGCGGGCGTTGATCGCCTTCGCCGTGCCGGTGCATGCGGTACTCGGGGCCAAGAGCGGGCAGCCTGCGCCGGTCGGCGTGGTGCTCGGGATACGCAATGCGGACGCCGAGTTGTTGTCACTGCTGCAGCAAGGCGCCACCTTTGCCGAGGACAGCGAGGCGTTGTTGCTGGAACAGCGCGGGGACAGGGTCGTCTACCTTTCGCCCGGTCGGGATGGCAGCAGACCGACGCGGCGCAGCCTGGGCATGGACCGCGTCAACCTCGGCGGCGTCGGCGCCGTGCAGCACCCGGGTGAGTTCGGGGTGTTCACCAGTTACCGCGGTACGCCGGTACTGCAGCTGAGCCGGCGGCTGGCGCGGCGCCCTGGGTGCTGGTACAGCAGGTCGATGCCGGCCAGGCGCTGAAGGAGTCCAACGAGCACCGGCGCTTCCTGGTCATGACGCTGTCGCTGCTGCTGCTGTGCGTCGCGGCGATCTCGGTGGCGGCCTGGCGTCACGGCAGCAGCGTCGCGCGCAGCAGCAGGCGCACGAACTTCGTAGCCAGGCACAGCGGCTGCAGAAGCAGACCGAGCTGCTGCATGCCGTGACCGACAACATCGATACCCTGACGCTGCTGCTCAGCCAGGATGAACACGTCCTGTTCAGCAACCAGGCGACCGCGCGTGCGGCCGGTGCCACGCTGGCCGAGCTGATCGGCAATCCGCTCGGCGCCGCACTCGGTCCGGTGGCGAGCGCAGAGCTGCGGCACGGCATCCGGCTGGCGGGCAAGACGGGTAAATACATCTGGCGCATGCTGCGCCTGCCGATAGGCGGGAAGGACCGCAACTATCGCGTGGGTTTCGTTCCCGTCGAGCGCATCGGCCGGCACGAACGGCCGCTGCTGCTGGTGCTGACGGACATCACCCCGCTGCAGCAGGCACAGCAGCGCCATTCCGGTCTGCTGCGCAAGCTCGTTGCCACGCTGGTACACGTGGTCGACATGCATGATCCCTGGTCCGCGCACCACTCGCAGCGCATGGTGGAGGTCGCCAACGCCATCGGTCGCGAGCTGCGGCTCGGCCGGTCGGAGCGCGATACCCTGGAACTGGCGGCGACGCTGGCCAATCTCGGCAAGATCATGGTCCCGCGCGAGATACTGGTCAAAACCGAGCCCCTGACCGCGGCCGAACAGGCGGTCCTGCAGCAGCACGTACAGCATGGCCTGGATCTGCTCGCCAACCTCGAATTCGACGGGCCGGTACTGGCGACCATTGCGCAGAAGCAGGAACTGCTCGACGGCAGTGGTTACCCGCACGGCCTGCGCGGGGAACAGCTGACCCTGACGGGCAGGATACTTTCGGTAGCCAACGTCTTCGTCGCGCTGACCAGCCCGCGGGCCTATCGTCAGCGCATGTCGACGGAACAGGCGGTCGCCGAGCTGATGGCGGGTGCGGACTCGCGCTACGACCGCCACGTGGTGGCCGCGCTGTTCCATATCGCGGAAAACCGGCGCGACTGGCTGGAATCGGGAGCGGAGCCGGAGCCGGAGCCGACCTGACGCGTGCGCCCGGCGCCACCTTCAGTGCGGACGCTGAGCCGTTGCGGTCGCCGCTAGCTCGCGTAGCAGGGCAGCGGCCACCTTGCGGTGTCCTGCCGGGGTGAGATGACTGTCGAAACGGAAATAGTCGGCGCGCGTGAGGCCGAGGTCCGCGAAATAGACGTTTGGCAGCTGCGCATCCCGCCCGAGCGGATAGTTGCGGTAGCGCTGGCCGAAGGGATTGCTGTAGAAGACGATGACGCGTTTGCCCTGCAATGCCGCTGCGTGCTTGCGCAGGGTGTCGATGAGTACCTCGTAGTGGCGGGCGAAATTCTTGCGGCGCAGCCTGTCGGCCAGGTGCTTGAAGGGTGCCTTTAGGGTCAGCCAGTAGCCGTGCAGGACGTTGCCCGCATTGCCGGCGGCTGCGTCAGGGTCCGCCGCGCCGTGGCCGAAAATCTTCTCCTGCAGGGCCGTGCGTGAGGCACCATCGAACAGACGGTTCTCGTTGTAGTCGTTGTTGCAGTACTGGATGATGACGGTATCGATCTGGTCGAGCAGGCCGGAGCGCTCCAGCCGCAGCAGTTCCCTGACGGTGCCGTAACTGGCGACACCGAGGTTGTATACCGGACGTCCCGACAGCTGCTGGAGCTGCGCCGCGAAGGTCTCTGTATCGTTCACGCCCCAGCCCATGGCGTGCGAATCTCCGATGACCGCGATACCCGGGCCCGCCGGCCTGGGACCGGTGTCCCTGCCGGCAGCGGTGAAATGCAGGGTGGTGCTGAACTCGATATGGTTGAATTCGCAGCGGCCCTCGGCCGGCTTGTAGACCAGCACGGGGTCGGGCGCGATGCAGCCGGGCAGGGCGAGCCAGTTCGCCGCCGGGCCGGCCATGCCGGCCCGGAACAGTGCCTGCTGGGCGCCGGCGACCCAGGGAATGTCGGGCCGGATGCCATGCTGCAGCAGCAGCAGGCTGGCCACGTAGACGACCGCAGCCGCAGTGCCATAGGCGATCAGCAGCAGCAGGGTACGGCCGAGTGTGCGTGTGGTGTTCACGGGACCGGTATAGTAAGCGATACCGTGGCGGAATGCGTCATCATCAGCGTATCGCGCCGGCGCGGCTGGCAGCGTCACGATCGCCTGTTGTACCATGCACGCAATTCACGATTGTCCTGCATCCTGTCCCGGTGCGGCTGCCGCGTGGCAGGGGCGGGCATGAACGTTCCGGGTGCTCGCTATGCTTTCGCCATACATTCTGCGCGGCCGGCCAGCCATGCTGCAGGGGTACTGCCTCGGCCTGCTGCTTGCGACGCTGCTCCCGCTGCGCGCGGCGGCCACCGGGACGGAACAGCCGGAGCCGCCGCCGCTGCCGGCGGACTACTGCCGCTGGGAGATGGTGGAATACGGGATACCCCGGCCGTTGTGCGACCTGACCGGCAATGCCGCGCGCGGGCGGGACATCGTCTCGGACAGCCATCTCGGCAATTGCCTGGCCTGCCATCGCCTGCCGATTGCCGGCATCGAGGCCTATGGCACCATCGGTCCGCCACTGGCGGGCATTGGCGCTCGACTCGATGCGGCACAGATCCGCCTGCGCGTGGTGGATTCGCGTCATCTCAATCCGATGTCGATCATGCCGGGCTACTACCGCGACCCGCGGCTGATCCACCGGCCGGGCAAGCAGTACATCGGCCGGACCTTTCTCACCGCGCAGCAGGTTGAAGACGTGATCGCCTACCTGGTGACGCTCGAATGACCGGTGTGCTGCGCGCACTGCGGGTCCTGTGCGGGCTGGGCCTGTGCCTTTCCGCGCTGCCCGTCGACGGCGCCGGGCCGCGCTCCGGTTACGAGTTCATCAAGCCGGACACGCACGAGATGCAGGACGATGACTTCCTGAACCCGGGCATGCTCACGGTTGAACGGGGGCATGCGCTGTTTCAGGCGCAACCGGCGGGTGGTGGCAAGTCCTGTGCCGGTTGCCATGGCGCGGATGGCGCGGGGCTGGATAGCGCCGGTATCGCGGGTTACCCGCGCTATCGTGACGGTGCCGTGCTGACACTGCAGGAGCAGATCAACAGCTGCCGCGCCAGGGATGGCGGTGCGGCGCTGCCCGTCGACCATCCCGAGCTGGTCGCGCTGGAGACCTTCGTACGCAACCGCGCGCGCGGCGAGCCGGTGAACGTTCGGACCGACGGTCCGGTGGCGGCGTTGCTGGCGCGGGGCGAGCAGCTGTACCGGACGCGCTACGGACTGATCGACATCTCCTGTCAGCATTGCCACGAGATCTATCCAGGGCAGATGATCCGGGGGCAGCAGATCAGCGAGGGGCAGGGCAACGGCTTTCCGGCATACCGCCTCGACATCGGCGAGATCACCAATCTGCCCCAGCGTATCCAGCAGTGCCTCACGCTCATGCGTGCGGAACCGTTCGCTTCGGGTTCCGAGGAGCTGGAACTGCTCGAACTCTACATGATGTCGCGTTCCAACGGCCTGCCGATCGAGACGCCGGCCGTGCGCTACTAGCACCTATCTCAAAATCGGTACAAGCATTCTTGCCTTGTCATGCCCGCGCAGGCGGGCATCCGGCAAACCCGCGCATTACTGGATTCCGGCCTGCGCCGGAATGACGAGAAACATGGCCGCCGCGGGATTTTCCAATTTTGAGATTGGTTCCAGCACCTATCGCATAATCCCGTGTGAACGAGCGCGCCGTTCGAGCGGTGACCGCGTCAGCCGCTGTGATAGCGTACCACCTCGACGGACATGCAGAGCTTGACCTGGTTACTCACCAGCTTCGACAGGCTGTCCATTCCGAAGTCGGCGCGGTTGATCACCGTGGATGCCTTGATGGTGATGCTTTCCTCACCGTTGGGGCCGGGTTCGGCCGAGGGTGTCAGGGTGACATTCAGCGCCACCGGACGGGTGACGCCGTGTACGGTCAGCTCACCGTTGATCTTCGCCTTGTCCTTGTCCAGCCATTCGAAATTCCGGCTGACGAACAGGATCTCCGGGTACTTCTCAACGTCGAAGAAACTCTCGCTCTTGATCAGGTTCTCGATGACCGAACCCCGGGTGTCCAGGCTCGCGGTCCGGATAACGACCATGGCCTGCTGATCGCGCTCCACCCACGAGGCGGGAGTGAGTGCCACCCCGCCGGAAAAGTCGCGGAACGAGGCCTCCACCCGTTTGAATTCGCTGTCGACACAGAATCCGACCTGCGAGGATTCCTGCCGGATGCGGTACAGATACCCATCTGCTGCGGCCTGCAACATGGACGACACGAGCGAGGTGTCGACCTTCCCGTCCATGAACGGCGCGCACAGGGCATCTTCACCCGCGCTACCGGTTGCCGGCAGCAGACCGGCCACAAGCAGGCCGAGTGCCATGACATACGCTGCAATCGATCTGTTCATCATCGTTACCTCTCGGGTAATCGTCATGTATGTTAGAGTAGTCTAATATACTTATTTGTCAATATATCTTTACATTTCCCGGGGCGATCCCATGTAACTTATTGAATATACGTAATCTGGGTGACAGTATTGACGCGCGCCCTGTCGGGAAATCTGTCGATCGACCCTGATTCGCTTCAGATTCAATAGGGGGGTGGGCAAGCGTCGTCGCCGGTCGCCACGGTGCTCGCCCGCCAAGCGCTCGGGCTGGCAGTCGATACGCCGGGTGCCGAGTCGGCCTGACATTCCGACACCAACGCCCGGCGCCGGGAGTTAACGGCGGGTGCGCGGACCATTTGAACGTCATGGTGTTCTGGTTTAATCTTCCGCGCCTGTTTGCCTGCCTGTTACCTGACCGGGTTATGCGGTGAGGGTCTGTTCAGGCGCATACGGTGACTGTTCCGGAGAGATGTCCGAGTGGTTGAAGGAGCACGCCTGGAAAGTGTGTATACGGTAATCCCGTATCGAGGGTTCGAATCCCTCTCTCTCCGCCATCCATAAAGAAAGGGGCCTTTGGCCCCTTTCTTTATGGATCACATGAAATATAGATTCGAACCCTCGATTTCATCATGGCCGGGTTCGACAAAATCGCCGGGAGCGATTTTGGGTGAGCGCAGCGAGCCCGCAGGGCGGGGCGCAGGGATGCGCCCGGCAATCCCTCTCTCTCCGCCATCCATAAAGAAAGGGGCCTTTGGCCCCTTTCTTTATGGATCACATGAAATATGGATTCGAACCCTCGATTTCATCATGGCCGGGTTCGACAAAATCGCCGGGAGCGATTTTGGGTGAGCGCAGCGAGCCCGCAGGGCGGGGCGCAGGGATGCGCCCGGCAATCCCTCTCTGCGCCATCCATAAAGAAAGGGGCCTTTGGCCCCTTTCTTTATGGATCACATGAAATATGGATTCGAACCCTCGATTTCATCATGGCCGGGTTCGACAAAATCGCCGGGAGCGACGGTGAGCGCAGCGAGCCCGCAGGGCGGGGCGCAGGATGCGCCCGGCAATCCTCTTGTGTGCCATCCATAAAGAAAGGGCCTTTGGCCCCTTTCTTTATGGATCACATGAAATATGAATTCGAACCCTCGATTTCATCATGGCCGGGTTCGACAAAATCGCCGGAGCGATTTTGGGTGAGCGCAGCGAGCCCGGCAGTCCCTTTCTTTATGAATCACTTGAAGTATGGAGTCGAACCCTCGACTGCATAAGCCGGAATTCAGCTTCGTATACCATGGCAGGGATGCGACGGCACTTGCGGGATTTCCGCGGCGACGCCCGCCCGGCGCGCCCGGGCTCAGCGCGCCATGATCCAGAGGTCTTTCAGTCCCAGCACTGTCCGGGCGCGGTCAGCGGTTTGCCTGGCCTCCTCGTGCGTGGCGGAACCGGTGATCTGTACGCGCCAGTAATGTTTCCCGTTCACGGTGACGGGCTGCAGCGCGGTCGGAAAATCCTTGGACCGGGCTGCTGCGGCCAGGTGGTCTGCATCGTCCCTGTTTCCCACCGATGCAATATTGATGAGCCAGGCGCCCTGCGTATCCGCGCCGGGAGAGGCGTCCTGATGCTGCACGTCGTCCGTAGCGACGGTGGCGGCCTGTGTGTCCGGGCTGGCTGCGTTGATCGTGCCGGCGGGATCCTCCTGGCGCTGCACGTCGTCCGTCGTTGCGGCAGCGGCCTGTGCGAGCACGTCGGCTGCGCTGTCCGTATGCCGCGGTTCAGGTGCCGTGCCTGCGGACTGCGGTGGCCCGGCAGGCGTCGGCGCCGTTGCGGGCGGTGGCGTGCTGCCCGGATCCAGCGTGATCGCGATGCCCTGGATCGTCCACATGGGCGCCGGGGCGTCGACGGGAGATGACGCGGGGGCGGCGGGCGCCGGTGTTGCGGCGGTTGTGCCAGACGCGCCGGCAGGTGCGGCCGGGGCTGGGGCGGCGTCAGCTGCCGGCGCCTGCCCGGATGGCCGGGCCTGCTGCGGGGTCGGCTTGCCTGCGGACGGGCCCGGGTAGGCATTGAGCTTCGCCACCTCGATCTGGTGGCGGATCGATGCCAGGTCCACCGGATCATCGATCGATCCCAGTATCAGGATGAACAGCGCGGCGCCGCAACCGACTGTGAGGAGTATGTAAGTGATCCAGTTGCTGTAATGACTTGTGTGCACGTGAGGGGCTCGTTCCCTTTATACCCGCCCGCGCTGACCCTATTGCTCCGGGTCGCGGGCGTTGTGTCGTTATCTGCGTAATCAGGCTAGCCGGCCGCTGCGATCGTGGCCGGTGACGAAGGCGGCATTATCTTGCAGTGGGGCCGGGTCAGCAAGGTCGCCGGCACCACGGTCACGGGATACAATACCCGCCCGAGTCTGCCCACGGGTACGGCCGGCGCGGTGCGGTAGCCGTGTCTCTGACGTAAGGCAGCGTTTCCGTTAAACTTCCCGCTTCGTTTGATCCCGGAGATCGAGACATGCAGTTCACCCCCGAGGCGTTCCGCACCTGGAAGCACAAGAGCGTGACCCTGCTCGGCATGTCCGGGGTGGGCAAGACCCACCTGTCGACCTTGCTGCGCAACCACAACTGGTTCCATTACTCGGGCGACTACCGGATCGGTACGCGCTATCTGGACGAGCCGATCATGGACCTGATCAAGCAACAGGCCATGACGATCCCGTTCCTGCGCGACCTGCTGCGCCGCGACTGGATTCACATCCGCAACAATATCAAGGTGGACGACCTCGGCCCGGTGCTGAGCTTCGTCGGCAAGCTCGGCAACCCGGAACGCGGCGGGGTGCCGCTGGACGAGTTCTCCCGGCGCCAGGCACAGTATCGCGAGGCTGAGATCGCGGCCATGCTGGACGTGCCGGAGTTCATCCGCAAGGCGCACGAGATCTACGGCTACGACAATTTCGTCAACGATGTCGGCGGCAGCCTGTGCGAACTCAACGAGCCCTCCGTGATCGACCTGCTGGTGCAGCATTCGCTGATCCTGTACATCCGCGTCACCGAGGCGGCCGAGGAGCAGGCCCTGATCAGCCGCGCCCAGAGCAGCCCCAAGCCGCTCTACTACCGACCCGAGTTCCTCGCGGAACAGCTGCAGGAATACCTCGGCCTGCACGGACTCGAGTATGCCGCACAGGTGGATCCGGACGATTTCTGCCGCTGGGTGTTTCCGCGCCTGTTCCATTCGCGCGTGCCGCGCTACGAGGCCATCGCGCGCCCGCACGGCTACACCGTGACCTCGCACGAGGTGGCCGCGGTGCGCGACGAACAGGATTTCCTCGATCTGGTGGAAAGCGCCATTGCGCGCAAGGCGCCGGCAGCGGTGGGCTGACACGCGTGCCGATCGTCGCTCACAATGCGCTGCCGACCTTCCAGCGCCTGCGCGAGGAGGGCCAGACCATCCTGGATCCGGAACGGGCCCGGCAGCAGACCATCCGCGAGCTGCATATCGGCGTGCTGAACATGATGCCGGACGCGGCGCTGGCCGCGACCGAGCGCCAGTTCTTCCGCCTCGTGGGCGAGAGCAACCCGATCGCGCAGTTCTACATGCACCCGTTCACGCTGCCGGAACTGCCGCGCGGCGTGCAGGCGCGTGAGCACATCGATCGCTACTACGATACCTTTGCGCAGGTGCGTGCCGAAGGCCTGGATGCGCTCATCATCACCGGTGCCAACGTCTCCCATCCCGACCTGTCGCAGGAGCCGTTCTGGGAACCGCTGCGCGAGGTGTTCGAGTGGGCGCAGACCAACGTCACCTCGGTGCTGTGTTCCTGTCTGGCCACCCATGCCGCGATGCAGTTCCAGCACCGCCAGAAGCGCCGGCCGCTGCCGGCCAAGTGCTGGGGCGTGTTTCCGCACCGGGTGATCCGCAAGAATCACCCGCTGGTGAACGACGTCAACACCCAGTTCGACGTGCCGCATTCACGCTTCAACGATATCAGTGCGGCACAGTTCCGTGCGGCCGGTCTGCACGTGCTGGTGGATAGCGCGCAGGTCGGCGTCCATCTCGCGGTCAGTGCGGACGGCTTCCGCGTGGTCTACTTCCAGGGGCATCCCGAATACGACACCGTGTCGCTGCTCAAGGAGTACAAGCGCGAGGTGCAGCGTTTTGCCGGCGGCGAACGCGACGACTACCCGCCGTTTCCCGAGCACCAGTTCCGGTCGCGCGAGCGCGCCATCCTTGACGAGTATCGCGACTGCCTGCTGCGCGGGCGCGAAACCGGCGCGCAGGCGCCGCCGTTTCCCGAACAGCTGGTTGCGGCGCGCCTCGACAACACCTGGCACGATACCGCCGAGGGCATCGTCGGCAACTGGATCGGTCTGGTCTACCAGCTGACGCACCAGCAGCGCGCACTGCCGTTCATGGCCGGCGTGGATCCGCGCAACCCGCTGGGTCTCGACTGGATCGCCGGGTCTGGCAGCACATCCTGAACCGCAGCACGAGGAGTTACCGCATGCAGTCCGGTCCCCGAGAGATCGTCACCCCCTTCCGACCCATCCCGCTGGAAGTGCCGGAGGCCATGGCGCCGAACGAGTTCTTCAACAGCACCGAGAACCTGAACGACCTGATGCACAACAACGGGCTGCTGACCAACCCGGAGAACCTGCTGCTGTATCGCAAGGCGCTGGGCCACAGCCGCGAGTTCGACACCTCGATCATCTACAACACCTCGCAGTGCATCCTCAACCCGCTGGGTCGGCCGGTGCGTCGGACCCAGGTGCCGGAGGAGGTGAAGCGTGTCTGGAACCGCATGAACCAGGTCATCATCGACTACATGGTCGAGCGCTACCCGGATCCCGAGACGCACCTGCTGCTGGCCGGGGAGGCCAGCCTGGACGCGACCTGGCCGCTGACCTCGCCCGGGGTTCCCAGCATCCGTATGCTGCACAACCACTTCATCGTGTTCGACAAGGCGGAACTGCACGACGCGGCGCTGGCAGATCCCAGCAATCCGAACCTGACCGACGGCGGCCAGCACAGCCTGTTCGAGGCCTATATGCATGACGTCTACCGCGAGTTCTTCGATCGCGCGCTGGACCTGGAGATCCTGTGGCAGGTGGGGGAGGCGGGGTCGCGCATCGAGCTGACCGGTTACCCGCAGGGCCTGCCGAGCTGGGAGATCCATGGCGGGGTGGCGGCGCTGGAGGAGATTCGCTTCTGGAACGAGTACGACGAGATCCTGAAGGGCTTCATCGATTTCTACCGTACCTTCTTCAGCCAGGTCTCAACCCGCAACGCCCCGATGCTGGACGATCTCTACTTCCCCGATACCGTCGAGAACGTGCTGCTGTTCAACAACGACTTCCTGAAGACGGCGAAGAAGGTGCGCGACCGCTGCATCGTGGACGCTGCCTACGCGAATGCCATCCGCTGGCAGCCCGCATTCAAGCAGCTCATCTACCGCAACGACGAGGACAAGTTGATCGTGACCATCAGCCAGAACTCGATCGGCAACGCCATCACCGAACTGCTCGGCGTGGTCGTGAAACGGGTGCCCGACGCCGCGGCCTACGCAAGCTTCGAGCCGCAGCTGATCGAACAGTTACTGGAAGTGCGCCGTCGGCTGATCGAGGCCGATCTCGGCGAGGGGATCGCGACGCCGCACTGGCCGGCGTGATTGCAGCGGCAGGCGGCCCAAGCGGGCCCTGTGCTGTGCGCCCGCGCCGCCAGCCACGCGGTTGCAGTGTCGTATCCTGTCAGCGCGCTGATCCGGTAAACAGCGCGGGCTGGCGGCGTGTGGCGCTGTTCCCTGTTTCCAGGGCGGAACAGTACGGTCTTACTTCCCTGACTTCACGTAGAACATGATAAACAGCGCCACCACGATCAGCAGTGCCACACCGACCGTAATGACCGACAGGATGCCGATATCGCTGCCTAACAGCAGTTGCATTGCTGGGTTTTCCATGGATGTTCCTCCCGTTTGTATGTGGTGTATTTTTTCTGCAGTGACCGCTTGCTATCTTGATCTGCATCAAACCCTGGCGAAAATCCGCAGCCGCTCCACGGTTGCGGCAACCGCTTCAGCGGTCTTTGCCGGCGGCGAGTTCGCGATCGAGCTGGCGCTGAACGCGCCGCGGCGAGCCGGTGTGCCGCGCCAGCAGGTCGTAGGCGACCGGCACCACGAACAGCGTGAAGAAGGTCGCCGACAGTATGCCACACAGCACCACGGTGCCGATCACGACGCGCGTCTCGGTGCCCGCGCCGGATGACAGCAGCAGCGGGACGGCGCCCGCGGCCGTGGTGATGCCGGTCATCACGATCGGCCGCAGGCGGATGGCCGCGGCCTCGAGCAGGGCGTCGCGGAACGGCCGGCCGGCATCGCGCAGCTGGTTCGCGAACTCGACGATCAGGATGCCGTTCTTCGCGGCCAGGCCCACCAGCATGATCAGGCCGATCTGGCTGTAAAGATTCAGCGTCTGGCCGCTGAGGTAGAGGCCGAGCAGGGCGCCGGCCATGGCCAACGGCACGGTCAGCATGATTACGAACGGGTGCACCCAGCTCTCGAACTGCGCGGCCAGCACCAGGTACACGACCACCAGCCCGAGCAGGAAGGTGAACACGAGTGAACTGCCGGCCTCGCGGTAGTCCTGCGACTGACCCTTGTAGTCGATGATGACCTCGGGCGGCAGCGCTGTGCGTGCCATCCGCTCCAGGCGTTTCAGGACGTCACCGAGGGCCACGCCGTCGGCCAGGTTGGCTTCCAGCGTGATGGCACGTACCCGGTTGTAGCGGTTGAGCTGTATGGAGTCGGCGAACTCCTCGAGCCGCACCAGATTGGCCAGCGGAATCAGTGCGCCGGAGCGATCCGAGCGCACGTAGATGTTTTCCAGGCTGGAGGGGGTGCGCTGGGTGTCGCGTTCGCCCTCGAGGATGACGTCGTATTCCTCGCCGGCATCGATGTAGGTGGTGACGCGACGCGAACCGAGCAGGGTTTCCAGCGTGCGGCCGATGCTGCCGATGGTCACCCCGAGTTCGGCGGCACGGTCGTAGTCGATCACCACGCGCAGCTGCGGTTTGGTTTCCTTGTAGTCCCAGTCGAGCCCGACCAGTCCGGGGTTGTCCGCGTTGATCTTGTCCACCAGGGTGTCGCGCCACTGCGCCAGCTCTGCGTAGGTGCCGCCGCCGATCACGAACTGCACCGGTTTCTGGATACGCGCGCCGAAGCCCTGGCGCATGACCGGAAAGGTGCGCACGCCGGGCAGATCCTTGAGACGCTGGCGCACGTCGTCCATGATGTCCCAGGCCGAGCGGCGGCTGGACCAGTCGCTTAGCACGTTGACGACGATGCCGGTGTTGAAGATCTCGAAGTTGCCGAAGCCGCGCGGCGCACGCACCAGCATGCGCGAGATCTCGCCCTGTTCCACCAGCGGCATCAGGCGCCGCTCGATCTCGGTCATATATGCGGCGATGTAGGGATAGGCCGTGCCCTCGGGTCCGGTGACCATGAGGTAGAACACCCCGCGGTCCTCCTTGGGCGCGTACTCGTCGGGTATCGCCTGGTACAGCCACACCGAGGCGCCGAGGATGCCGGCGAACGCCAGCCCGACGCTCCAGCCGTGGCGCAGCGCGGCCTGGAGCGCGGCGTGATAGCCCGTGCGAACGCGGCCGAACAGCCGCTCGATCAGCGCCGAGAGGCGCGAGTGGCGCGCATCCTGCGGCAGGATCTTGGAGGCGAGCATCGGCGAGAGCGACAGGGCGACGAAGCTGGAGAAGGATACGGCCGCGGCCATGGTCAGGGCGAACTCGGAAAACAGCCGGCCGATGTCACCCTGCAGGAAGGCGATGGGCACGAATACCGCCACCAGCACCACGGTGGTGGCGATGACCGCGAAGCCGACCTGGCGCGTGCCGCGAAATGCCGCGACCAGCCGCGTCTCGCCGTACTCCTCGATGCGCCGGTGGATGTTCTCGATCACCACGATGGCATCGTCCACCACCAGGCCGATGGCGAGCACCAGCGCCAGCAGGGTGAGGATGTTGAGCGAGAAATCCAGCGCCAGCAGCACCATGAAGGTTGCGACCAGCGAGACCGGCACGGTCACGGCCGGCACGAGCATGGCACGGACGCTGCCGAGGAACAGGTAGATGACGCCGATGACCATGGCGATGGCGATGAACAGGGTCTTGTAGACCTCGTGGATGGCGCCTTCCACGAACACCGAGCTGTCGTAGCTCTGCTTGATGGCCATGCCCTGCGGCAGCGTGGGATTGATGCGCGCCATCTCCGCCTTGGCCGCCTGCGCCACGGCCAGCGTGTTGGCGGTCGACTGCTTGGTGATGCCGATACCGACCATGGGCACGCCGTTGCCGCGGAAGAACAGACGGTCCTCGGTGGTGCCACGCACCACGCGCGCGACATCGCCGAGCCGGACCAGGTAACCGTCGTCGCCGCGTGCGAGCACCAGGCGGGCGAAATCATCCGCGGTGAGGAAGGTGCGCTGGGTGCGCACGGTGAACTGGCGGTTGTCGGAATCGATGCTGCCGGCCGGCAGTTCCAGGTTCTCCGCGCGCAGCGCGGCCTCCACGTCCGCCACGGTCAGGTTGCGTGCCGCCAGTTCGCGCCGGTCCAGCCAGATGCGCATGGCGTAGACCTGGCCGCCGCCGATACGCACCCGCGCCACCCCGTCGAGCACCGAAAAGCGGTCCTGCAGGTAGCGCCGGGCGTAGTCGGTCAGCTCCGGGATGGTCATACCGTCGCCCGCCAGGTTCAGCCACATGATCACGTCCTCGTTGCTGTCCTCCTTCTGGATGTCGGGCGGGTCGGCCTCGTCGGGCAGGTCGTCGAGAATGGCGGAGACGCGGTCGCGGATATCGTTGGCCGCGGCGTCGATATCGCGGTCGATAGCGAATTCCACGGTGATACGCGAGCGTCCGTCCTCGCTGCTGGAGGCGATGAAACGGATGCCCTCGATGCCGGAGATGCGATCCTCGATGAGTTCGGTGATGCGGTTCTCCACCACGTTCGCGGCCGCGCCCGGGTAGGTGGTGTCGACGGTGACGATGGGCGGATCGATGTCCGGATACTCGCGCAGCGGCAGGCGCTCGAACGCGACCAGCCCGAACGCGATCAGCAGCAGCGACATGACCGATGCGAACACCGGCCGGGTGACAGACACATCGGACAGGATCATTCGGGATTGCTGCCGGGCAGGGTACGCAGCAGCTCGGGCAAGGTGCGGCTGCCGTCGTCTATGGCCGTTATCACCACCGTCTGTCCGTCGCGCACCCGCAGGTGCCCGTGGGTAACCACCTGCTCGTCCGCGGTGAGACCCGCCAGCACCTCGACCAGGCCGGGGCGGCGCCCGCCGCTGCGTATCTCCCGGTATTCGATGGTGTGTGCGGGCGTGACCACGTAGACGAACTGCTGCTCGCCGCGTGGGATGAGCGCCTCCTCCGGTATCACCAGTGCGCTGCGCGGATGCTGCAGCAGTTCGACGCGCATCAGCATGCCGGGGCGGAGCAGATGATCCGGGTTGGGCAGCAGGGCGCGCACGCGGACGGCGCGGGTGATCGGGTCGACGCGGCTGTCCACGGCCTTGATGCTGCCCGCGAAACGGCGTTCGGGATAGGCGGGGCTCGTGGCCTCGACCGCCAGTCCGGGCTGCAATGCCTCGAGCAGGGTGGCGGCTACCGGGAATTCGAGTTTCATGACGCTGTCGTCGTCCAGCGTGGTGATCAGGTCAC
Organism: Pseudomonadota bacterium; assembly: GCA_041395565.1. Lineage (NCBI taxonomy): Bacteria > Pseudomonadati > Pseudomonadota > Pseudomonadota bacterium. The sequence goes on along the minus strand of JAWLAI010000007.1, from coordinate 172,122 downwards.
CGGGCCGCACCAGCGCTCCAACGCTGAGATCGCGCAGTCCGACCACGCCCGCGAACGGCGCCTTGATCAGGCGGTCCGCCAGCCGTGATTCGATCGCGGCCAGCCGCGCACGCGCGGTTTCCCATTCGCGCTGGCGCTCGTCGAGCGTGGCTTTTGCCGCGGTGCCCTCGGCCTCCAGCGACTTGATCCGCCGGTACTGGCGCTCGGCCTCGTTGACGGTGGCGCGGGCCTCCTCCAGCTGGGCATGTTCCTCGCGGCTGGTCATTTCGGCCAGTACCTGGCCTGGTACGACCCGGTCGCCGTCGTCGAAGCGCAGGGCGCTGACGGTCTCCGTCACCGTGGCGGTCAGTGCCACCGATTCGTTCGCCGCCAGCGTCCCGAGCGCCTCGATCCGGTCGGCGAATTCGACCTGGCGCACGGGCGCGACGATGACGCCCGGCTCAGGCTGTTCGGCCGCCAGCGCGGCAGTTACCAGCAGGGTCGTGCAGGCCAGCAGCAGGCGCAGCTCAGTGACGGGTTTCATAGGGCTCCGGTCGGGTCGTAGGCTGATGGCAGGATATTAGCTCCGGTCCCGCAGTGCCAGTCAATGCTATCGACAGCCCTGCGCCAGTGAAGTTCGTGCAACACGCTTGGCGGTGGATGCCGTCTGCTGTCAATGTTCGCGCGGGTGCGTATCATATTGCGACCATGAAGACTGCCAGCCCCGCTGCCCGCAGACCCGCGCGTTACCTCCGACTGTGGTCAGCGGCGCTTTCGCTGTGCCTGCTGTACCTGCCCCTGGCCGTTGCCCAGCAGACGCTGGAGCTGAACATAAGCGGGGTGGATGGCCTGCTGCGCGACAATGTGCGTGCACACCTCGGGCTGTCACAGTATGTCCGTACCACGCCAGGTCTGCCGGTGCCGCTGCCGCTGCCCGGCATGGCGGGCCCGCCGGAATTGCCTGCCGCCGATGAAATCCGCCGTCTGCACCGGCGCGCGGAAAAAGACATCATGGCGGCGCTGCAGCCCTATGGGTATTACGAACCGGACATCGAGACAGCGCTCGAGCAGCAGGGTGAACACTGGATTGCCAGCTACCGCATCGTGCCCGGTCCGCCGGTGCTGCTCCAGTCCGTGGACATCACGATCAGCGGCGCCGGCGCCGAGGATCCGGGCCTTGCCAGGGTGCGTGAGCGCACCCGCCTGCGCCTGGGCAAGCGGCTGCAGCATCCCTACTACGATGACACCCGGGAGCAGCTGATCCAGGCGGCGCTGGAGGCGGGTTACCTGGATGCGCGTTACACCAAGTCCGAGCTGCGTGTGACCCCGGCCAAGCACCGTGCGGACGCCGTGCTGCATCTGGATACCGGGCCGCGCTTCTACTTCGGGCCGGTGACCGTGGAGCAGGATATTCTCAAACCCGGGTTTGTCAGCCGCTATGTGCAGATCAAGGAAGGTGCGCCGTTCGATACCGGAAAATTACTCGATCTGCAGCTGGCGCTCGGTGACAGCGGCTATTTCGACCAAGTCGAACTGGAGGTTCAGCGTGCCGCGGCGCAGGAGCAGCACGTGCCTGTCATTGTGCACACCAAGCCCGGTGCGCACACGCGCTACACGCTGGGCCTGGGTTATGGCACGGATACCGGGCCACGGGTGTCACTGGGTGCCGATTATCCACGTATCAACCGTCGCGGGCATGGTCTGAAAAACGAACTGCGCCTGTCGCCGGTGCAGCAGAACGCCGTTGTCAACTATACCATTCCGATCCGCAACCTCGTCTCTGACCGCCTGGTCTTCTCCGGCGAGTGGGAAAACGCCGAGGTGGCGAGTACCGGCTCGACCCGTGGCTACAAGCTGGGTGTCAGCCAGAATGTCAGTCTGGGTAAATTGCAGCGGCGCCTGTATGTCAATTACCAGCATGATACCTTCGATCTGGGCACCGAGCGGGAAACGGTCAACTTTCTCATTCCCGGCGCGGCCATCTCGAAACTCAAGAGCGACAATGTGCTGTTTCCGCGCCGCGGCTACAGCTGGAACGCCGACCTGCGCGGATCGCCCGGGGTGATCTCCTCCACCCGTTACTTCCGGACCGAGGCCAGCATGCGCGGTGTCTATCCGCTGGGCAGCAAGGGGCGCCTCCTCGGTCGCGCCCAGCTGGGTTACACGACCGTTGTTGATTTTGACAAACTGCCGGCCTCTGAACGTTTCTTCGCCGGCGGCGACCAGAGCGTGCGCGGCTACGGTTACCAGAAACTCGCGCCGGTCGACAGCAGCGGCGAGGTGATCGGCGGCCAGTACCTGGCGGTCGGGAGTGTTGAGCTGGACTACCTGTTCGTCGGCAATTTCGGTGCCGCGCTGTTCCTGGATGCCGGCAACGCCGACGACACCTTTCCGCCCAAGCCGAAGCTGGGCGCCGGCATCGGCTTCCGCTGGCGCAGCCCGGTCGGCATGCTGCGGGTCGACTTGGCGCACCCGTTCGACGATCCCGACAACAAGTTCCGCCTGCATATCAGCATCGGTCCCGACCTGTGAGCCTGCTGCTGCGCCGCATCCTGCCGGGAATCCTTGCGCTGCTGGTGCTGCTGCTGGCGGTGCTGGGCTGGCTGGCCGGCACCGAGGCGGGGCTGCGCCTGGTCTGGCAACAGGCGGTCAAGCTGAGTGAACCGGCGCTGGCGGCGGCCTCGGTCGAGGGTCGGCTGATCGGCACGATCAGGGTCAATGACTTGCGCTACGAGACCGGACAGCTGCTGTTTGCAGCCAGGTCGCTGCAGCTCGACTGGACAGCGGCGGACCTGCTAGACGGGGTGTTGCATATCAAGGCGCTGGTTGCCGCAGGGGTGCGTTACGAACAGCGCGCTGCGGGATCCGCTGAGCCGCTGGTGCTGCCGCAACAGATCAGTCTGCCTCTGGCCGTGGAACTGCAGGCCCTGTCGATTCATGACGCAGTCATTGTCGGCGCGCCGCAGGCGGATCCGCTGCAGATCGATAGCCTGGAACTCGCCGGCAGTTGGCGCGATGCGCGGCTGGAGATCACGCATCTTGCTCTGCGCCGGCCCGATCTCGGGCTGACGGCGACAGCCGGCATGCAGATGCAAGCCGAATATCCGCTCGCGGGTGAAATCAGCGTACAGGCAACCCTGCCTGACTATGCGCCATTGCTTGCACAGGCCCACCTCTCCGGCAGCCTGCAGACCTTGCATATCGAGCCGTCCCTGCCGGCACCGTATGCCTTGCAGGCAAGCCTGACGCTGACCCATCCCCTGACCGATCTGCAGCTCGAGGGTTCGGTCAGGCTGCAGGACAGCGATCTGACGGCGATCAATGCGACCTGGCCGGACATGCGCCTGGACGGCACAGTCACGGCACAGGGTCCGCCCGAGGCATTGCAGCTGAACGGCACACTGGATATTCGTGATGCCATAGCCGGTGCCTTGCAGCTGCTGTTCGCCGGACAGTTGCAACCGGAGACCCTGCGCTTCGATACCCTGCAACTGACAGCGGCCGACCGGCCGACACGGCTGGACGCGCAGGGCAGCATCGGTTTCGGTGCGGCACCGGTGTTTGATTTCGCGGCGCAATGGCAGGCATTGGTGTGGCCGCTGCAGGGGGAGCCCGAATATGAAAGTCGCCAGGGATCCTTCACCCTGGCCGGGACGCCGAATGCCTACCGACTCGATGCACAGGGCGACCTGAAATTGCAGGACAGGCTGGCCGGTCTGCTCGAGCTGCGTGCCCGCAGCGGCGCTGCACCGGGCAGCTGGCAGATCGAGGCGGCCAGCCTGAGCGGTGGTGCATCGCGGATCGAGGCGCAGGGCCTGGTCGGCAGCCTGTACCGGCTCGACTGGCGTATCGATGCGCCGCGTCTCGGCGACCTTGCGCCGCTGGCCACCGGCAGCCTGCGTGGCAAGGGTTCGCTCAGCGGGTCCTATCCGGAGTTCGCGCTACGGGCCGAAGCCAGTGGTTCTGATATCGGGATCGAGGATTATCACCTGGGGCAGCTCAGCCTCGCCGGTGCAGTGAATCTGGCTCCGGGGCAGCCATCCCGCCTGCAGGCCAGCGTCAGCGCAGCGGTCGCCGGCGGTCGGGTGGCGCGGCTGGACGTCGACGGTTCCGGAACCACGGACAGGCACCGCCTCAAGCTGCAGGTCGACAGCGATCGCGGCAAGGCCGGACTGGATGTGACCGGTCACTGGGACGGCACGAGCTGGAAGTTCGATCTGCAGCAGGCCAGCCTGGCCTACCCGGAAGGAGCTGGCACCCTGGCAACTGGCACGAACCGGTATCCGGCGCTGCTTTGACGCGCGAGCGGCTGCAGTTGCCCGAGCACTGCTGGATCAGTGCGCCGGCTCGTGCCTGTGGCCGGTTTGCCGGTTCGCTGGAGGACTACAGCGGTGGTTTCAGTCTGACGCAACTGCCGCTTGCCTATTTTGCGGCAATCCTGCCCGGTGCAGTGGGCATGGAAGGTGAACTGAATGCACGGGGAGATTTTCGCAAGGTGGCGAGCCATGCCGCGACGCTCACGATCCAGCTCGACAGTACGCCGCTGCAGTTGCGACTGCCACAGGATGATCCGGATCTGCAGCAGCTGTTTTCCTTTGCGCCGGGCCAGGCGACGGCCGCGCTGTCGGACAACAAGGCAACCCTGTCGGTCGATCTGCCGTTCGCGGCGGTGCCGGGCAGGGTGCATGCCAAGGCCGCGCTCTGTACCGGACCGTGACTGGCTGCAGGGCGCGCTGGATGGCGAGCTGTCGCTGGCCCTGGACATCGGGATGGCGTCCGGCTGGATACCCGAGGTGGCGGAGCTGCATGGACGGATCGATGGGCGCATGCAGCTTGCCGGGACACCGGCCGCCCCGCGCCTGCAGGGACAGCTGGCTTTGACAGATGGCGCGGCGACGCTCGTGACACCCGGGCTGGAGCTCAAGGATGTGCGTGTCGAACTGGCCGGACAGCCGTCCGGCGACATCCAGCTCACCGCATCGGCGCGCAGCGAGGTGCAGGGACGCTGCAGGGCGAGGGCCTGCTAATCCCGTCGGCCTGGCGCAACGCTTGCCTGCGCGGCACCCAGTTTCAGGTCATGAATACGTCTGAGGCGAATCTTCGCATCGCCCGATCTGCAACTCGCCATGAGCACGGACCAGACCCGGATCAGAGGACGCATCGAAATCCCGCGTGCCGAGTTGCGCCCGCGCAAGCCACCCCCGTCCGCGGTCAGCGTGTCGCCTGACCAGGTGATCGTCAGCGAGGGCGAGCAGGGCGGGGCCGCGGAACGCTACGCGGTGGATGCGCAGGTGCGGATCGTGCTCGGTGATGCGGTCGATATCGATGGGCTCGGGCTGAAAGGCAAGCTGCACGGCGATGTGGTGGTGGTCGACGTGCCCGGGCAGCCGGCCAACGCCAGCGGCGAGCTCTCCATCAGCGATGGGCGTTACGAGGCCTATGGCCAGCAGTTGGCGATCCGCACCGGCCGGCTGCTGTTCGCGGGCGGTGTGGTGACCGATCCCGGGGTGGACATCGAGGCCGTGCGCAAACCGGCCACTGACATACTCGTCGGCGTCAAGGCGCGCGGCAAGTTGCGCTCGCCCACCTTCACGGTGTTCTCCGAGCCGTCCATGAGCCAGTCGGAGCAACTGTCCTGGCTGGTGCTGGGGCGGCCGCTGGAAGGCGGCACCTCGGACAGCGAACGCTCCCAGCTGCAAACGGCGGCCCTGATGCTGGGGATGAGCGGCGGCGAGTCGCTCGGCAAGCGCCTCGGCGAAGAACTGGGGTTCGACGAGGTGACAGTCGGCAGCGAACCCGGGGCGGATGTCAGTCAGGCCGCGCTGCTGGTTGGCAAATACCTGACCCCGGAACTGTTTGTCAGCTACGGCATCGGCCTGTTCGATCCGGTGTCGACCCTGAACCTGCGCTATGCCCTGTCGAGTCGCTGGAAGCTGGTCGGCAGTGCCTCGACACTGCAATCCTCCGCGGACCTGATCTATGTGATCGAGCGGCGGAAATAGCCAACAGTGGCAGGTCTCCCGCGTCTGATAGTCAGAAACTATTTATATAATAGAAAATTAAGAATTAACAAATTGATGGCTGGTCCGTAATCTTGTTCACAGGCCGGGGCGTGGTGCTTCGGCGACAGTACAAGGAGACAGACATGAGCCAGACTATCGAGGGACGCCGCGTTCCCGACATCACCTTCCGGACCCGCCGCGACAACGCGTGGGTCGACGTTGCCACAGCCGACATCTTTTCCGGCCGCACTGTGGCGGTATTCGCGTTGCCCGGCGCCTTCACCCCGACCTGCTCCTCGGCGCACGTGCCGCGATTCAACGAGCTCGCCGGCGTGCTGCGCGAGAACGGCGTGGACGAGATCGTGTGCATATCGGTCAACGATGCCTTCGTCATGAACGCCTGGGCCGAGGATCAGCATGCCGACAACATCACCTTCCTGCCCGACGGCAACGGCGAGTTCACCGCGGCCATGGGTATGCTGGAAGACAAGCGCGAGCTCGGCTTCGGGATGCGCTCCTGGCGCTATTCGATGCTGGTGCGGGACGGGGTCATCGAGAAGATGTTCGTCGAGCCACGGGTGCCGGGCGATCCCTTCGAGGTCTCGGATGCCGACACCATGCTCGATTACATCAATCCGCGCGCACGCCGTCCGCACGACGTGGTCATGTTCAGCAAGCCGGGCTGTCCGTATTGTGCCGCGGCCAAGGCGCAGCTTGCCGAACACGGCATCGACTACGAGGACATCGGCGTGGGCGATGCGGTGTCGCTGCGGGCCGTGCGCGCGGCCAGCGGCAGCGCGACCGTCCCGCAGGTGTTCATCGACGGTGAACGCATCGGCGGTTCCGAGGCGCTGGCCGCCTGGCTCGCGGCGCGTACGCGCACGGCGAGCGCGGCCTGACCGGACCGGCACGGGAGCGGCGACATGAGCACACACTACGATTTGATTGCGATCGGCGGCGGCAGCGCCGGCCTCGCGGTAGCCGAGCAGGCCGCTGCCCTGGGCCGGCGCGTGGCCCTGGTAGAGCAGGCCCGGCTCGGCGGCACCTGCGTCAATGCCGGCTGCGTCCCCAAGAAGGTGATGTGGAACGCGGCCCAGGCGCTCACGGCGGTAAGGCATGCCGGCGAGCATGCCATCACGGCGGCCGCCGCGACGCTGGACTGGGCGACGCTGGTGGCGCGGCGCGAGGCCTACGTGGCAGGTATCAACCGTTACTGGGACGAGTACGTGATGGACCGCCGCATCACGCGCATCGCGGGCCGGGCGCACTTTACCGATGCGCGGGGTATCGAGGTCGACGGTGCCCGCTATACGGCGGATCACATCGTCATCGCCACCGGCAGTGCGCCGATCGTACCCGCGGTGCCGGGCGCCGAACTGGGCATCACCTCGGACGGCTTTTTCGCGCTGGACCAGCAGCCCCGGCGCGTTGCCGTCATCGGCGGCGGCTATATCGGCGTAGAGCTGGCCGGCGTGCTGCAGGCGCTGGACGCCACGGTCACGCTCGTCACCCTCGAGACGCGCGTGCTGGCGGCATTCGATCCGATGCTCGGCGATCGGCTTGCCGCGCAGATGGCGGCCGATGGCATCGCGCTGCGCACCGGTTTCCAGGTCAGCCGCCTGCAGCGCGGTCCGCGGGGAATCGATGTCGTGGGCACGGACGGCACGATACTGACCGGCTACGACACCGTGATCTGGGCGGTCGGGCGGCGCGCCAACAGCGCGGACCTGGGGCTCGAGGCGGCCGGTGTGGCGGTGGGGCGCAACGGCGTGATTTCGGTCGACGCGCTTGACCGTACCGGCGTGGCGGGGATCCATGCCATCGGCGACGTTACCGGCCGGGTGCCGCTGACGCCGGTTGCGGTCGCGGCCGGGCGCCGGCTCGCGCGCCGGCTGTTTGGTGACTGCCCGGACTGCTGCATGGATTACACCCAGGTGCCGACGGTGGTGTTCGCCCATCCGCCGGTGGCCTCGGTCGGATTGAGCGAGCCGCAGGCATGGGTGCGCCACGGCGATGCCGTGACGGTCTATGAAACCGCGTTCACACCGATGCAGGCCGCCCTCGGCGGGCGGGCGGCGGTTACCGCCATGAAACTGGTATGCGTCGGCGCCGCGGAGCGGATCGTCGGCTGTCATGTGATCGGCGCGGCGGCCGACGAAATCCTGCAGGGTTTCGCGGTGGCGCTGCGCATGGGGGCGACCAAGGCCGATTTCGACGGCACGGTCGCCATCCATCCGACCAGCGCCGAGGAACTCGTGACCATGAAGCAGGGCAGGCCGGTGCATCCCGACATCCGGGCCGGCACGGCGGCGGCCGCCTGAGACCGGGACCGCTGTCCGGACCGCCCGGTGGTTTCAGGCGGCGGGCGCGCGGGCCCTGCGTACCGGCTTCACGCAGCTCAGATTGCAGGCGGCGATCGTCTCGGCGAGTACATCGATGACCTTGGGGCGCGGGAACGAGACGCGCCAGGCCAGCGCCACGGTGCGGCTCGGCACCGGATTGGCGAAGCGGCGGATCGCGAGGAGGCGCTGGCTGTAGCGGTCCGCACCCGCCGCCGTGCACGGCAGCACCGTGACGCCCAGTCCCGACACCACCATATGGCGGATCGTTTCCAGCGAGCCGCCTTCGATGCTGTTGGCGAGGCCGCCCTCCAGACCCGGCTTCGGCACGCAGGCCGGGCAGGCCTCCAGCACGTGGTCGCGGAAGCAGTGGCCGGCGCCGAGCAGCAGGACATTCTCGTGCTCGAGATGGGTGGACTTGATGGTCTTGCGCTGGGTCAGCGGATGTGAGGCCGGCATCAGGACCACGAATGGCTCTTCGTAGAGCGGCAGCGTGACCAGGCCCTGGTCCTTGAACGGCAGGGCCAGGATGATCACGTCGAGATCGCCGTGCTTGAGCTTGTCGGCGAGTGTCGCGGTGTAGTTTTCCTCGATCACCAGCGGCATGTGGGGCGCGCGTTTGCGCAGCCGCGGGATGAGGTCCGGGAACAGGTACGGGCCGATGGTGTAGATGGCGCCGAGACGCAGCGGACCGGACAGCTGGTCCTTGCCCTGCTGGGCGGCCAGGCGCACGCCCTCGGCAGCCTCCAGGGTGCGCTGTGCCTGGGCGATGATCTGTTCTCCCACCGGAGTCACCGTGATCTCGTTGGCTTGGCGCTCGAACAGCTGCACGCCCAGTTCTTCCTCCAGCTTCTTGATGGCGATGCTGAGAGTCGGCTGGCTGACGAAGCAGGCCCGGGCGGCGCGTCCGAAGTGATGTTCGCGCGCCACGGCCACGATATAGCGCAATTCGGTCAGTGTCATCGGGCGGTCTCCGGGTGGCGATAGTGTAGGACAATCATATAACTTGTACCAATCGACTGGATATATGCGATCACGGGAGCCAACCGCACCCCTGCAGCGACGGTATTCCGTGCCGGCGCCAATCCGGACCGGCGCGGCCGCCATCCTGCTGCGAGCCGCAATCCGGCGCGAATGCCGCCGGTGCGCGATGGCCCGGCAAGCGCCGCGGTTATGCGCCGGCACGGCGCGGCCGGATGTGGCAGCGCAGCTGGCATAATCCCGGTGGCGCATTGCGCGCGTCACGCACCGGCGCCGAGCGGATGTTTTCGGTCATGAATGTCGCTACAATCTGCCGCATTCTTCGGGGCGATACGGGATGGACGAAAACAACGGTTTGATCTGCGCCTGGATCCTGGACGGTCAGGGCGGCGGGCGCCAGGTCGGATGGGACGAGGCCAATACCTTCGAGGCCGCCGCTGGCAGCTGGCTCTGGTTGCATTTCGATTACGCCAGTCCAGCGGTGCACCGCTGGTTGTTCGAGGAGAGCGGCCTGTCCGCGCTGACCATCGAGGCACTGAAGCAGGCCGAGACGCGGCCGCGTGTCGTGCCGGCGGATGGCAGCCTGATGGTCTTCCTGCGTGCTGTGAACCTGAATCCGGGTGCCGAACCCGATGACATGGTGAGTGCGCGCCTGTGGCTGGACCAGCGCCGGGTGATCTCGCTGCGCCATCGCCGCCTGCTGTCGGTCGACGACCTGCGCGCCGCGCTCGCCGAGGGCAAGGGACCGGCCACGCCCGGCGACTTCCTGGCCATGTTCGTGGACGGATTGCTCGACCGCATCGATCACGTGGTCGAGGTGATCAATGACCACATCGACGAGCTCGAGGCGCCGCAACCGGACGTGACTATCCCGCAGCAGCGCGGCCAGCTGGCCGAGATGCGGCGCCAGGCGATCGCGCTGCGCCGCTTCCTCGCCCCGCAGCGCGAGGCGCTGAACCGGCTCGCCGCGGAAAATTCGCCGCTGCTCGGTGAAGAACAGCGCCTGCAGCTGCGCGAGCAGTTCGACCGCCTGACCCGTATCGTCGAGGATCTCGACGCCGCGCGCGAACGTGCCGCCGTGGCGCAGGAATCGCTGGCCAGCCTGATGGCGGAGCAGACCAACCAGCGCATGTTCCTGTTGTCGGTGGTGGCGGCGATCTTCCTGCCTTTGTCGTTCGCCACCGGCCTGCTCGGTATCAATGTCGGCGGCATCCCGGGCACCGAGAATCCGCTGGCGTTCGCGATCGTGGTGGTGGTGCTGCTGGCGGCGGGCGCGGGGCTGTGGCTGTATTTCCGCAGCCGCGACTGGTTCTGATCGCCGCATGTCGCGCACGTCCAGCAGTCCGGACACCAGGCTGGTCACGCTCGGCTGGCGCGAATGGGTCGGCCTGCCCGGGCTCGGCATCAAGCGCATCAAGGCCAAGGTCGACACCGGTGCGCGCACCTCGGCACTGCATGCCTATTATGTCGAGGCGTTCGTGCGCGCGGGCGAATCCTGGGTGCGCTTCGGCATCCACCCCCTGCAGGGACGCGATGACGTGATGGTAGATTGCGAAGCACGGATACTCGACCGCCGCGAGGTGGCCGATTCCGGTGGTCACCGCGAGCTGCGTTACGTCATCGAGACGACGGTGTGCGCGGGCAAGCAGTGCTGGCCGATCGAGCTGACCCTGACCAACCGCGATACCATGCGTTTTCGCATGCTGCTGGGGCGCACCGCCCTGCATGGCCGCTTCCGGGTGGACCCGGCGGCATCCTATCGGGTCGGCCGGCCGCGGCCGACTGACCCTGACATCGCCGGAGAAGAAGATTGAAGATCGCCATCCTGTCACGCAACAAGAAACTCTATTCCACGCGCCGCCTGATCGAGGCGGCGCGCGCGCGCGGGCACGAGGTCCAGGTGTTCGACACGCTGAAATGCTACATGGATATCGCCTCCATGCGCCCGACCATCCATTACAAGGGCGAGTTGATCGGGGAATTCGATGCCGTGATCCCGCGCATCGGCGCCTCCATCACCTTCTACGGCACGGCGGTGCTGCGCCAGTTCGAGATGATGGGTACCTGGCCGTTGAACGAGTCGGTCGCGATCTCGCGCGCGCGCGACAAGCTGCGCTCGCTGCAGATCCTGGCCCGGGCCGGCATCGGCCTGCCGCTGACCGGCTTTGCCAATTCGCCCGACGATACCGCGGATCTCATCAAGCTGGTCGGCGGGGCGCCGCTCGTGGTCAAGCTGCTGGAAGGCACCCAGGGCAAGGGCGTGGTGCTGGCCGAGACCCACAAGGCGGCCGAGAGCCTGATCGACGCTTTCCGGGAACTGAACGCCAACTTCCTGGTCCAGGAGTTCATCAAGGAGGCCGGCGGCTCGGATATCCGCGCCTTCGTGATCGGCGAGCGCGTGGTGGCCGCCATGAAACGCACGGCGAAGGAGGGCGAGTTCCGTTCCAACCTGCACCGCGGCGGCAGCGCAACCGTCATCCGGCTGAGCCCGGAAGAGCGTTCCACGGCCGTGCGTGCCGCGCGCCAGCTGGGACTGAACGTGGCCGGCGTCGACCTGCTGCGTTCCAACCACGGGCCGGTGGTGATGGAGGTGAACTCCTCACCCGGGCTGGAAGGCATCGAGCGCGCGACCGACGAGGACATCGCCGGCATGATCATCCAGTTCATCGAGAAAAACGCCCGCCGCGACCGGACCCGGACCCGTGGCAAAGGCTGAGCGCGGCAACAGCATCGAGCTCGGCGGCACCCGCGTGGCGCCGGGCTCGTGCATGACCGTCAACCTGCCGATCGGACGGCTCTACACCTACGATAACCTGACCATGCCGGTCGAGGTGGTCAACGGACGTCGGGGCGGCCCGCGTATATTCGTCAGCGCTGCCATCCACGGCGACGAGTTGAACGGGGTGGAGATCATCCGCCGCCTGCTGCGCCACACGGCGCTGAAGCGGTTGCGCGGCAGCCTGATCGCCGTTCCTGTGGTGAACGTGCACGGCCTGCTGCACCGCTCGCGCTACCTGCCGGACCGGCGCGACCTGAACCGCAGTTTCCCGGGCAGCAGCCGCGGTTCGCTCGCCAGCCGCATCGCCGACCTGTTCATGCGCGAGATCGTGGCCAACTGCACGCATGGCATCGACCTGCATACCGGGGCGGTGCATCGCGAGAACCTGCCGCAGGTGCGCGCCAACCTGGACGACCCGGCGGCGCGGGCGCTGGCCGAGGCGTTCGGCGTGCCGGTACTGCTGAACGCCGACCTGCGCGACGGTTCCCTGCGCGAAGCGGCGATGGAAGCGGGTATCCCGATGCTGTTGTACGAAGGCGGCGAGGCGCTGCGCTTCGACGAGATGGCCATCCGCGCGGGACTGCGCGGCGTGCTGCAGGTGATGCGCACGCTGGGTATGCTGCCCGCGTCGCGCCGGGCCGGTCATGGCATTACGCCGGTGGTCGCGCGCAGTTCCTCCTGGGTGCGGGCGCCGGAGAGCGGGGTGCTGCGCCTGCACACACGGCTGGGGACGCGGGTCCGCAAGGGCGACACCCTGGGCGTGATCGCGGCGCCGCTCATCGACACGGAATGCCGGGTGACGGCACCGTTCAGCGGCATCCTGATCGCCCACACCCATCTGCCGCTGGTGCACGAGGGCGAGGCGCTGTTCCACCTGGCGCGCTTTGAAAGCAACGCCGCCGTCGCCGAGCAGGTCGAGGTGCTGCAGGAATCCCTGGCGCCGGCATTGCCCGAGGACGAGGTGATCTGATCGTGAAACACTGGCAAGGGATGCTCCTGCTGCTGGCATGCGTACTGCTGCCGCTCGCCCATGCGGACGAAACCGCCGAGCGCAATGCCTGGATCGACCAGGCGCGCAGTCGTCTCGGCAGCATCGAGCAGCAGCTCGACGCACTGGGTGAATCCGTGCAGGTGCAGCGCCGCCTGCCGGGCTTCAAGGACGCCATCACGCCGGCGCGCGCCGAGGCCCGCGAATGCGTGACCGCCGAGCAGGCCAGGATCGACGAGCTGACCGCGCGCGTCACCGCACTGGGCGAACCCGGTGCGGACGAGACGCCCGAGGTGGCCGCATCGCGCCGCGAACTGGACAAGCAGCTGCAGCAGGCGAGCCGCCAGCGTGCCGACTGCGAACAGATCGCGCAGCTCGGTCAGGACCTGTTCGACCGCGTGCTCGCGATCGAGAAGGCCGCGCTGACATCGCATCTGCTGACACGCGAGCCGGCGACCTGGGAGGTGGCGACAGCCGCGCTCACCGACCCGGTCGCCTGGTCCCGGCTGGTCACCGGCCTGCTGGCGGCCGGCAGCGGCTGGGACCGGCTGGTGTTCGCGGAGCATGTCGGTGTCGTGGCGCTGCTGCTCGTGCTGTTTCTGGCCGGGCTGGGCCTGCGCCACTACTGGCATACCCGCACCATGCAGTCGGTGCACATGCGCAGCGTCATCGACACGCTGCCATGGCTGCTGCCGGCCGGCGGTGTATTCCTGCTGCTCACCGCGCTGCTGCCGCAATGGCCACCGACGCTGATCGCCGGCGTGGCGCTGGCAATGGTGGTGTGGCTGACCGCGGGCATCATCATCGACACCTGGCTGGCCGGGCGCATTGCCAAGGGCATGGCGGCACACGATGCCCGCTTGCTCGGCCGCTGGGTGCGCGTCCTGGCGGCCCTGCTGCTGCTGGGTGGCCTGCTGCTGACCGCCAACGCCGTGATCGGCCTGCCGGACCCGCATTATCTGGTACTGCGCACGGCATCGGTATGGCTGCTGGTGGTGGGGCTGATTTGGTCGGCGCTGATCCTGCGGCGCGTGCCCGGCCTGGCGGGCAGGCGGGGCGTGCGCATACTCATGGTCATGGCGGCGGTGGTGATCGCGCTGGCGGAGACCGCCGGCTACCGCAACCTGTCGGTTTACCTGCTGATCGGCCTGGGCGGGACCGCGGCCGGGCTGCTGATCGCGAAAGAGGCCAACCTGCTGTTCACGCACCTGTACGACGGGCTCGACGAGGGCACCTATGCCTGGCAGCGCGCCTTCCGCACCTACTTCGGCCTGGCGGCGGAGGAGCGCGTGCCCGGGCTGATCTGGTTCCGGCTGGCCAGTGCCCTGATCGTGTGGGCGGCCTTCCTGCTGTGGTCGCTGTGGACCTGGGGCCTGTCGGACCAGGGGCTCGGTCTGGTGCTCGACCATGTCACCGCCGGCTTCGATGTCGGCTCGCTGCATTTCGTGCCGGCCAAGGTGGTCGGCGCCATCGCCGTGTTGGCCATCGGCATGAGCCTGTCGCGCTGGATGCGCTACAAGGTGGTGCCGGAGCTGGTGCGGCGTTCGCGCCTGGACCGGGGCGGGCGCGAGGCGATCATCACCATCAGCGGTTACCTGGGTGTGCTGGTCACCCTGCTGATCGCACTCGGCATCGCGGGCATCAGCTTCGACAACCTGGCGCTGATCGCCGGCGCCCTGTCGGTCGGCATCGGTTTCGGTCTGCAGAATGTGGTGAACAATTTTGTCTCCGGCCTGATCCTGCTGTTCGAGCGCCCGGTGCGTACCGGCGACTGGATCGTGGTCGGCGACACCCAGGGTTTCGTGCGCAAGATCAGCATCCGCTCCACCCAGATCGAAACCTTCGACCGCGCCGATGTGATCGTGCCGAATTCGGAGCTGATCTCGAACAAGGTCTCCAACCTGATGCTGAACGATCCCTGGGGGCGCATTATCGTCGCGGTCGGCGTGGCCTACGGCAGCGACGTGCGGCAGGTCATCGACATCCTGCTGGCGATCGCCAACGAACACCCGGGAATACTCAAAGACCAGCCCGGGGTGCCGCCACCGCGGGCGTATTTCGTCGAATTCGGCGACAGTGCCCTGCTGTTCGAGCTGCGCTGTTTCATCCGCCAGATCGAGCGCAAGTTCGAGATCAAGAGCGACCTCAACATCGCCATCGACGCGGCGTTCCGCAAGGCGGGGATCAACATTCCGTTCCCGCAGCGCGATGTGCACCTGTATCCCGCGGTGCCGGCAGGCCAGCCGTCGGTTCCTGCGGGCAGGACTGAGGGGCAGTGAAAATAGTCGCACATCCCTGTGCGGTACTGCATCTTTCCCTGATTGAAACCGCGCTAGCAGGGCGGTTTCGATCGCTTGCGAACGGCAGCGCGCAGGAGACACATGACATCTTCCCCGACCTGCCTGCTGCGCCGTTCGCGGTTGCGATTCTTCGCGGGCCGAGACGTTGCGCGGGTGTCCGTTTCCGTTTTCGCGCGCGCCCTTACAGGGCGTGCACGGGGCCGAAGTACAGTACGCAGACGGCGATCAGAAACGTGACAAACAGAAAATTCCATTTCCACATGCCTGGTCTTTCCTCCCCTGGTTGTACTGGATCCAGAATGACGAAGACGTTCCGATACGGCTTTGCAGTCTTATGGGCTAGCAAGATCCGGACCAGCCCGGCAAGGGCAATATCCTGCTGATATTTCACGGCTGGACAGGCATCTCGTGCATGACATGTCTGACAGACTTGTCGTACATGACATGTCAGCGCGGGGGGTGTCATGTCAGGTGGCGTGCGTAAGCGCCGCGCCAGGCGACGCGGGGCAGGGGCTGGGGGCGGTGCCCGGCCGGGTGGCCGGGTTGCGCCGCCGCAGGTTCGCAGGCCGCTCAGTGACAGGTGCTGCAGCCGATGGGCGTGCCCTTGGGTACGGTGACGGTACCGCTGCCGTCGGTCCGCAGGACCCGGTCCGCCTTGGCCAGGGACAGGACCGTCCCGGTATTGCTGGAGCGTGAGCCGGGGCCGTGACAGGCCGCGCAGCCGGAACGGTCCACATTCTCGTGACCGCCGCGGGCGAAGGCGGTATCGCCACCCACGGGATGCATGCCATGTGGTCCGCCGAGCGTGTTCTGGTTGTTCATCGTCGTGCCGTGGCAGGTGCTGCACTCGATCAGGGTGCCGGTGTGGCCCTGTAACTGGGTGGCAGTGATATTGTCATTGGCATTGGGATTGGCATTCGGCCACTCCGCGTGCGTGGCGCCATGGCAGCCTTCGCACATGACACCGCCATGGCCGGTGCTGACCCGATAGAGCTGCGGATTGCCCGCACCCGGATTGCTGAAGCCGTTGAAACTGGCGGGCACGGCGGGTTCCGCGAAACGCTTGTTGCCCGGTACGATCGGCGTGGCCTTGGCATCGCCGCTGCGCCAGGCCTGGCGCAGACGGATGCCATCGCGGTTGCCGTAGGGGTCCACCGGGGACCAGGGTGCCCGAGCTGCCCGCCAGGTTGCTGCCGGCGTCGCCGGTGTGGCAGGAGCCGCAGCCGGGTTCGTTCGCCCAGGGTACCCGCGGCTGGGGATCGCCGGGGTCGTAGAAATCACCGCCCAGCACGAAGGCGCCGGGATTGGCCGGGGAGACGCCGGCGGAGAAGTCGGCGCCCACCTGCAGCATGGCGCCGTGACAGTCGTTGCACAGCATGCCGGCATTGAACATCGCGCCGCGCAGGCACTGCGTGTTCCTGCCCGGGTGACACTGGTAGCAGGTGTCCTCCAGTACCGCCAGCCGTGCGGCCTGGTTGGTGATCAGGCCGCTCGCGTTCTGCTGCGGTGCCGGCATGGCCGGGAACAGGCTGCCGAACTGGCCGTGATGGTTATGCATCACGCGCGAATTGCTCTGGTGCGCCACCTGATTGCGGCCATTGGCCTGACTGCCGGGCGGGCCGGCCTGGGGGCCGACATGCGCCAGGTCCAGTGCCGGGGTGTAGTGGCAGACCTGGCAAACCACCGGGATCTGCTGCACCAGCGCCCGGTTGGTCAGGCAATTCGCGTCGCCGTTGCCGCCGTTGGCGTTGATGTCGCAGGGTGTCGGGGCATTGCCGGTATCGACGTAGGCGGCGCCGTGCCTGAGATCGTGCAGCCGCAGGATGTTGATGTCGGCGGCATACTCCACGCTGACCTTGGCCGGCAGATTGCCGTCCGGGTCGTCGAGGCTGGTCGCCACGGGCAGCCCCGCATTGGCCAGCGCATTGGTCGGTGCGGCGGTGCGGCTGTTTTGCACATCGGCCGGGTCGGCGTGACAGTTGGTGCAGCTGGCCTCGCCGGAGATCGGCAGCACCGTATCCACGGTCGCCAGCGTGTTCGCGCCGCTCTTGGCCGCGACCCGCACCAGCGGATAGGCGTTCTCGCGGCCGCTGTCATCGAATGCCGCGAAGGGGATGCCGGCGGCCTCGAACCAGTTGACGTTCTCCGCCACGTAGCCGAACGGGAAATTCACGAAGAACGGCTTGTCGTTGTAATGCTCCTGTGCGGTCTGCGGCGCATTGGCCGTGTAGGGATCGAGCAGTCCCGGCATGGCATGCTGCACCGCGCTCAGGAATTCGTCCCCGCTGTTCACCACACCGTCGGGACCGATGTAGAGGTCTTCCACGTTGGGCACCGGCAGTCCGATGTCGGGGGTGACCGGGAAGCCGCCGCCGGCCAGCGGGGTGATGCCGAGGCCGCCCGGGTAGAAGGCATCGTAGGTGCCCAGGGCGACCGTTGCCCAGAAGTTGGTCTTGTAGGTGGTACCGTCGAGCTTGAGTCCCGTGACGGCGCCGGCCTGTCCCAGGATCGGATCGGCCGGATTGAAGGTGGCGGAGTACTCCAGGCTCACGCCGGCGGGATTGATCGTCGGACGGCTGCCCTTCTGGATGACCTGTGCCAGCAGGACCTGGAACGGCGGCAGGATACTGGCGATGCGGGTGTCGAGGTCGCCGCAGTGCATGCCCAGATCGTTGATCGCCAGCACGCTGTAGTTGCCGCCGCTGACCGGGGTCTGCTGAGGCACCGTGCCGGTGACGGGTTGCAGCGAGTCCTGGCTGGTGGAGTTGATCGAAAGGGCGGGCGGGGTGCCGCCGCCGGTGACGATGATGTTCCTGCGCTGCGTGCTGCAGGCTGCGCCCGCGCTGTCGGTGGCGCTCAACGTCGTTTGGTAGACGCCTGCACTGCCGTAGCTGACCGGTCCCGGATCCTCGCTGCTTGCGCTGGCGGGAGTCCCGCCCGGGAATGTCCAGCGTATGGTGAGCGTGTCGCCCGCGTCGGGATCGGTTACCGTGCCGCTGTAGTTCACGCTGCCGCCTGCCGGGATGGTGACGTCGGTGGCGGGCGTATCGATGCTGCACACCGGGGGGTTGTTGAGGCTGACGCCGCCGCCGCTGTTGCTGTCCTCTTCGCCGCTGCCGCCGCCACAGGCGCTCAGGCCGAGTACCAACGCGGCGATGACAGGCCGGGAGAACTGCCGGATGTCCCGGAAGCGGGACCAGCGCATTGTAGACATGTTGACCACCACTGTTTGTTGTTATCGCGGGCCGTTGAGGCCGGATTCTTATTAGTACGTCCTGGACCTTAAGGAACGATTAAGCAGGACGCAAAACTCTTGCAGAAGATAAATGATCAAACGGATATAAAACAATAGAAAACAGGTATTAATTGAAGTAACTTGTCGTCAAGGTCCGGCGGGTGCCGGCCGCGCTCGCTACGATTCGCGCAACAGTCGCCCTGCCAGGTAACGCAGCTGACGGCCTGCCTTCTCCGGCAGCGCGGTGTGTTCCCGGTCGGCGATCATCTCCACGAACACGCAACCGGCCGGCCTGGCGCCGAGGGTGCGCGCGGTTTCCCGCAGTTGCTGCTGGGTCGAGTAATACAGGCGTCCCATCAACCCGGGCGTCGCGCTGCTGGAGATCAGCAGCGCCGGCCGGGTGTGCTGCCGCTGCGCCGCCGTGTGCTCCCCCGCTGCGCGGTGACACCGCGCATAGGTCATCAGTTTCACCATGAAATGCATGAATACGCTGCTTGCGGTATAGATGTTGGCGGGGGAGGCGAGGATGAAGCCGTCGGCGGCATGGATCCGGTCCAGCAGGGGGTGCATGTGATTCTTCATTACGCAGTCCGCCGGCATGTCTTCCGCCGCCTGGATGCAATGCCAGCAATCGAGACAGTCGCTGACGGGGAGCTCGCGCAGCAAGGTGGTCTCGGTCGTCGCACCGGCATCCCTGGCGCTGTGTGCCGCCAGCTCGACCGCCTGGTCGATGACGCTGTTTTCACGGTAACAGCCGTTGATGGCGAGCAATCGATACATGGCATCCGGATTCAGACGGGTGTACGGATACCATAAATTATCCATCGGGCAGCGTGAAGGCATAAAGCCGGATTTCGGCTACTATCAGGAAACGGGCCGGTCGGTGACCGGCAGCAATCGAGGGTTGCCGCCATTCCCGTCCTGAGCCCATACCGACGCCTGTCCGCCATCCTGCTGGTCGGGGTGCACGCCCTGGCTGCGGCCGGCACCGCTAGCGGTCCGGCGGCAGGCACGGCCGCAATCGCCCGCGCCCTGGCGCCGCGGGTCGAGGCGCTGATGACACGCACCAAGCCGCCCGACTGGGAGGCCCGGCATGCGTGCCTCTACTATGCGTTGTCCGGCCAGTATCTGCTCGCGCGGGCGGGTATCGAGGCGACGCTCGTAACCGGACAGGTGAGTTTCGCGCCGGACACGCCGCGCCGGCACCGCATCTGTCCGCATGCCTGGCTGGAGACGCCGGACTACCTGATCGATTATGCGATCCTGCCGCGCCGCGGCGAAGTCGCCGTCATACCGCAGCGGTGGGTCGCGCATGACCTGCGCGATGTGCACCCGGGCAGCACCGCGGTCCTGGCGCTGCCGCGTCCGCGGGATCCGGATCATCTGCGTTATCTCGCCCGGCATCGGGCGCGCTTCGCGCGGATCCTGCGGGAGTCGGCGGGCAGCGAATGACAGTCGGCGCGGTACCGCGCCGGCGGGGGCTGTCCCGCCACGGCACGCCTGCGTTGTTGCAGGCCTTGCCTGCCGCTGGTGCGTATGACGGACGCTGCCAGCAACGTGCGCCGCTGCACGCGCATGCGTCGTCGCAGGCGGGCGACACGACAACAATCCGAGTTTCCTGCAGTTAACCCCGGCCCGGTTGCTGACGTCGTCATCCGGAAACAATAGGTCGCCTGACGCGCGGTCACCCGCGCCTGCGTGCTGGCCGTGACGCAGTCAGCGCGGACCGCGGCGCGGATCGATGACGTTTGCTATCTCCTTGATCGACGGTTCGTTCCGCTGACTCCGCTGACAGGATGGTCACGCCTGCGTCGCGGCGGGCGGGCTGACTGTCAACACTGGCATAACCCTTGCTATTGCAGGTGTGTTGTCCCACAAACAAGGAGAGCCGGATGAACAACGCACAGGTGAACGCTATCAGGACCAAGATCGACATCGTGTTGCATGTGGATGAGCTGCTGGATGAACAGAACCGGCGGCGCGTCGAGCACGCCATCTGCAGGGCGACGGGTGTGGAGCGCGCGCGCTTCAATGACGAGCGACAGCACCTGCTGATCGTTGGCTATGATCCGGTCCAGATCAATTCAACGCAGATCCTGAAACTCGTCCAGCAGCACGACCTGAGTGCCCAGCTGATCGGGGGTATCTGAGCCGTTGCCGATGCGCGGCGTGGCAGCAGGGGCGGATGCACTGCCGGATCGGTCACGCTATCCGGCTGAGCGCACCGTCAGGCTGTCGCGTCGCGCGTCACTCGGGCAGGTTCGGCCAGCGTCGATGCTGATCGAGCCAGCGCAGTCCCAGCCAGTACCAGATCGTGATCGGGAGCATCATGGCGAACCAACTCCAATCGTCGACCAGGAACAGCTGCTCCAGCCACGCGGGCCCGGGCAGGTACCTGGCCCAGGGTATGCAGTAGAGCGTGAATACGAGCGATGCGAGGATCAGCAGCAGCGCACCCCGGCGCGTGCTGATATTGGTGAAGGCGAGGCGTACCCAGACAGGCGTGCGTTCCGTGTTGTTCATGTTGCGGCCCTGCATATGTAATGCATTTACCATAAATTTATGCACTTGTTACCGCGTTGTCATTACTACCTATGTACTAGAACAAATCGAAAGTATAGGTTTTTTCCATTTGCTCGATGGCTCGTGCCGCATGCTGGCGGAGTGGCGGGATCGCCCGGCATGCCGCGCAGCCAGCGGTCCGCGCCCGCTGCGCCAGCCGGGCCACGGTGCGCGGGTGTCAGGGGTAGACTAGCGCCTGGTGACCCAGACTTCCTTCAGGTCGAGGCGCTGCTTGATCGTATCCACCTGCGCACGGGCTGCCTCCGCCGTGGCGAAACCGACGGCCTGTACACGCCAGAAATCCTTGCCCTTGACGTTGACCGCCTGCAGTTCGACGGCGATTGCGCTGGCGCGGACGCGGGCAGCGAAGGCCTCTGCAGCGCTCTGGCTCTGCATCGAGGCCAGGTTGATCACCCACGCGTTTTCCGCACCGCCAGCCGGGGCGGTCGCAGGCTCGCCGGTGACGGTGGGCACGGCAGCCGGCACCGTGCCGTTGGCTGCGGCGGGCCTGGCTGCACCGGACTCCGGGGCGGCTGGTGTGTCCTGCCGGCCCGCAGCGGTGGGGGTGTCGGGTAGGGGTTTGGATTCGGTGTCCGTGATGTCGCTACCGTCCACGTTCTGTACCACCGGTCGGGGCACGACATTGACGCGGCTGGCGAGCTGCAGGCCGGCCGGTGATGTTGCGGAGGGATCCGGTATGCCACGGGATTGCGCTGGGCCGCCGTCCGCGGCGGGCAGGGTGTCGGACAGCAGGCGCGTCCGGTGCAGGCCGGACCCGACCGCGCCGATCGTGGCGTACAGCTCGCGCATGCGCTCGCTCGGGTGGTCGCGGCGTTCCGGCTGCCCGCTGGCGGCGGCTGTACCCCCGAACACGCTTGCCAGCCCGTCCTCGAATGCGGTGTGGCTGGCGGCGGCTGGGATATGAAAGGATCCCGCCAGCCCGGCGGCCGCCAGGGGCGCCAGCCAACCGCTACCTGCCAGCAGCGTCCGCCAGGGCCGTGCGCGGTGCAGCCGCCGGCGCTGGCCGGCGCTGGCCGCCACCGCCTGCCTGCTTTCCGCTTGGTGCGTGCGCGCTGCCTGTCGTGTATGCGCTGATTCCGTTTTCTGCTTGACCCAATCCATGCACGGCTCCGGCCGGTGGTTCCGAGGTGATGGCAGGGACTGCAGACGGGTGCCGTGTGCCGGTGACCTTTATATCGCCCGGTGTGGGCAATTGCCAGTCCCGTCAACCGGCAGGCGGGCGGTCCGGGTTAGGGATAGGGTGCGAGCCGGCGGCGGCCGAGCACGAGCAGTACGGGCAGGCCCGACAATTGCAGCAGCAGCGCTGCCGGCAGCGGCAGCGTCGTGATGCTGGCGAGTCTTACGTGCGTGTATTCGTACGGGCCGAGGCTGTCGAACACGTAATGATCGAACCATTCGCCGGGCTGCCAGGCGGCCACCGCGCCCGTCGTCGCCGCCGTCCCGTCGTCGACCTCCCGGCAGACGGCGATCGAATTGAGGGCGTACAGACATCCGACCACGCCCTCGACCGTAACGGTGTCCTCGCCGTAATGGCGCTGGAACGGATTGTCGGTCGCGGCCAGCGCGTAACTGCCGGCATGGTAATCCACGAAGATGGTATGACGCTCAGGATCGAAACCGGTCACCGCGCCGGATGCGCTGATGAAGTATCCGGCACGCGCGAAATCGACCTCCAGCGTGAAATCGATTTCCGGTTGCAGTGCGTCGCCGGCAAAACGGTACAACAGCGAACTCGCGAGGGCGGCGGGCGGCGGCAGCAGCGCGCACAGGAAGCACAGTGTCGTTAGCGAGCGAGCGGTTGTAGTCATAGCGCGTGACCTGCCTGGGACGGGTATCCGCCGTGGCCGTGGCGCAGCGCTGCGTGGTCGTGGCTGCACCGCCGTGCCGGTCCGGACGGGCGCGCCGGGTGGGTGGCGGGCAGCCCTCGTAGGGTGTCGTGGCGGTGCGCCGGGTTGCGTCCCTGATTCCACTCTAGGGGCGGTCCCCGTCACTGTCACCTGTACCTTGGTCCAGACCGCTGCTGCGCCGGCGTTCAAACTTTGGCCGCGCCGAGCGATCAATTCCGCACCGGCAGCGATGTCGTCGGCGATTCAGGAGAGCAGGCCATGGGAAGCAGTCGCAGTTGCAGGTTCCGGTTATTCGTCGCTATCGGACTCGGTGCCGCCATGCTGCCGGCTCGGGCCGTGCTGCTTGCGCCGGGCGATTTCGGCGTGGCGTTGCCGGGCACGACCATGGCCGCAGAGCCGCAGCTGGCGGGCACCGTGCTGGTCGACGAATTGATCCCGTTCGCGTTCTCGGCAGGGGCGGGACTGGACGACATCAGCGGGACGGTACAGCAGCGCGTGGTGCGGTCCGCGGTCGACGGCACGCTCGACTTCTACTGGCGGGTCACGAATGCTGACGATTCCGCCGCTGCGATCGGCAGTTTCCGCCTCGGCAATTTCGCGGCGCCCGAATACAACGCCAACTGGCGCAGCGACGGTCTCGGCGATACGGCGCCGAGCCATGCCGACCGCTTTCCCGGCAGTGGCGCTGCGTACGTGAATTTTGATTTCGACGTCTTCTCGCGGGATCCGGCCGACGGCCTGTTGCCGGGCCATTCCTCCTACTTCATGTTCCTGGATACCACGGCGCGGCATTACGCCAGGTCGGCAGTGTACGACCTGACGAACATGGTGCAGAATCCGATCTCTTCGCTGTACGCTGCCTACGCGCCGTGGACCGTGCCCGTCCCCGCCGCGCTCTGGCTGTTCGGTTCCGGCCTGCTGGGCCTGGCCGCGGTTGCCCGCAAGCGGCGTGTCTGAAGCATCCGCGCCGCCGGGTGCATGCCGCTAGGGCGTCGTGACGGAATAGCTTGCCGTGAGGGTATGGCTGGCACCGCCCGCCAGCCGTATCGTGTCAGGGCCGGCATTGGCGGTTTCCACACACAGCATGCGACGGTAATCCGTTGCATCCAGGTCAGCCATGGCGGCAGCCGTTTCGTGCCAGGGATTCCAGACCACCGCGCTCGTGCTGCCTGTCGCTTCGATCCGGATACTGCGTCCATAGGCGGCGTCATGCAGTGTCAGCGCGCGATCCACGCCGGTATAGATGCGGTCGACCTCGGCCGTCACGGTCAGCGGGCCTGACTGGACCCGCTGACTGCCGGCGGCGACCTTGTCCACGTAGGTCAGGTCCTCCAGGCCGTGAACGACGACCTGCGCGATATCCCCCACCGCGAAATAGGTATGCAGCGCCTGGGACAGGTCGACTGCCGCGGCGCCATGGTTGTGCGTGGTCAATGCCAGATGCAGGCTGCTGCCGACCGTGATCTCGAGCTGTGCGGTCATGTCGCCGCCGCAGAGCGCGCGCGCCTCGGCCTGCGGTGTCAGTCCGAGCAGCAGGCGTGTGGCGCCGTCTTCCAGTGCGGCCGTCTGCAGCACGTCCCAGTCGGAGATGCGCGCGCAACCGTGCGCCGGCCGGCCCTTGCCCAGCGGGTCCGGCCCGAACCAGGGCCAGCAGATGGGCACGCCGCCCTTGATGGCCTTGCCGGTCTGGTAGTACGCCTTCTCGCTGAGGAACAGTACCTCGTGTGCCTGCGTCAGCGGGTGCCAGGACAGGACCTGGCCCGCGTACAGCGACACCATCGCGGTGGCATGGGCATTCTGAATGACGGCGACCGGGAAGCCGCCCCGGCCGGTATCGAACTGCAGTTGACCGGGGATGGCGTATTGCGCGCTGAGGGTGTCGATCTGCATGGGGTGGCCTGCGACGTGTCGTTCAGGGAGAACCGGATGTTATCCCGCCGGCCGGGAATTTGTAAGCGCGCCGTTGCTGGCGCGGTGCGCGCGGCGACCGGCGCGGTGGCAGACGGCGTCGGCGCGCCTGCCAGGGGCGGTCGGGGTGCCCGTTTCCTCGCGCTCCGCGCCGACCTATACTCAGCCTCCCGCAATCATTCAGGGTGTCCTGCCATGCCGTACCGCTACTTGCCGCTGCTGCTGCTTGCGCTCCTGCTGCCTGGCGGCTGCGCCAGCTACCGGACGCCGGCGCCTGGCGTCCCACTGGCCGAACTGACCGTCACCGGCAGCGCGCAGTCGGAGCGCCGGCCGGCGGCGGCGTTCCCGGCGCGTATCGCACTGGCGCGGGTGCAGGCGGCGGACTATGCCGCGACCAACCCGTCCTGCCAGGGCAGTGGGCGTTATTGCGTGGTGACGGTGCGCAATATCGAATCCGAGCGTGACATCCAGCGCCTGCGCACGCTGCCGCAGGTGGCCGCACTGGAGGGGCTGCCGCTCGCGCAGTTGCCGCAGACGCTGAACGCGGTCGATGACCTGCGCCCGGTCGCCGCCGCACTCGCCGCCGACCTGCTGCTGCTGTACACGCTGGATACCCGTTTCACGGTCGACGGGGCGGAATACGGCCCGCTTGCCGAACTGAAACCGGGCTATCTGCCGAACCGGCAGGCGCGCGTGAACGCGAAGACCACGGCGGTGCTGGTCGATGCGCGCACGGGTTATGTCTACGGCAGGGTGGAGGCGAACTCGTGGACGGATCAGAACGCCGCGGTCTGGGTGACCCGCGCCGCGATCGAGGACGAGCGGCGGATGACCGAGCGCGCATCCTTCGAGCTGTTCGTCGGCAAGTTCGGGACGTTCTGGCAGGACGTCGTGGCAACCTACGCGCGACACTGAGCGCACCGCTGACGCAGTGCGCGGGCATGCCGCGGCGGCGTTCGGCAGGGCTTGCCGGCGCCCGCGCAGTCACACCGCCAGGCTGTGCCGCGGCACCCGGCTCGGGTCCCGTGGCTGGCACCTGCCGCCGTGCCGTGCGGCCCTTACCCGCGACTCAGTGCATGTCCCCGATCAGGCCATCGAGTTTCGTGCGCACCGCGCCGGCATCCCATTCGAGATCGGCGATACCCACATAGCGGATCTTGCCGGCAGCATCGACCACGAAGGTCGTGGGCAGCACCTTGCTGCCCCAGGCGGCGAATTCGCTGCCGTCCGCATCCAGCAGCACCGGGAATGCCAGGTTGTGCTGCGCTGCGAAATGCCGCACGCGCCGGGCGTCCTCCTCGACATCGATGGCGAGGATCGTGAAGGGCAGGTCCGCGTAGGCGGCCTGCAGGCGCGCCAGGTTCGGCAGCTCCCGCAGGCAGGGCTGACACCAGGTGGCCCAGAAGTTGACGAGCACGACCCGGCCGCGCAGGTCGCTGAGACGGTATTCCCTGCCATCCAGATCCGGCAGCACGAGCTCCGGTACCGGCACCGCGTCCGGTACGGGGAGCAATTCGCCGGCCCGACCGACCTGTGACACGAACAGGGCGGCAGCCAGCAAGAACAGCAAGATCCAGACGTGCAGCGCACCGCCTGCCCTTGCGGGCAGCTTGCCTGGCAATGCATGAATATGTGAATGGCGAAACTCCGGCATCGTTCTGGACCTGTCGGCTGGTGGCTGGCACACGATTGTATGACGGATCATGGCTGCGGACTACGATCCTGATACCGTAGCGTCATGCCAGTTCGTTGCTCCGGGCACCGGCGACGAGTGCTGCGGCGGGTGGAATTTCCGGCAACTGCGGCGCGGCAGCAACCCGCGGCGTGAGCGCCGGTGAGTCGGGTACGGCCAGTTGGCCGCATGCCCGCGGTCATTCAGTGCCGTCATTATCCAGTAACAATCCTGCACTAGATTGTGCGCTCCTCAAGCCACGTTGTCCGTCCAGGAGTACACATCGTATGACCAAGAAAGCATTGACTGTCGCGATCGCATCCGCGCTGGGATTATTCAACATCACCGCCGATGCCGCGGCTGGCGGCTTTAATAATGCCACCGTGCGTGCGGTGGAGTTTATCGGCATGCCGTCTCCGTCCACCCCGGATGAGAAGACCGATATCTACACCAAGGCCCAGGTCATGGTGACCTACCGCAATGGCAAGACCCGGATCTATGACCTGAAATATCATCAGCTGATGGCAACTACCGACGCGATCAACAACAAGGTCGTCGGTGGTCTCTACGATGCCTATGACATGCCCATCGAGGATAGTGAGGGGCAGATCGCCTCGGATGCACCGGATGGCAACTCGTTGATCGCGCTGCCCGGCATGCGTGCTGCCGACCCGCGCAGCAACAACGCACTGGCCTTGGTCACCCAGTACGAATACCGCGGTCTGCCGCCCGCCGGTCTGAGCGGTGACTACTGGAGCAAGCTGCCGGCAACCATGAGCGTGGCCAGTATCGACCAGGACAAGCGCAGCGGCGCGCTGGCGGTAACGGACTATGACAACATCAGCTTTGCCGCGGTGAATGGCCTCTGGATTCCCTGTGCGGCCTCGCTCTCGCCGTGGAACACGCATATCGGCTCGGAGGAGTACGAGCCGGATGCCAAGACCCGGGAGGGGATGGCAGCCGCCTCCGGTACCCAGGATGGCACCGACATCAACAGCTTCAGTCAGTATTTCTTCGGCGATCCGAGTGCCGCCAACGCCTATCATTACGGCCTGGTGCCCGAGGTCCGCGTGCTCCGCAATGGCAAGACCGTCGTCGAGATGCATCACGCCCTGGGCCGTTTCGCGCGTGAGCTGGCCGACGTGCAGCCAGACGGCAGGACGGTCTACATGGGCGACGACGGTGCCTACACGGGCCTGTTCATGTTCGTTGCCGACCGCGTCGGCGATCTCTCGCGCGGTACGCTCTACGCCGGCAAATGGATGCAAACCAGCCCCGTTGGCGCCGAGGGCGGCGCCGCCGACCTGACGTGGATCAAGCTGGGTCACGCCAGCGACGCGGAGATCAAGGCGCTGGTCGACGGTGGGATCAAGTTCAGCGATATCTTCGAGGTCAGCAACGAAGACCCGGGCGATGACTCCTACACCATGGTGCAGACCTATATGGGTACCGAGTGGCTGCGGCTGAAGGACGGCATGGCGCAGGCCGCTGCCTTCCTGGAGACCCGCCGTTATGCCGCCATGCTGGGCGCCACCACCGAGTTCAACAAGATGGAGGGCGTCACCCACAACGCCCGGGACAAAAAGGCCTACATCGTGATGTCACGCGTGGAGAACGGCATGAGCGACAGCAGCGGCGACATCCAGGTGGCCAAGAACAAGGGTGGCGCAGTGTATGAGCTGTCCCTGGAGGGTCGGGTGCGCGACAGCAGCGGCCGGTGGATCCGTTCCAGTTACGTGGCGACCGGCATGGCGAGCATCCCCGAGCTGCTCGGCAGCTACTCCGACACCGCGGACGCCTTCGGCAACAAGTGCGCCCAGGACCGCGTCTGTGACGGCGACAACCTGAAGTACTCGGAGGCCATGCGGACCCTGTTCATCGGCGAGGACACCAGCTATCGCAACAACAACTATGTCTGGGCCTTCAACATCGACAGCCGTAACCTGTCCCGCATCCTCTCGGTTCCGATGGGCGCGGAGGCAACCGGCCTGCAGGTGGTGGACAACTACAACGGCTACGCCTACATCATGGGCAACTTCCAGCACCCGGGCGAGTTCGGCAGCAGCGATCCCCAGTGGGGCGAGATAGCGCCCCTGCTCGACAGCAAGTGGGACAACCGGCACAAGACCGCCATCGGGTACATTGGCACGGTGGACGGCGCATTGCCCGCGATGAAGTGACGAGAGTGCACGATACCACTGTTGCAGCATCCGGCGCCGGGGGTAACCCCGGCGTTTTTTATGCTGCCGCTGTTGTGGACGGCAAGCCTGCAAGCGCAGCAGGTCCGGCATCCTGCTGGCAGCGCAAACTGTACATTCTCCCGGCGCGACATCGGCATCCCGCCTGTCTGGCTGATTCCCGCGTTTCCGGTTGTGGCATCCGGTGCACATGGGCAGGTCATCATGTCGAGCCCGGGCGCTACGGGCCGGACGGGCTGCCGTCGGGGTGACGCGCGGTGCAGTGCGCCCGCAACAGCCCGGGGCTGGCTTGATCGTGGCCGGTAAAAGCGACAGACTCGCCACTCCCGCATTGTTCAACCGACAGGGCTCACAACATGCTCGAATACGTACTGTTTGCGGAACCGCTCAGGGACCGCTTCGTCGCCTGGCTGGAGCACAATGGCATCGACTGCCGGACCGCCGGTGACGGCGAGGCGCTGCTGGTGCTGGTCGACGAGGACATCGACGACCTCACGCAGGAGCGGATCGATGCGCAGTACGACCTGCTGCTGGACGAAAGCGCCCGGCTGGCCGATGCGGCGGACGACTCGCCGGATGCCGTGCATCTGGTCGGCATCCAGTTCCAGCGTGGCGACGGCACGGTGGGCATGGTACGCATCACGCCCGCGCTGGCGAACCGGCTGCACGCATGCCTGGACCTGGTCGAGCTGCAGGCCTTCGTGCAGTCCGTGGTCGATGCCGCGGAATGCCGGGAGGACAAGCCGCTCTGCGCGCGGTGATGCGGCATTGTCTATGGGGCATGTTGCGCGAGGACGGGTGCGCGACGGCCGTTGTCGATCGTCCGCGCTCGGGATCTGTAGCGTCGGCCGCTCAACGGGGCTGGTCTGCGTCAGCTGCGGGTGTGCAGCAGGGCGTGACGCCGCGACGACCCGGCCGCTAGTTCAGCGTAGCGTGTTGTTGCAGATGAACATCAGTTCCAACATGCCGTCGAGCAGCCTGGTATTCGGGCGTTGCAGTGCCGAGGCGACTGCATCCTCCATTGCCTGCGCCGGCATGCCCGGCGCGGGCTGCCCGTCGTCTCCGGAAGCCGGTAGCGGCACCGGTGCCGGGGCGGCAGTCGCCGTGCGCCGTACGCCCAGCTCCTGCCAGCGCGTGATGAAACCGTTGAGTGCCACGACCTTGCGCTGGTTGAGGTCATCGAAGACGAGTCTTTCATCGCATTCCGTGCCGCGCGGCGCCAGCTCCGAGCAGAGTTCTCCGGACGCAATCTTCTCGCTGAGCCGTTGCGCGGCGCGTTGCTGCAGGGATTCGAGTTCGGCTGAAAATGACTCCAGGTCCCGTAGGCGCGCCGTGCGTGACTCGCTCGAGTCTGCCGCGGCGACGGCATCGAGAGCCGTGTTGACGCGACCGAAGAAGTCCGTGCATTCCGCGTCGAGGTTGGCGGAGCAGCCGCAGACGAGCGCAACCGGCAGGACGATGGTCAGTCTGGAAATCATGCGGTTTACCTTCAGTGATCGCGCCGGACCGGTCGAGGGAGCGCGTGGGCTATTGTAATCGATGTCGCCGTTGACGCTACCATCGCCCCGGCCGGGCGCGGCCGTAACGGGCCACGTACCCCGGGCATTGCCGCGGCAGCGGCCGGTGTGCGGGTGTCAGTCTTGCGCCCGCGTGCGGGCATGCTAGGCTATCCAATAACAATAATTCCAAGCCCCAGGCAGGGCGGTCGCCATGAAAGATACAGACAATACCGGGGCAGGCGCACAGCGCAGCGCCGTCATCCTCGGCCGGGATGAATTCACCAGACGCAGCAGGCAGATCGAGGCACGCGCGCAGGCGCGCCGCTACTTCGAGTTCATGCGGCGCGCGGCCATCCGGCGGCAGCTGGTGCATCGCCTCCTGAACCGGGATCGGCAAGCTCCGGACCTGCACAGCCGCGATTGATGCCCCGCGGTGGCCCGACCGCAGTGGCTCGCCTGCTGCTGGATCGGCAGGGCAGCGGTCCTGCCGCAGCCGTGTCGTCAGCGGTTGTATCCACCGCGGCCGGCCAGTAACCTTCACTGCCTAACCCCTGACACCAGCACCCGGAGGTCGTATGGTCTCGAAGCAAGCGGACACCCAGGAAAACCAGTGGTTTCTGGAGAACGAACGCCATCTGCTGGAACAGGCGCGCCTGCAGCAACAGCAGCGCCTGGAGGCCTATCAGCACGAGCATGCAGCGGCGGAACGCGAGCAGCGCCGCAAGACGCATCTGGATGAAGTGCCCCAAGTGCGGCGGCAGCGACATGCGGGAGGAGCATCTAGAGGGTATCGAGGTCGATCGCTGCACGGTCTGCAACGGCCTGTATTTCGACGAGGGCGAGCTGGAGACCCTGCTGATGGGCAAGCAGGAAGGCCGCTTCCGGTTCTATCGCCGGCTGTTCGGGCTGGATTGAGCGTCGTTCACCGGCGGCCGGACCCGCTCCCGGCCGGTTCCGCTCATGACGGGCGGTGCAGCCCGGTCATTTCGAGCTGCCGATGATGCTGGCGAGCACGAGCTGCCTGCCGTGATCCGTGTACGGATTCAGGCCCACCTCGACCGGGATCCTGCGGCCATCGGCCGTCAGCGCCTCGAGCTTGCGGCCTACGCCCATCCGGCGTACCTCGGGACGGCGCAGATACTCCGCGCGCAGGCGTGCATGCGGCCCGCGCTGTTCCGGATTCAGCAGGCTGTCCACGGAACGTCCCGTCAGCTCGCCCTTGCCGTAACCCAGCATCGACTCCGCCGCCGGGTTGCTCAGCACGATCTTGCCCGCGGCGTCGACCACCACCATGCCGACGCTGCTTGCCTCCACCAGCAGGTGGAAGCGCTCCTCCAGTTCCTTGAGGCGCTCCATGTGCACCGCCTGGGCATGGGCATGGGCGATCGCCAGGTGTGACTGCTTTTCCTGGACGTGGCTGCGCAGTAGCAGCAGCAGGCCCCAGGTGTAGGCGATGATCAGCAGCATCGCCGCGAGCAGCAGGTAGAGATAGTTGTCACGGCGCAGGTCGGCGAGCATCCGGGCCGGTTTGTGCGCCAGCAGCAGCAGGGAAAGATCGCTGGAATTGATGACCGGCATGTCGGCGCTGTTGCCGGCATCGGCCAGCACCACGCGGCGTACCGCTTCCTCCGGGGCGAGCTGTTCCCACATCCAGAGACCGTCTGCCCGCATGACGGTGCCTTGCGGTGCCTGCTGGAGCTGTTGCCACAGGGCGGGATAGGCATCGGCAAAGCGCATGCCGGGCGTATGGCGCAAGCCGTCCGTGGCCGAGCGGGCCGCCACGGTCTGCCAGGCGCCCTGCTGGTTGATCAGCGCATAGGTGGTATCCGTGTTCACCTCGCTGACGCTGTGCAGCGCCTCGAGCAGGTGCCGCATGGCGACATCGATGAGCAGGATGCCACGGTTCGCTCCCGCGCCGTCCGCAAGCGGGGTCGCGATGTGGACGACGGCACGCGCGGCGCGATCGTCCGGGTCCGCGGCCGGGGCCGGGTCGAAGCGGGAAACGTAGACCTCGCCCGCGAGCAGGGCGGCCGCCTGGCGGTAATAGTCCCTGTTGCTGACATCCTGCAGCGCATCGGCAGCCACTGCGTAAACGCGCTGCCTGTCACGCACGACGCGCACCCGTTCGTGTCCGGTCGCGTCGACCCAGCGGATCTGCGTGTATATGGGATTGCGGCTGGCGATGGTCAGGAACATGGTTTGGAACGCATCCGTCGCGTGCTGCGGGTCCGCGTCCAGGATCTTGCCGGCTGCCGTTTCCTGGCTCAGGGCGCGCAGCTGGAACAGCGACAGGGAAACGTCAGCAGTCACATTGCTGCCGAGCAGGCGCAGGTCGCTGCGCTCGGCTGCCGCAATCCGCTCGACTTCCGCGCCGATGCGCATGTTCGCGACGGTGCCGGCGAGTGCCAGGATGACGACGATGACGGGCAGGGAGAGCAGCAGGAACTGACGTCCGGGAAACCGCGCGGCACGGGGCCGGTCGGGCGTGACATGGTTGCCGTTCGCATGCATGAACTGGCCCCCCGCGGGAGTCGCCTCCGCATGACACTGCTCGGCGCCGAGTTCTGATCAGGAAACAGCTGAGCGTGGATCAGGCGCTGCGCGGTGACTCCATGACGTGGCTCTGGGATTGCGCCGGGACGCTACCCTGCCAGTATTGCAGCAAGATACCTTTAGCGCCAGTCGTCACTCCGGGTCCGCGTCGGCGGCGGGCGCGGCGGCCGGTGCCGTCGCGTTCGGTGTTGGCGGCCAGGTGCCGCAGCGGCGCCGGTAATTGCTCTCCAGCACTTCCCGGGTGAACGCGTCATCGTGGGCGGCCTCGATCCGGCGTTGCAGCGTCATGCACTCGTCGGCGTCGGCGGGACGTACCTCCATTGCGCTTTCCGGTGCTTGCGTTCCGCCGGCTGCTGCGGGAACGGTGTTCCCGGTGCTGTCCGTCGACGCGTCGATGACACTGCAGTCCATCGGGATCGAGATGACCTGCGGATACTCGTAGGCGGCGCCGGTGCCGACGTCCACGCCCGCGCCGATGATACCGCCGAGCAGGATGTTGCCGAACGCAATGCCCTTGGTGACGGACTCCGCGGCATCGACACTGTCGGATTTCATGCCTTCCTTCGTGCAGGTCACCGTGAGCGCGCCGGCGGCACGGTGCACGGTGACCGATCCGGGGGTGCTGGTCACGTACCAGACACCCTTCTCATTGACGAGCTTGCACCTGGCGCCCGTGCAGCCCGGCGTCTCCACGGTGACGGTCTGCTCCGTGCCGCTGACGATGGCGGCGCACCCGGTGAGCAGGATGCATCCCGCGAGCGCGAGCAGTGTGATGGCGTGACTTGCTACTGTCATGACGCGCGCCTGCGGGGTTGGTGCTATTGCAGGCCGGCAGCCCGGCTTGCCCTGAGTGCCGTATAGGTCTCCTGCGCGGCCTGGTTCAGCAGTTCCGCGATGGTCTGGTGGGTGACCGCGCTGATCTTTTCGCCGGGAGCGCCGCTCATCATGTAGGATTTGCCGTCCCTGATGCCGGACGAATAGGTTTTGTCGAGGACGCTGTTGCCCGCGGCGTCGAGGACCCGCACCTCGACGTCGAGATCGACCTGCGGGGTAATGGCGAAGCCGATGTTCTTGAGCTGGTTGTACGCGTACGAGTACTTGGTCACCCTGGGTTTGACCACGATCGTATAGCTGCCGGCGTCGTCCAGCGATTCGGCATGTTCGGCACCCTGCGTGAAAATGCTGCCGAAGGCCTTGACCGCAAGGCGGTAGGTGATTTCACCGAGCTCGATGCTCAGGTTGGTGCCGCCGCCGGTGAAACTCGTGGGGTTGCCGCTGAAGGTATACCCGGTTTCCTCCCGCGTAGTGTAGATCAATGCCTTGCCGGTCAGCGGTGCATCGACCGCGGGTGGCTCGCCGCCGAAGTCGGGGTTATATGTCGCGACGAAGGAACAACCCGCCAGGTTGACGAGGGCAAGGATAAACGCGATGCGGAGCAAGGCCATGGAAGACTCCCTGATGTCAGTTATTTGAATGTGTGCGGCGCGCTTGCCGCGCTAGCGGGCGTTGTCAGCCGTGATCCATTCGGACCGGCCCGCCGTATGCGAGGGAAAGCCAGACCTGAGCTGCCGCCGGTGCTGGCACCGCGACTGGATTGCTGGCAATTGCCAGACTATTCAGTCGGGTGGCACTGAAACCTCGTATAACCTCTAATCTATCACGAATCGGCCGGTCGCTGTCCACTGCCGGCTTCGCGGGGCAGGGCGGCGGCGTGCGTACGGAGGCTGCTCGGCAGGGCGTAGCCTCCATGCGGATTTCCGAGCGCGGTTCTAGTACGAATGGATTAGTAATCCGGTATTGGCCGGTGGCGCGGACATCGAACTTCCGTAGAGGTGGCTGAGACCCCGATCCATGCTCCAATGCGGTACGTAAGCCCGTCGGGTTGCTGTAGCTGCCTGCGGGTACATGACAACGACAGGATACTAACAATGAGATGCAGGTTGACAGGGTTATTACTGGCCATGCTGTGTTGCGGCATGTCCGGTCCGTCGCATGCGGCGGCGATCAGTCTGACGCCGTCGCCGTTACGGCTCATCGTGGGTGAAATATTCTCACTCGCGGTCAACGGCGCCGGATTCGATGCGCTGGTTACCGGTGGCAGTCTCTCGGTGCTGTGGGATACCGATGTGTTGTTGCCGGGATTCAGCCGAATCAACGCCGCTTTCAGCGTCAGTACGAGCAGCGGGCTGCGCGTGACGGCCATCAACCTGGTGCCGGGCCGTCTCGACATCACCGCGACAAGTCTGCCGAATGCGCCGCCGATCGGGCCGGACTTCGTGTTCGCGCAGCTTGAATTTGTTACGCTCGCTGTCGCGCCCGACCCGACTGTTGTCGAAGTCGTGACCTGACCGGGCGGTCCCTGGCTGGATGCGTCGTTGCAGGATTACGCCGAGGTCCGTTACAGCGCTGCCACGGTTATCGTCACGCCGCCGGATGATGTTCCCCTGCCACCAGCCGCCTGGCTGTTCGGCGGCGGTCTGCTGGTGCTGTTGCCGGCTGTCCGGTCGCACGGCAGGCGGCGGCTGCCGTGGCGCAGCAGCGGCGTCACATTACGCACACGGAATGCCGTGAAACGCGCCTTGAGCAATGCTTGACCCCGCGCTGACGGGTTTGTTACCGACGCTGGTCCATGTACGGCAATAAACTGTCATGCCGGCCGCGGCCACGCGGGTTTGTTGGACAGTTCACTCAGCATATTCCCGTTGCCTGCATTGCGTTGCGCCAATTTAACGTCAAATCGTGTCGGTGCTGGCTGCGCGGCGGCGGCCTAGACCGTAAGTACAATTCACCGCTGCGAATCCGAGGGATAGCATCTATAGTCAAACGGGGCGTGATATCCCGCCCACGCCCGCAATGTCTGCGGCGCAGATGACTGCTGAATGCCAGTGAGGGCAATGTGAAACGACAATAAACGTGCTGGAGCAACGCGACAATGACAATAGCAAATGCGTTCTGGATCCCTGCGCTCGCCATGGCTGCGACGACACTGACCGCGAGCCTGGAAGTCGCGCCGGATATACCGGTGCCCGCTTTCCACCTTGCGCACCCGTCCGTCTTGATACCCGCCTTCACCCACTCACTGCCCGACACCACGACATCCCAGGCTGCCGCAGCAAATGGTCAGCCGGATGACTCCACACCCGAACACGCCGGCGCCGGCGACATCTGGCAGCGGCTGCGCACGGGATTCGTCTTCACGGATCAGTCCCACAACGCCGTGCGGTCGCATCTCGAGACGTTCCGCAAACACGCCTGGCACTTCCGGCAGATCCTGCAGCGCGGCGAGCCGTACCTCTACTACGTGCTCGACCGCGTCGAGGCGCATGGACTGCCGGCGGAACTCGCGCTGCTGCCGGCCATCGAGAGTGCCTTCGATCCCTTTGCGCGTTCGCCAGCGGGTGCCAGCGGTATCTGGCAGTTCATGCCCGAGACCGCCGCCGAATACGGCTTGCGTCGGGATTGGTGGTTCGACGGTCGCCGGGACATCGTCGCGGCCACCGAGGCCGCGCTGACATATCTGAGCGCGCTCCACCGGCGCTACAACGGCGACTGGCTGCTGGCCCTGGCCGCCTACAACGCCGGCAGCGCGCGGGTCGACCGGCTCATCCGCCTTAATCGCGACGCCGGCAAACCGACCGACTTCTGGCACCTGCCGCTGCCTGCGGAAACCCGCAACTACGTGCCGAAACTCCTCGCTGTCTGCGCGCTCATCGCCGACCCCGCGGCGCACCGGATCACGCTGCCCGCGTTGGCGGATGACCGCTTTTTCACTGTGGTCGACACCGGCGGCCCGCTCGATCTGCAGGTCGCCGCCCGGCTGAGCGGAACCACGCTGGAGGAACTGCAGCGTCTCAACCCGGCGCTCACCCGGTCGGTGACGCCGCCCGGCGGCGCGCACCGGCTGCTCGTGCCCAGCGCCAGTGCGCAGCGCTTCCGCGAACGGCTCGCGCAGTTGCCCGACGACCAGCGCGTGCAGTCGGTCGAGTACCGGATCCGTCCGGGCGACACCTTGAGCGCCATCGCTGTCAACAGCCAGACAACGGTTTCCCATCTGCGCAGGCTCAACCAGCTGGACAGCACGCACATCGTCGCGGGCAGACTGCTGATGGTGCCCGTGACGGTGGCGGGCGGGGATGTCAGCGACGTCTAGCGCACACCGGCGCCGCATCCGGAAGGAGCAGTCCGGTCTATCCTGGCTTGCCCGCCTTGCGCCGCCCGGCTACTGAACCCGCACCTTCCACAGCAGCGAGGCGCCGCTGACGATCAGGAGTACGCCGATGAGCGCGAGTTGCTGACGGCGCGTGATGCCGGTGTGGACCCGGTGGCCCAGCAGCAGTCCGAGCCCGGTCAACGGCAACGCCAGCAGGATCGCCTCCAGCATGCGCGCCTGCGCGAACAGGCCCAGGAACAGGAACGTCGCCAGGCGCAGGGCGCCCTCGAACATGAACAGGCCCGAGAGCGTGCCGCGCAGGCGCGATTTGTCGTGCAGCCGGTGCGTGAGGTAGACCACGTACGGCGGACCGCCGGTGCCGAACATCGCCCCGATGAGGCCGCCGCTCAGGCCCGTCGGCAGCGCCCACCAGCGGCTGACCGGCCGCTCGCCGTGGACGTTGAACAGGTAGCGCAGGCCGAAGAAAATCACGAACACCGCCAGTCCGATCAGCAGCGGTTCGCGCGGCAACTTGACCAGCAGCACCGCGCCGATCAGCATGCCGGCGCACGCCGGGGGCATCAGGTCGCGGATCTCGTTCCAGTGCACCTGCAGCCGTGCATGCCCCATGAGCGCGAGCGAGGCCACGAGATCCAGCACCAGCATCATCGGTACGACGAACGACAGCGGCAGGAAATGGGCGAGCAGCGGGATGGCGATCAGGCCGGAGCCGAAGCCCGTGATGCCGCGAATGAAGTAGGCGCCCAGGAGGATGCCGGCGGCGGCGAGGTAATGATCGGGCATGGCTGACCGGTGTGCTGGAAAGACGACGCATTAAACAATCAAAGCGGCAAAAGCGAAAGAGGGCCGGGCCCCGGCGGGCACGCCGGCGCGGCGTCCGGCCCGGCTATGATTTCCCCGCCACGGCCAGGCGTGCCACGGCGCGCCGGTAGAGTGCCTCGTACTTCGCGGCGAGATCGGCGAGCCAGGTCTGGCGGCGGTGGTTCGTATCCAGCGCCTGAAGTTCCTCGAGCAGCTGGCTGATCACGCGCAGCGCCTGGGTCTGGCTCACGACCAGATTGACCTCGAAATCTTCACGCGATGCGGTGATCAGGTCCCTGGCGGTGGCGACGCGCAGGGCATCGAGAATCTTACTGCCAAAGCGGTCGGCCGTCGCTGCGCCGAGGTCGATCGCGGGATCCAGGGCCGCAAGCTTGTCGATCTGGTCCAGGCTCCTCGACGACAGCGTGGCGATGTCGTCGATCAGGGAGGCCGTGGCAGCGGTCGATGCCTGGAAGGTAATGGTGTCCTTGATGATGCGCAGCGCCTTGATGTATCGCTCGTCGCGGAGCAGCGTATGCAGTACGCGGTAGGCATCATCGCGTGCCGCATTGCCCGTGGGGGCGGGCTGCGGGATGGCGGTGAAACTGTCGCAGGCGCAAAGCAGCGGCAGTAGTGCGAGTAACGTCACGGCGAGGCCGGGCAGGGCGCCGGCACGAGGCGGCGGCGCTGCGGGTGCGTTTTGCCTCATCATGGTGGCCGCCCTACGCTGAGGTTACGAATGCGACCGGGAAGACCCGGTCGGGCACGGCCGATTGTACCTTGAAACCGGGGGCGGGCCACGCAGGCGCGCGCCTGCGGCGGGGCGGCGTGGGCCGGCAGACGCCGGCCACGCCTGGGTGATCAGGCGACCGCCTTGTCCTGGCGCGGTAACGGGGGCGAGAGTGCGTCCAGGATGGTGTCTGCCGTCAGTTGCGAGGGCGCTGCACAGAGCAGGACCGGGCAGGGGCAATGTTGTGTCAGCAACCGGTCCGTCGTTCCGGGTTCCGGGTGCTTGATCACCAGGTCGAAATCGCCTTCCGCGGCCGTGCGGGCGATCTCGTGGGTACGCTCGCCGAACAGGACGCGGGCGCGCAGTGCTTCGGCATCGCAGCCGTTCATCAGGACGAACGACTCGAGCCGTGCCAGCCGTTCCCGTAACAGGGAATTCTTCTGCTGGGAGGGCTGCGGCTTGCTCAATTGGGTGTCACCGCCAGGACGGGTATCGATCACATCCAGCAATACCAGATCAGCCAGGCATTGTCTTGCCTCGGTGACGACGTGCTCGAGGGTGTGCAATCCGCTCGGGTCGTCGTCCAGGACGTAAAGTATTTTCATGTCAGGTCTCATCCGTCATCGCCGCATCCGGTCTGTTCTGGCGATGCTGTTCGTTCAGGTCGGTTGGGTCAAACGCAAGTATGGCAACGTCAGATTAAAACAGTATGACAATCGTATTCCGTGGCTCATGTCGCGGTTTCGTGTTTGAGAATATTATGAAATCCGGATTTACTGTCTTACTGCCCTGGCCCGGAACGCTGCCGCTGCGTTGTTCCTGCCGCTAGACGGGCATCCGCAGGTCTGGGGTTGAGAGCGCATTTCCCTGGAATAGTTCCTGCACATTGCTCGATCTCTCTTGCGCTGGTGTTTTTACGGTGCCGGGAGATTCACGGTAGGTTCATCTCCAGCCGCTTTGTGGAGCCTGTGCGCCGGTGCTATCCGTGCGCGGATGCCTACGGTAAGCGGAGTGCGTGCAGGATGCTATTCGTATTTTTACCTACCCGTCAGTGCCGGTTCCGTGCGCTCCGCACTGCATTGTTCAGCACCGAAACACTGCGCGAGGCCGCACGGCACCCGTTGCTGCGCAGGTGTCGGTAAACGGTCGTGGCTATGGTCCTGGACTGCCGGCACGGTACGTGCCGCAAAAAATAGAACGGCGGCCCGAAGGCCGCCGTAGCCGAGTCATTCTGTGTCTTGTCCAGTCGTGGGGACACCGTTCATCCGCCAAGCTGTCGGGCAGGACCCAACGAGGGTTTCGCTGCAGCCCGCACCCGTTGCCACCCTCGGTTGACAGCGCGCCGGCTTCAGCCTGCCGGATGGTCAATCTGATCGGCGACAGATTATCCGGCAGTTGCCTGAGTATAGACCATGCCGGCGTGGATGCCAGGGTGCATCCGGGTCCGACAGGTTGTTGCCGGTGGCCGTGCCGATGCGCGTTCTTGCAGGAGCGACGGCTAGTGCACCACCCTGATTTCGACTTGCGCGACACCCTGGTCCAGGCTGGCGATGCGGGCAAAGGCGGCGCGGGTCAGGTCGATGATCCGTCCGCGCACGAACGGTCCCCTGTCATTGATCCTGACCCTGACGGTTTTGCCGTTGGCGAGGTTCCTCACCATGAGCTCGGTCCCG
This sequence comes from Pseudomonadota bacterium, assembly GCA_041395565.1. Lineage (NCBI taxonomy): Bacteria > Pseudomonadati > Pseudomonadota > Pseudomonadota bacterium. The sequence continues at coordinate 131,884 of JAWLAI010000007.1, read as the reverse complement.
AATGGCAGGCTCCGGTGCGCCGCTGTCATGGCCTGGTTGTCCAGGCGTTCGCCGCTGGCGGTTTTCCGGGACTGGAATTTCCGGGCGTAATAGGAGGCCATGCCCGTTTCCCGGTATCCGTCCGCGCCGGGGGGCGGCCGTTGTCCCGCAGGCCCTGCGCATCCGGCCAGGAACACGACGCCCAGCAGGAGGAGTGCGAGTGCTGCGTGGACCTGTTGCAGACGCCGGGTCTCCATCATACGAACGAACATAACGGGGGCATAGACCAATTTTCTCGAATGTTCATGGCGCAAATCCGCCGCAAATATTCTAGTAAAAGTGTTTTATTACATAATGTTGAGGCCATTTCCAGGTGCGGGCGGCGGGCGGCTCTGCGGCGGCCGGGTACCTGCCCGCTCGCCGTCGCTGGCAACCGGTTCGTGCCGCTCCTGCAGCCGGCCCTAAAAAATCCCTATGTACCCGGCGATATACCTTTACTAGGGAAGGATCGGCAGGGCAACAGCCAGACCGGGGGGCGTATGCAAGAAGCAGGGAAGAAGACCGGCGCCCCGGCTGTGGCGACGTGTCCTGACACGGATATTCCGGCTGATCCATCGACCGCGCCGGCAGTGCCTGGCGGCAGTGCGCCACACCCTGATTACCACGAACTGTTCAACAGTTTTTCGGATGCCATCTGCATCCTGGATGGTAGTGGCCTCTTCCTGGACGTGAACGATTCGGCTGCTGCAATGTACGGCCGTCCACGGGATTTCTTTATCGGCAGGAGCTACGAAGCAGTCACCGCGGCAGGGATGAATGATCCGCTGACCATGGTCAGGCGCTTCAGGCGGGCGCTGGCAGGCAGGGCGCAGTCACTGGAATTCTGGGGCGCGCATGATGATCGCGGCCACTTGCCTCTCGATCTGCAGCTCGCGCCGACAACCTACGCCGGGCAACCGGCGCTGATCGTGATCGTCAAGGATGCCAGCCGCTGGCGGCAGGCGGAACTGCAGGTGCAGCGACTGAACCGTCTGTATGTGGTACTCAATGCAATCAACGAATTCATCATGCGCTGCCATGATGCAAACACCCTGTTCAGCGAGGCCTGCAGGATCGTGGTGGAGCTCGGCGGATTTCGCATGGCTTGGGTTGGAGTGATTGACGCCGAAAGTCAGGAAATCCGGCCCGTAGCCCACAGCGGCTTGGTCGGTGATTATCTCGACCACATGCATATCGTGACGAATGATTCCACCCGGGGGAGAGGGCCGACCGGCGAGGCATTGCGCGAAGGTACGTACCAGATCTGCAACGATATTGCGAACGACCCGCGCATGGTGCCCTGGCGCGAACAGGCTGCACGCATGGGCTACCGTGCCTCGGCCGCCTTTCCGCTGCATCTGGGCGGGGAGTTGAAGGGTGCGTTGTCGATGTATTCAGAGACTACGGATTTCTTTGATACCGAGGAGATCGCACTGCTGGTCCGGCTGTCGCAGAATATCGGCTTCGCGCTCGATATCATCGACGCGGAAGCGCGACGACAGGCGGCGGAGGACATGCTCCGGATCAAGGAGCGCGCCCTGTCGACCTCCATCAACGCGATCGCGATGGCCGCGCTCGATGGCAAGCTGACCTACGTCAACCAGGCCTTTCTGAATCTCTGGGGTTACCGGGATGAGGAAGCGGTGCTTGGCAGGTCCATTACCGAATTTTGCCAGCCGCCGGAACAGGCGCTGGAAATCGTACAGCAACTGCATGAGCAGGGCTCGGCGCGCGGCGACCTCATCGCGGTGCGCGATGACGGGTCGACATTCGTCGCCCAGCTGGCGGCAAACATGGTGACCGACCCGCAGGGCATGCCGGTCTGCATGCTGGGTGCGATTATCGATATCTCCGAGCACCGGGCCGCGGCAGAACTGATGAGCTGGGACAGGGAGCAGCAGGCCACGCTGCGCGGGATGCTGGAAGTCGTCCTGAGGGGCGGGCCGCTGGAGAAAACGCTTGATTACTGTCTTCAGCAACTGCTGTCGATTTCGTGGCTTTCCATCCTGCCCAAGGGCGGCATCTTCCTCATGGAGGAAAACCGTCAGGCCATGCGGATGGCGGTCTCCCGCGACCTGTCGCAGGAAATCATGTCGCTGTGCGCGAGGGTGCCATTGGGCAAATGCCATTGCGGGCGGGCGGCCGCGACCCGCCAGATACAGTTCTCCCAGTGTGTGGACGAGCGCCATGAAATCACCTTTCCCGGGATGGTGGATCATGGGCATTACAATATGCCGCTCATCTCGGATGGTGAAGTGCTGGGAGTCATGGTGCTCTACCTCCCACACGGGTTCTGCCGTGACCCGCTGAAGGAGCAGTTTCTTTCATCCGTCACCGACATTCTCGCCGGTTTCGTCAGGCGCAAGCGCAATGAGGACAGCCTGCGCTTGTCGTCCGCGGTGATAAAGAGTACGCATGATGCCGTCATGATCACCGATCTGGAACAGAATATTTTGAGTATCAATCCCTCGTTTACCGAAATCACCGGTTATACGGAGGCGGAGGCGATCGGTCAGACACCAAGAATGCTCCATTCGCAGCGCCACGATCTGCCGTTCTACCAGCAGATGTGGAAATCGATCGATACCTGTGGCTACTGGCAGGGCGAGATCTGGAACCGGCGCAAAAGCGGGGAGTTATATCCGGAGTGGCTGACGCTCAGCGCGGTGCGTGATGAAGCGGGCGAGATCCTGAACTATGTCGGTGTGTTCAGCGATATCAGTCAGGTCAAGCAGGCGGAGCAGCAGCTCGAGCGCCTGGCGCATTATGATGCCCTGACCGACCTTCCCAACCGGCTGCTGTTGCGATCACGCCTTGAACACGCCATCGAGCAGGCGCAGCGGGAAAGCCGGATGCTGGGCGTGCTGTTTCTCGACCTGGATCGCTTCAAGCACGTCAATGACAGCCTCGGTCACCTGGCCGGTGACGAATTGCTGCAGATTGTCGCCGGACGGCTGCGGCATTGCCTGCGCAAGTCCGATACGCTCGCACGCCTCGGTGGAGACGAGTTCGTGGTGTTGCTGGAGACACTGCAGGATGTGCGGGAAGCCGTCGATATCGCGCAAAAACTGATCAGGCTGATTCACGAGCCCATTGATCTCAGTTGCGGACGTGAGGTTTATGTCGGCGTCAGCGTCGGCATCAGCATCTATCCGGATGACGGTACCGATGCGGAGCAGCTGATCCGCAACGCGGATACGGCGATGTATCAGGTCAAGGAGCACGGCTGCGACAATTATCATCTCTATACCGAGTCCATGACCCGGCGGGTCGAGGCGCGGCTCGAACTCGAGGCCAGGCTGCGGCGTGCCATGAGCAAGAATGAATTCATTCTTCATTATCAGCCACTGGTATCCGTTGCGGACTCGCGCTGCCTCGGAGTCGAGGCCCTGCTGCGCTGGCAGGATCCGCAGGAAGATAAACTGATCTACCCGGGTACATTCATCCGGCTTGCCGAGGAGACGGGTATGATCCTGCAGCTGGGAGACTGGGTGCTGCGCAGTGCGTGTCGCCAGATGAAGGCATGGCAGGATGCAGGACTCGCATTGGAAACACTGGCGGTCAACCTCTCGCCGACCCAGTTCAAGCAACCCGATATCCAAGATCGTATCGCCGCGTGCCTGATCGAAACCGGCCTGAATCCATCCTGCCTCGAGCTGGAAATAACGGAGAGTGCGATCATGGAGCAGGGTGCGGCTGCCGTGGCAAAGCTCACGGAGCTCAAGCATCTTGGCGTACGGATTGCCATCGATGATTTCGGGACCGGCTATTCCTCGCTTTCCTACCTGAAGGATTTTCCGATCGACAAGCTCAAGATCGACCGGAGTTTCGTCAGGGACATATCCACCAGCCCGGCGGCCGCGGAGATCGCAGCTATCATCATCAGCATGGCGAGGACCCTGAAGCTGGAGTCGCTGGCCGAGGGAGTGGAGCAGGAGGCGCACTTGCGCTTCCTGCAGGAGCGCGGTTGCGACAGTTGCCAGGGTTTCCTGTTCAGCAGACCCGTCCCCGCGGAATCCCTCCCGATGATCCTGCGCTATGGACGTAACGGGCTGGTGATGGAGCCCGGCAAGCACTGACCGCACGTGGCGTCTGTATGACCGGCCACCCAAGGACAGGGTGGCTCGGGTGCACCGCTCTGGAAATCGGCGGCAACAACCATCGCTCCCAGGCAGTGACGGCCCGATAGACGCAAACCGCAACCGTTGCACCGAAATCCGTGGCGCGGGATCCAATTATCACGAAATGATCACATTTGCGCTGTAGCGCGAACTTTACCGGCGCAGCAGACTCTCTAGTGACAACGGGCAGGTCTCGCCTTCCCAACATCCAGGAGAACACCACCATGCAACCGAAAACACTCTTCGCCCTGTTGGTCGCGCTGTTGCCTGTAACGGCACCGTCGCTAGCCGCAATGCCGGACCAGGACGGCCAGTCGGCCAGCCTCCACGTGCAGACGCTGGTGCTGGGTTCCGGGTGTTTCTGGGGCGCGGAAAAGGGCTATGAGGCCTTACCGGGTGTGATCGACGCGGTGTCCGGTTATGCCGACGGCCGCAATGTCGAGCCGGTCTACCGGGAAATCACCCGGAGCGAGCACAAGTTCGATCCTGACAACTACGCCGAGGTGGTCGAAGTGCGTTACAACACCGGGATGCTCAGCACGCAGGCCCTGCTGCGGCACTTCTTCGAGCATCACGACCCGACACAGAAGGATCGCCAGGGCAACGATGTCGGCACCCAGTACCGTTCCATCATCCTCTACACGGATGAGCAGCAGCACGAGGAGGCGCTGCGTACCCGCGACCAGTACCAGGCCCTGTTGACGGCCGCGGGGTACGGTCCGATCGTGACCGAGATCAAGCCGCTGCAGGCGTTTCATCCGGCCGAGGATTATCACCAGGACTACCTGAAGAAACACCCCAACGGCTATTGCCCGAATCACGCGACCGGCGTGACCTTCGAAAAGTCAGCCGCGCGCCCGACCGACAACAGCGCGCTGCTCTCCAGCCGTCAGATCGTGGTGCTGGAAGCCGAGCACTGCCCCTTCTGCGAGCGGTTCAAGCAGGACGTCAGCAGCAAGTACCGGGGCAGCATCCCCCTGACGTTCCGCCTGGCCACGCAGCTGGACGGACTGACCCTGAAGACACCGACCTGGGCCACACCCACCATCTATTTCCTGGAAGACGGCAAGGAGGTCTTCGGCCACCAGGGTTACATGACCGCCGCGGAGTTCTACCAGGCACTCGGCTATTTCAAGTTGGGCGACAGCGAAGCCTACAAGGTGGCATTCGCCCAGGGCACGGACAGCCGCTTCTGTCGCCAGTACGACGAGTTCAAGAATACGCCGGACGGGGTCTTCATCGACAAGCTCAGTGGTGCGCCGCTGTTCGACACGCGCGACCGCTTCAACTCCGGCAGCGGCTGGCTTTCCTTCACCCGGCCGGTCGAGGGCGCCACCGTCGAGCGGCCGGACGACAGCTTCGGCATGCAGCGCACCGAGGTGCTGTCGCAGAGCAGCGGTATCCACCTGGGACACGTGTTCGACGACGGGCCTGACGGCAAGCCGCGCTATTGCATCAATGCCACGGTGCTGGAATTCAGGCCGCGCCAGGACTGAGCGATCTGGTGTCAGAGCGCATCTGCTACCGAAATTCGCAGAAAATGCGCTCTGACACCGATTAATCTATTGAGGGCGCAGATCTTCCTTGGTGTCGGTGCCGGTTGAAGGGACCACGACCGTGGCGGCGCCGCCATAGGCCGGGTAACCGCCATAGCCTGGATAGCCGCCGTAACCGTAGCCGGGGTAACCACCGTAACCGTAGCCAGGGTAACCACCGTAACCGAAGCCGGGATAGCCGCCGTAGCCGAAGCCGGGGTAGCCGCCGTAGCCGTAACCCGGCCAGCCGTAGTCGTCATACCGGTCCCTGTCCTTGTCGCCGCCCATCCATTTCGATGGATTCATCATGTTGCCCATGTCGAACGGGTAGGCGGTTCCGGCGCAAGCCAAGCCGATCGCCACCAGGGTCGTCCTGACTACTGATTTTGTGTTGTGCACTTTTTGTCGTCCTCTGATTTGAATGTATACCGCAAGCTGAAGCGGACACTGACCGTCTGTACTCTTATCCCATTAGCCGGCCGTGGCGTCAATCAAAACCGCCGGACCATCACGATTTCCGGAGCGGGGCAGGGTGCAGATCTATATCCTCCGTCCCCGTTGTTCAGTGTTGCAGCCATCGTTAGCCGCCACGAGGGTACGGTTCAGCCGTTTATGCTTGCCATACCCCACTCGTCGTAGCGGTCGCCCATGACACGGTCCGCCAGCGCATCCAGGGTCTTCAGCTCTGTACTGGACAGCTCCACATCGTAGGCGCCGAGATTCGATTTGAGATTTTCCAGTTTCGTCGTTCCCGTAAGTGCCAATATGAATTCGCCGCGGCCGATGACCCAGGCGAGCGCGACCTGGGCCGGAGTGCATGACCTGGCCGAGGCTACCGCCTCGATCTCGTCAACGAGTGCCACGTTGGCGGAATAGGCCGCACCTTGGAAACGCGGTGTCGTCAGCCGCCAGTCGCCTGCACCCAGCGTCTCGGTCTTGAAACGTCCCGTCAGCATGCCTCTGCCGAGCGGCGAGTAAGCCACCAGCGATGCGCCGACCTCAAGACAGGCGGGGATGACATCAGTCTCGATATCCCGACTGAAGATCGAATACTCCGATTGCACAGCCGAAATCGGGTGAATCTTGGCTGCGCGGCGGATGGTATCGCCGGATGCCTCGGACAAACCGATGGCGCGCACCTTGCCTTCTGCCACCAGCTCGGCCATCGCGGTCACCGTTTCCTCGATCGGTCTGGCTGAATCGACACGATGCAAGTAATACAAATCGATAACATCGGTGCGCAGGCGTTGCAGTGAACCTTCTACGGCACGCCGGCAGTTTTCTGCCGACCCGTCGAGGCCAATGAACTCGCCAGTCTTAAAATCTCGAATCGGCCCGAACTTGGTGGCTATGAATACGCGGTCGCGGCGGTCGGCGAACGCAGCTCCAAGCAGTGTCTCGTTCGCGCTGCCTATCCCGTACATTTCTGCCGTGTCGAAGTGCTCGATGCCCAGTTCCATCGCTTCGTGCAGCAGCTTGATCGCAGCGCCCTGCTGCACGGGTGGGCCGTAAAACTCCGAGAGGCCCATGCAGCCGAGGCCAAGCACTGGTAATTTCCGCCCGGTTTTGCCTAGTCGTCTTTTCTGCATGGGTGTTGTCTCCGCAAACATGCAATGGCCGGTTCAGTGCAGGGATACGGAAACCGGGGTCATTGAACAATTGTCTCTCATTTCCAAATATATACCCTCGGCCCGCCATAATAAGTATATTATTGAGCCGATAATTCTCCATGTGCTCTGCTGTCCGCGAACAAGCACAATGGCGATCAAGACCAGGTTTGCAAGAAACTGAATGGGAGGACTTCATGTTAGTCAGCGATATCATGACCCGCAATCCGAGAACGGTATCCCCGGATACCAGGCTGCAGGAGGTGGCATCGATCATGTGCCTATACCGTATCCCCGCGCTTCCGGTGGTCGACGCAGACGGCAAGCTGGTGGGCAACATCTCCGAGATGGACCTGCTGAGGAACCTGTTTCCGACCGTGGAAGACATCATGTCCGGTGACGCGGCCCTGGAAATCGAGCGCATGACCTCGAATTACTCCGATTCCATGGAGCGTCGTGTCGGCGACATGATGGTGAAGAATCCCGTTTCCGTTTCACCGGATCAGCACGTGCTGAAGGCCGCGGCCAAGATGACCAGTCACCGCTTCCGCCGCATTCCGGTCACAGACGGCGAAGGCCGGCTGGTCGGCGTAATGAGTCTGGGCGATGTGCACAAGGCCATCTTTCATGCCCACGTGTCCAGGGACTAGCAAAGCGGGTGTCAGAGCGCATTATCCTCTCATTTCCGTGAAAATTGTGCGCTGACACCAGTTTACCCAGGTTGACGCAGGGGTTCGGCCTTGCAGTGTCTACAAGGATCGTCCATCGAGGTGTTTGACTGGGAGGGACGAGAGTTCCACACCCTCCAGGCAGCGCGCATTGACAGCAGCCATGCGATTTCCCGAGGGATCCACGCCTTCCCCGAATGGATGAATGCCGCATTGGGGGCAGAAATGGTGCTTGATCGTGCCCGCTCCGAAGGTGTACGTGGCGAGGTTCTCTTCCGGCGTTAACAGCTGTAGATGATCCCGCGGGACAAACCAGTGGAGCGACCCCATCCGGGAGCAAATGGAGCAGTTACAGTCAGCGACCTGTGTAAGGTCGCCATCGACTTCAAAGGCGACCTGTCCGCAATGACAACTACCTTTGTACTTCATGTGGATGCTCCTTTTACTGTCGTGAAAAGCAGGCGAGGCCGGTGTCAGGGCGCTTTGTCTTCTTATTTTTCCGAATAAATATCCTCCATCCCCTTTACGCGTCAGGCAAGCCGGAACTCCTGTAAAGATGCAAATGCTCTTCTCCCGCTGATGTCCGGATTGATGTGCAATTCGAGCACAGTGACAGCCTTAAGATTCAAACGATAATTCTCAACCTCAGTGGTTGCGCCAGCGGGGTTGAAGTTCCATTGTTGTCTTATGACTTCCTGGTACGATTGGCCATTGTCTTCAGACCAACGCAAGACAAATTCTTGCGTCCGTTCCATCTCGGACTCCTCGAATTTGAGTCTGATCCATTGGAGTCTCTGCGGGTTGTCGAAGCGCAGCCTGATGATTTGTTCCCCGGGTTCCGCGGCGCGCCATCCCGTGCCGTTATCAGGCAGCAGTGCGGATTCGATGCGGAAAGCGTCGTCTTCAGAGCTGAGCTCGACGATCGCAAGCTTCTCGATGTCGAGCCATTGCGGGGCGGAATCGTCATGCTGTTTCTGATCTATCCCGATAAATTTCTTGCGCATTTGGGTGCCTGCCATATCGGTTTCAGGTTGGGGGCGGAGTGGTTATATATAGATTCGGATTGTTCCTGTGAGGATATAACACTTCTGTTCCCTATTTGCCGCGTAATAGAGGCTAGAACCGATCTCAAAATTGGCAAATCCCGCGGCGGCCATGTTTCTCGTCATTCCGGCGCAGGCCGGAATCCAGTGTTTCGCGGGTTTGCTGGATGCCCGCCTGCGCGGGCATGGCAATGCAAGAATGCTTGTAGCAATTCTGAGAGTAGTTATAGAAAAATTCCCAGTATATTCAGTTATATAACACCAGCCCCCTGTAAAACTTCTGTATTTACTTAAAATACGGATAGCCGTGCTATCAATAATGCGAAAATGCATATCAGCAGGACAATCCCGCTAAGCAATTCCAAGGCGATCAACAGCTCGGACCAGTAACTCAAGATGAAAAAGTCGCCGTATCCGAGCGTGGTCAGGGTGACAAAACTGAAATAGATTGCCTCCCATGCGGTGTCTGCCTTGTTGCAACAGCCAAAGACGATGCCCGTTTTCATATAGAGCGCGGCAAATCCGACCACGAGTGAGGCGAGGAAGCACAGCACAAGAAAAATGCCGGCTACGCGAGTCGGAAATATACTGTCGAGGAAATTCTGGGATCCTTTGCGGCTGCCCATCTTGACATCGCTGCGGTGAGCAGCCGCTAACAATAACAGCAGCATGTAGGTCAAAGTCAGGGAGACGGTCAGTGCTCCTGACCAGGTAGAAGCCGTCTCGCTGTAAAATACGATTGACACAAGAGTGAATAGTGCCGGTATCAGCGGTACAAGGCAGCGCGCGATGTCCTTGAAAAGTTGATTGCCGCGCTCGGAAGATTCCTGGAACGCCGATTTCAGCGAGTTAAGCGTAACCGATTTGCTATTGTTTGCTTCGGTTATCTTGCTGAGTTCTTTGCGGTCTGCTTGCACAGACGTTCGTATGCTTTTGGCGCGGGTGTGAATGTCGGAGATTATTTCCTGCGTCGCGCCAGCACCTTGTTCATCCAGTTTTTCAAGCGTATCGCAGAGCGCGTTGAGCAATGTTTCAGTGTCGGCCGGTTTCGCTGTGTCAGCGTCCATAATTGTGTCTCGTCGTTATTGATACGAGGATGAAAAGGGCTATCTACAATAGATATGATCAATCGAGTCTTACCTCATTGATCCCATTGATCGCGGAAAATGTGCTCTGACACCATTCAAGTTCCTACAGCCTGGCACTGAAGAATGATCCCAGCACCGACACGGCCTCGTCGACAAAGTGCGGATCGTCGTACAGTTGCATATGGTTGGCTCCTTCCACGACATGAAAATGCTTGTCCTTGCTGGCGGCACGCGCGTAGAGGTCGTCACTCATCCATTTGCTGCCGGCCTTGCTGCCGGCAACGACCTGGAGCGGTTGTGTCAGGAAGACTTCCGCCATGTTGAACGCGTCGTAGGTAATGATCTGGTTGAGACTCCTGGCAGTCGCGAAACCCGGCGCCGTCGAGTACATGCAGCGCGGCGTGTGGTAGTACTCCCATGCTTCTTCCAGTTCCTTGTTTGGGGCATCCTCCTGCCGGAGCGGTGCCAGCGGCATGGTCACGGTGTCGGCCCCGGCGGCTTCGGCGGTGCGTGCCATCGAACCGTTCTCCAGGTACGGGATGGCGTCGGCTGACGCAACGTCGTTGTCCCAGCCGTTGCGGAACATCGCTCCGATATTCACAGCGCTGACCGTTGCCACCGCTTTTATGCGACGGTCGTTGATCGCGGCGTTCGCGGTATAGCCGCCACCTGCGCAAACACCCATGGCGCCGATCCTCGCCGGGTCGATGTAGGGCAATGTCGTCAGGTAATCGACGACAGCGCTCACGTCTTCCGTGCTGATATAGGGGTTCTCGAGCTGGCGCGGCTCGCCGGTGCTTTCACCCTGGTACGATCTGTCGAAGGCGATAGTGACCGGCCCCTGCTGCGCAAGCCTCTGCGCATACAGACCCGCCGCCTGCTCCTTGACGCCGCCACCCGGGTGCGACACGATGACGGCTGGATATCTCCTGCTTTCATCGAATGCTTCCGGGAAGTAGATCACCGCCGCCATTGTGATGTTCTGGCCATTGGCGTTCTTGAAATGGACATTCTTCATTTTTGAGTTTCCTGTTGAGTCAGGACACCATGGGTCACTGTGTACATTGTATCTGACCCCTTTTATTTCAGATTTTACGTAATGATTCAGCGTCCATGTGGTAAGTTGTTGGCTAATATTTTATTAATAAGCGCTAAAGAATCACGATAAGTGGATCGGATACAAGTACGCAGAAAAATGTATCCGACCCCTTTATAAGGGGCGCGGAGCCGCATCGCGGCGGAGCGTCCCAGTGAGCGAGAGCGAACGACTTGAGCTGATGGTTAGGTGCTTAATCTGACTTTGCCACATGTTTCTTTTTGTCATTGCGCGCCATGCGTCCTTCTTTCATAAGAATTCCTAGAATGCTGTAGCTGAGGTAGTCTTTGGAGCCACCACCATAATCTGATTGAAGGCCATGAATCAAAAGGGTCAGACTCGATTGATTCGTCAGTTTTTCGTCTAATCAATCGAGTTTGACCCCAGTGATCCTCATTGATCCTTTAAGGCTGGATTTCCTTCTGCGCGGGAAGGGGAATCAAAAGGGTCAGGCCCCATTGATAAGTCAAGTTATCGTCTAATCAATCGAGTCTGACCCCATTGATCTGAATCAATGCACATAACTTAAAGAGGTAAATGGGGGCGTATACAATTAACTAAAGTAGAGAAAATGTATCCGACCCCTTTATTCTGTGGAAAAAGTATTTTTTATTATTTGACTGAATTTATATCCTCCGTCCCGTTTATTACGTGCCTTGTTAGGTGCTTCTTTTCTAGTTATTGATTTTTTGAAGAATTGCATTTTCAACTTCTTCGATTCCTGTTGGAGATATTATTGCCATTTCTGTTTCCTTGTCCCATTCGATGAGTCTTGCTTTGTGTAGCTTGGCCAATATATCTCTACGATAATTGGCTCTGTGGGAATGCTCAGTCCAGTCGAATAAATCTTCTGTAGGAACACCAGATTCAATCTCAGAGTAAAGAAGTAGTAAAGTTTGATCTCTATAACTCAGCGATGTTTCCAATATTCTCTTTCTGCCCATGACATTCCAAATAGCTGGCAATTTCCTTTCCGCTATGGCGTCGCAGATATGCTGAGCGTCTTCAATTGGCAAGCTGTGACTCACCCTGATTAGCTCTGACATGCACCAGTCAGCAAGCCGTGTGGCAGTTAGCGCATCTATCTCGTTAGCATCAACCTCTCCACCTGTATGCCCAAAATCTCGCTTGTTTCTAAGTGTATATAAGAATAAAAGTGCTCTTGGCATCAGAATCCGTAAGCCTTCAGGACCTGCAGTCGTAACAGTATTTTCCAGCTTCTCGCATTCGCCCTTGAAGTTTCCTAGACCCTTAGACAGTGGAATGTACGTGCCAGTAAGAATTAGCTGCAACACTCGAACTAATACTTCTGCTAATTTACCTGCTTGATGTCCAATAGAATCATGTTGGTTTTCTAGAGCATGGCTCTTGAGGGTTGAGTAGTTTTGCACAAGCCTCTTTCGAAGCGGCTTCGGGATAGAGGCAAGGGCTTGCGCTAAATTAAGGTTTTGGCTGCTTGTACTCATATTGGCCATCGTCGTTCTCGTCTCTCTCTAGCTTTTCTTCCCGCACAAGTCTAAGCATTGCGAGACGCAATTGATCTGTACCGAAATGGAAGCCCCGCTTACTTTTCAAGTAGGCTTGAACTTCTGGGCCAGTACGAGCCGTACTAAAATACCCTGACTCCATGAGAGTGCTAACCGCAGCTTTAGGCCCTATGGCACTTTTCTTGGGTTGGCTTACATTACTTTTGTTGGAGGTCTTTGATTTTTTCTTTGAAGATTGTTTTTTTGTAGTGGCACTTTTAGTGGTTACTTTCTTTTTCCTGCTTTTCTTTGCAGAAGATGGCGACACACTGTCTGGCTCATCGAGATGCGCGAGATATTCATCGCCTGGCGCCATTATTCTATATTTGTATCCAGGCCCATCTTTCACGCGATTTACAAGCGTAGTCGCATTCCCTAACGCCATACTAACAGCTGCTCGCGTAGTCCCAACTCGAAACTTTTCTGTCAGTATTTTTGCGATTTCTGACGGAGTCAAACCATCCTTGTCATGATCAGTTAGTGCTATCTGCAAGATCATGAGTGATCGATCGAGAACTTTTGTTGCAGAGGTTACGCCCGGGTGTTGTGTAGAATCTATTGCTGAAACCAGATCGTCTAACGAGGAATCTTCTCGTTCCGGTTGAGTGGATTTCTTAGCAGCCTTTTTCTCCTTGACGGTTTGCGTGCTAGGCTGCTCTGCCTGAGGTGCGGATTCTGCGCCGCCCGTAAGAAGGTCAATTGCGCGATTAAATGCCGCTTCCTGCATGCTTTCAGGTACCTGCTGCGCTATTTCAGAAGCCTGCTTAAACAGCTCTTTTAAATCTGGCACTGTTTTCTTACCCATCTTACGTTCCCCAGAATTCCTCTTGGTATCATTTAGCGCCTAACTACAAGTAGAGAACCAAAAAAGCCGGTATTGGCTTACGACATTTAGGCAAGGTTACATACTCTGTTTCATTAAAAATCAGTCGCTTGATTGTATATTACACGGCCCAAACAGACTGGCAAGAACGGCATTACATCAGGGGTAGGCAAAACGAACGATGCATGGCGGCTAATACATTTGTACTAGTCCGCGGAATCTCTTTGCGGAATCTGGCTGTATATTCTTCTTGTGGCATTACTCAAGGTGGTCACCGCGGCACCCGAATCTCCTCCACCATCTGCTGTATATGCGCCGGCGGCGCCTCCGTATTCCGCGCAATCGCCATCGCCACCACAAAGTTGATCACCATGCCGATCACTCCCGCACCCTCGGGCGAGATCCCCAGTATCCAGTTCTCCGGCACGTTCGCCGCCAGCGGCTCGATGAACACCCCCTTGAAGTAGATGATGTAGCCGAGCGTGAAGGTCAGTCCCGCGAGCATGCCGCAGATGGCGCCCCATTGGTTCATGCGCTTGTTGAAGATGCCCATGAGGATGGCGGGGAAGAGCGAGGCGGCGGCCAGGCCGAAGGCGAACGCGACCACCTGGGCGACGAAGGCGGGCGGGTGCAGGCCGAGGTAGCCGGCGATGGCGATGGCCACGCCGGCGGCGATGCGCCCGGCCATCAGTTCGTTCTTCTCGCTGATGTTGCGTGCGAAGGTGCTCTTCAGCAGATCGTGCGAGATGCTGGCGGAGATCACCAGCAGGAGGCCGGCCGCGGTGGACAGCGCGGCGGCGATGCCGCCGGCGGCGACCAGGGCGATGACCCAGTCCGGCAGGCCGGCGATCTCCGGGTTGGCCAGCACCATGATGTCCGGGTCGACGTAGATCTCGTTGGCGAACGGGGCCTCATTTTTCACCTCGCCCGCGGACGGATTGGTGGTCAGGCGCTGGTGCAGCGGACCGCGCAGATCACTGTCGAACTGCGGTTTGCCGTCGCCGGTGAAGGCTGGGCCTGCGGCATACTGCACCTTGGCATCATTGTTGTGGTCGTACCAGGCGAGCAGGCCGGAGCTTTCCCAGGTCTTGAACCACTGCGGCATGGCGGCGTAGTAGGTGCCGCTGCCGTCCGGGCCGTTCACGGTCTCGACCAGGTTCATGCGCGCCAGCGCGCCGACCGCCGGGGCGGTGGTGTAGAGAATGGTGATGAACAGCAGCGCCCAGCCGGCGGAGAGGCGCGCGTCGCGCACGCGCGGCACGGTGAAGAAGCGCACGATCACGTGCGGCAGGCCGGCGGTGCCGACCATGAGCGCCAACGTGATCGCGCACACGTCGATCATGGACTTGTCGTTGAACGGTGCGGTGTAGGAGCCGAAGCCGAGATCGACCAGGGTGTGGTCCAGCTTCAGGAGCAGCGCGCCGGAACCGTCGCTAAGCGCGCCGCCGAGCGCGAGCTGCGGGAAGGGGTTACCGGTGGCCTGCAGGGCGATGAACACGGCCGGCACGGTGTAGGCGAAGATCAGCACGCAGTACTGCGCGACCTGGGTGTAGGTGATGCCCTTCATGCCGCCGAGCACGGCGTAGACGAACACCACGCCCATGCCGATGTACAGGCCGGTCTCCACCGGCACCTCCAGGAAGCGCGAGAACACGATGCCCACGCCGCGCATCTGCCCGGCAACGTAGGTGAAGGAGATGAAGATCAGGCAGATCACCGCGACCACGCGCGCGGTCTGCGAGTAGTAGCGGTCGCCGATGAACTCCGGCACGGTGAACTTGCCGAACTTGCGCAGGTAGGGCGCGAGCAGCATGGCCAGCAGCACGTAGCCGCCGGTCCAGCCCATCAGGTACATGCCGCCCTCGTAGCCGAGGAAGCTGATCAGCCCGGCCATGGAGATGAACGAGGCCGCCGACATCCAGTCGGCCGCGGTGGCCATGCCGTTGGCGAGCGGGTGCACATGCTTGCCGGCGACGTAGAAATCCCCGGTGCTGGTGGCGCGCGCGGCGATGGCGATGCCGATGTAGAGCGCGAAGGAGAGGCCCACGGTGATGAAGGTCAGGGTCTGCAGACTCACGGCTCAGTCCTCGTCCACGCCGAACCGGTGGTCGAGCCGGTTCATGCGCCAGGCGTAATAAAAGATCAGCACCAGGAAGGTGAACAGCGCACCCTGCTGCGCGAACCAGAAGCCGAGCGGATAGCCGAACAGGTGAAAGCGGTTGAAGAAGTCGACGAACAGGATGCCGGCGCCGAAGGACACCAGCCCCCAGACGAACAGGCAGCCGGTCACCAGCCGCAGATTGGCCTGCCAGTAGGCCGCACGGTTGTTGGTCATGCAGGATCCCCCTTGTGGTGTGGCACCCTGAATAACAGCCAAGCCCCGGCAAATCAAGCCGGTGCCGATAGCGCTGCGGGTCGTGCGGGGGAGGGGCGCGCGGTGTGCCGCGGTGTGGGCGCGGCGCCCGCGCGGGGAAGGCGACTGCCGGGGCAGTCACCTTCCCCGGGGACGGTCAGAGGATCACTCGTAACGCTTGGCGCTGATGTCGACCGTCACGCGACGGTTAGGCTGCAGGCACTGGACCAGATCGCGGAACGAGCCGGTGCGCTGGCATTCCACGACCGGATCGGCCTCGCCCATGGCGCGGACCTCGATCCCGGTGCGGTTTACGTCGGTGCGGGTGGCGAGGTAGTCGGCCACGGCCTGGGCCCGGCGGCGCGAGAGTTCCTTGTTGTATGCATCATCGCCGATGCGGTCGGTATAGCCCGAGATGACGACCTTGGTGACATCCGTGTAGTTGTTGAGGCGCTGAGCCATCTCGTCGAGCGCCTGCTTCGCTTCCGGCAGCAGCACCGCCTTGTCGAATGCAAACAACGCGCGGGTGTCGAGCGTCACCTGCTCCAGGCGTTTCGGTTCGGCGGCCGTCGCGACCATCGGTCCCGCGGAGGCGGGCGCGAGCTTCTCCACGAAGCCGTCGCAGCCCGGGATCGCCATCGACTCGCTCCAGGATGAGGTGTGGACGCAGGTGCCGCTGGCGGCGGCCTGCACGACGGCACCGCTGCTGTCGGTCAGGTATCCCATCGAGCCGGCGGTCGCCGCGCCGGTTGCGGCACAGAGCAGGGTGAACACGAGGGCGCGACAGGGAGCGGCGACGGTGCCTGACGCGGGACGGTTGATGATGACAGACATGATGATTTCCTCCGTTTGTTTGGGCGGCTGTGTGTGCCGGCAGTCCCGGGCGCGTCCGGTACTGCCCGGTGGCAGGACCCGATCCGCGTCGCGGCGATCTCCGCATTCTCAGCGGTTGTTTCTAATATAGTCGTAGAGCATGCTGTATTCATTGTGTTTTCGCAACAGCCTCGGCACCCGGGTCGATGCCCGTGCGCCGACCCGGCAGGAACCGGCACGCGCAGAGTCTGGCCAATGATCAGACCGGTTATCAAAAGCGACCGATAAGCCTATAATGTGCCATCTGTTTATGGTGGCTTGTGCCGGTCCCCCCGCGACGATAAGCTGTGAACCCCGTCAGGCCCGGAAGGGAGCAGCGGCAGCAGTGGACTCGGGCGCCGGGGTGTGGCTGGTACAGGTCACCTCCCTGTTACAACAAGGCGATACGGGCGATTCCTGATCCGGCGCTTGGCCGTCATTGCGAGCACGTCAGACCCGGACGCGTGCATGCCGCGAGCGGCAGGAGGCCGGGCGCGGCCAGCGCAGCAACCCTGCAAACCGCGTGCTGCAACCCGGAGCTCGCTGCGGAACAACGTTCCTCGCACTGACGGTTCGCGGCGTGACGATCGGATGACCCGGTTACAGGCAGTGACGCCGGTAGCGGGGCGAGAGGAGCAGACAAGGCACCGATGAGCTACCAGGTCCTGGCGCGCAAGTGGCGTCCCCGCAATTTCACCGAGCTGGTCGGGCAGGAGCACGTACAGCGTGCCCTGGTCAACGCGCTCGACAACGACCGCCTGCATCACGCCTACCTGTTCACCGGCACCCGCGGGGTGGGCAAGACCACCATCGCGCGCATCTTCGCCAAGGCGCTCAATTGCGAGCAGGGCGTGAGCGCGCAGCCCTGCGGCGAGTGCAGCGCCTGCACCGAGATCGCCGAGGGCCGCTTCGTCGACCTGGTCGAGGTGGACGCGGCCTCGCGCACCAAGGTGGAGGATACCCGCGAGCTGCTCGAGAACGTGCAGTATGCGCCGACCCGCGGCCGCTACAAGGTCTACCTCATCGACGAGGTGCACATGCTCTCCGGGCACAGCTTCAACGCGCTGCTCAAGACCCTGGAGGAGCCGCCGCCGCACGTGAAATTCCTGCTCGCGACCACCGACCCGCAGAAGCTGCCGGTCACGGTGCTCTCGCGCTGCCTGCAGTTCAACCTCAAGAGCCTGACCCCGGCGCAGATCGGCGGCCAGCTCGAACACATCCTGCAGGCGGAGGGCATCCCGGCGGAGCCGGGTGCCGTCCGCCAGCTCGCGCTCGCCGCCAACGGCAGCCTGCGCGACGCGTTGAGCTTGCTCGACCAGGCCATCGCCTTCTGCGAGGGCGACGTGCGCGAGGCGGAGGTGCGCGGCATGCTCGGCACCATCGACCGCGACGTGGTCTACCGCCTGCTGGCGGCGCTCGCGGCCGGTGACGCTCCCGCGCTGCTGGCCGAGGTGGCGCAGGCCGACGCGCTGGCGCCGGATTACGGCGCGCTGCTCGCCGATCTCATCTCGGTGCTGCAGCGCGTGGCGCTGGCACAGGCCCTGCCGGACGCGGTGGACGACAGCCACGGCGACCGCGACGCGGTACTGGAACTGGCCGGCCGGCTCACCCCCGAGGACGTGCAGCTGTACTACCAGATCGGCCTGATCGGGCGGCGCGACCTGCCGCTGGCTCCGGAGCCGCGCGGCGGTTTCGAGATGGTGATGCTGCGCATGCTGGTCTTCCGTCCGGCGGAACAGGCCGGCGCAAGCACGCCGGCCTGGCCGGACGGGGCGCAGCCGATGACGGTCACCGCGCCGGTACGCGCCGCTGCGCCAGGCAGTCACGGCGGCAAGGACTGCCGCAGCGCCAGTGGCTGCCGCGCGTGCGGGCGACGACGAGTGGGCCGCACTCATCGAGCAGTTGCCGCTCAAGGGCATGCTGCGCCAGATGGCGTTGAACTGCGCTTATCACGGCATCGAGGACGACACCGTGCGGCTGTCGATGGAGACGGCGCATGCGCACCTGCTGAGCCCGGCCCGCGTCAAGCAGCTGGAGAGCGCGCTGTGCGCGCACTTCCAGCGCGCGGTCAAGGTAAGCCTGGCCAGCGAGCAGACGCTGGCGAAGGAGTCGCCCGCACAGCGCGCGTCGCGCGAGCAGGCCGAGCGCCAGCAGCGCGCGGTCGACGCCATCGCCGGGGACGACAACATCAAGGCGCTGCAGGACACCTTCGGCGCGACCGTGTTCGAGGACTCGATCCGGCCGCGGGACTGAGGCAGGTCGGAACCACTTGTTATGAAATTCGCACGTCATTGCGAGCAGCCAGCGCCGCAATCACGGGACCCGTGCCGCGGGCCGGTGGCGGGTGCCGCATCACTGTGAGACTCGCAGCGGCACGACAATAAGATGTACCTGAAACGGTCATCGGGGTTTTGCGGCAGGTACCAGGCAACTGATGGCAATTTACTGTTTTGATATGAGGTGACACGATGAAAGGTGGATTGGGAAACCTGATGAAACAGGCGCAGGAGATGCAGGCCAACATGCAGCGCGCCCAGGAGGAGCTGGCGAGTCTCGAGGTGACCGGCGAGTCCGGCGGCGGGCTGGTCAAGGTCACCATGACCGGCAAGCACGAGGTCAAGCGCGTCGCCATCGACGCCAGCCTGGTCGGCGACGACAAGGACATGCTCGAGGACCTGGTGGCCGCGGCCATCAACGACGCCACGCACCGGATCGAGAGCGCCACCCGCGAGCGCATGAGCGGGCTGACCGCCGGCCTCAATCTGCCGCCGGGCATGAAACTGCCGTTCTAGAGCGGTCGCGATGTCAACCTCGCGCCTGATCGGGCGACTGATCGAAAACCTGCGCTGCCTGCCCGGTGTCGGGCCGAAATCGGCCCAGCGCATGGCCTACCACCTGCTGGAGCACAACCGCGACGGCGGCCGCCGCCTGGCCGAGGCGCTTGCGGTTGCCATGGACAAGGTCGGCAACTGCCGCGAGTGCCGCACGCTGAGCGAAGAGGTGGTGTGCGCGCTGTGCGCCAACCCGCGCCGCGACCGCGGCCTGCTGTGCGTGGTGGAGACGCCGGCCGACGTCCAGGCGCTGGAACAGTCGACCGGCTACCAGGGCCTGTACTTCGTGCTGATGGGCCATCTCTCACCGCTGGACGGCATCGGGCCGGAGCAGCTCGGCCTGGACGCGCTGGAGGCGCGGCTGACCGGCGGCGAGGTGCAGGAGCTGATCCTGGCGACCAACCCGACCGTGGAGGGCGAGGCCACCGCCCATTTCATCAGTGAGCTGGCGCGTGCGCACGGTGTGCGTCCGACCCGCATCGCGCACGGCGTGCCCATGGGCGGCGAACTGGAATACATCGACAGCGGCACGCTCTCGCACGCCTTCGCGGGACGGCAGGAGATCTAGGCATCGGGGCAGTTTTTGCATACTTCCCACGCAGAGCGCGTTTGCAGATGCGGACCGTTCCCACGGGAAGGTGTATTGTTGTAGGGGCGCTCCTCGAGCGCGAATGATCCAGCATCATGCTGTGCGCGGACGCAGTCCGCTCCTGCAGTCTAACACCCTATGCTGCCGGCATCGTAACCGAAGGAGTAAACGAGATGTCTGATTGTCTGTTCTGCAGGATGGTGGCCGGTGAGATCAAGCCGGACGTGGTGTTCGAGGACGGCGACGTGCTGGCCTTCCGCGACCTCAACCCGCAGGCCCCGACCCACGTGCTGGTGATCCCGAAGCAGCACATCGCGACCACCAACGACCTGGACGAGCGCAGCGCGGACGTGGTCGGGAAGATGTATCTGGCCGCCAAGCGGATCGCCGCCGACGAAGGCATCGCCGGGCCCGGTTACCGCACGGTGATGAACTGCAACCCCGGGGCGGGCCAGTCGGTTTATCACCTCCATCTGCATCTGCTCGGGGGGCGGCCGATGCACTGGCCGCCGGGATAAGCACCTGCACGCACGCGGGACCCAAGGGCGACATGCTGGAACTCAGACCCACCTGCGAACACTGCAACAAGCCGCTGCCGCCGGCTTCGACCGAGGCGCGCATCTGCAGTTATGAATGTACGTTCTGTGCCGCCTGTGTCGACACCGTGCTGGGCAATGTCTGTCCGAATTGCGGTGGC
This sequence comes from Pseudomonadota bacterium, assembly GCA_041395565.1. NCBI lineage: Bacteria > Pseudomonadati > Pseudomonadota > Pseudomonadota bacterium. The sequence continues at coordinate 111,037 of JAWLAI010000007.1, read as the reverse complement.
GGCTTCGTGCCACGGCCCATCCGGCCGTCGCGCAACTGGAAGGACGACAACTACCTGGGGAAGGACCCGGCGAGCACCCGGGTCAGGTACCGGCCGGTCGACCCGCAAACGCATGCCCGCTTCGCGGCCCCGATCAGATCCCTGCCGCCCGAGGCGCGCTGATGGATCGAGCGGAACGGATGTATTGCGTGTAGCAAGCCCCGGTTGCTGCGGCGCTTCGTCTGCTTTGCGTCGACTAGTACAAACGTACTAGAACCTATCTCAAAATTGGGAAATCCTGCGGCGGCCATGTTTCTCGTCATTCCGGCGCAGGCCGGAATCCAGTATTTCGGGGTTTTCTGGATGCCCGCCTGCGCGGGCATGACAATGTAAGAATGCTTGTACCAATTTTGAGATAGGTTCTAATACATGGCGGTTATCATCCCGCAGCGGACAGCGGCGTTTCCCATGGCATATACTCTCCCGCGCTCGGATTTCACATCCGCCTGATAGACAGCAAATTTTTAAAATAAGGATCTCATAATGAAACGTGTTTACGTACTCACGGCAATGCTTGCGCTCAGTGGCTGTGCCACCATCGTCAACGACCCCTACATCCCACTGGCAGTCAGCTTCTCCGACGGCTCCGCGGGCAAATGCAACTTCAGGAACAAGCGCGGGGTATGGCCTGCGGATATTCCATCGACCAACATCATGATCCGGCGCTCGGACGATGCCCTGGTTTACGACTGCACGACGGCGGACGGGAGAACGGTCACGGGCTCCATACGCAGCGAGATCGAAGGTGGGAAGATGGCGGCGAGCGTCATCTTCTGGGACCTGGGGATCACGGATTCGATCACGGACAAGCACAGAACCTATCAGGGCAACGTCGTCATCCCGATCCCCGTGCGCGAGGCGGAAGAAGCGCCCGTGCAACAGCAGGGCGATGTCAAGCAGGACTGAGCGGGCCGCCTGAGCGTAGCAGCGGGCCGGATGCATTCACCGTATCCGGCCCGTTTTGTTGCTGAATGCCATGCCGGTCCGGGCTAGTTCGAGGCCTGGACAGATCGGTAACGCCGTATCGACGCTGCACCTCGCGCCCGCAGTGGCGGGAACACGGCAAATGCGCAGTGCGGCGCTGATAGATTGGTATCTGCACGCACACGGCTGCATGCCCGCCTGCGCGCGCCGATCTTGATTCTCGGCGTAATTCTGCGCTCTCCACATCACTGCGCGCGACTTCCGTAACCTACATGTACAATGCGAGCAGCCGCCGGTAGCTCTCCATGCGCCGTGCGCCGATCGCACCGCGCGCCAGCGCGGCGGCGACGGCACAGTCCGGTTCGCCCCGGTGCAGGCAATCGCTGAAGCGGCAGTGGCCGAGGCAGGGCAGGAATTCGCGGAAACCGCGGGCGAGCGCCGCCGGTTCCACGCTGCCGAGGTGGAAGTCGCGCACGCCGGGCGAGTCGATCAGGGCGCCGCCGCCGGGGAGGTGGTAGAGCGTGGTGGCGGTGGTGGTGTGCTTGCCCTGACCGGAGGCGGCGGAGAGCCGGCCGGTGGCGATCTCGAGTTCCGGCTGCAGGCACTTGATGAGCGAGGACTTGCCCACACCCGATTGGCCGACCAGGATGCTGGTGCGGTCGGCGAGTGCTGCGCGGAAGGCGTCGATACCGGTGTCGTACTTCGCGCTGGTGAACAGGCAGCGGTAACCGATGGCGCGGTACTCGTCCAGCAACGCGTCGATCTCGTGCCGCGCTGCAGCCCCCAGCAGGTCGGCCTTGTTGATCACGATGAGCGGCGTCGCGCCGGCAAGTTCCGCGGCAACGGTGTACTTGTCGATCAGGAAACTGTCGAGTGCGGGCTCGGTCGCGGCCTCGATGACCACCTGGTCGATGTTGGCCGCCAGCGGTTTCTGCCGGCTGTTGCCCGCGGCGCGCGTCAGCAGGCTGCGCCGTTCCGCAACGGCCTCGACCACGCCTTCATCCATTCCGCTCGGCAGCCATTGCACGCGGTCGCCGCACACCGGCGTGTCGATGGTGCGCCGCCAGACACAGGCGACCAGGGCGCCGTGCTCAGCCTCGACCAGCAGGCTCTTGCCGTAGTTGACGATCACCAGACCGCTGCGCGGCTGGTTGTCGGTATGGCTGTCGGGTGGGGCGGTGACGGACGGTTGCGGCGGCCGGGACGACATACGGACGGTCAGGCCGCGGCCGGGAGCAGGGCGTCGATGCGGGCGGCGCAGATGAAGTCGTTCTCGGACAGGCCCCCGATCATGTGCGTGCTGTAGCGCACGTGGCAGTGCTTGTAGCCGACCTCAAGGTCGGGATGATGATCCTCGCTGTGGGCGATCCAGGCCACGGCGTTCACGAAGGCCATGGTCTGGTAATAGTTGCCGAATCCGTAATCGCGGCTGAGCGCGCGGCCGTCGGTGGACAGCGTCCAGTCGGGATGCAGCGCGGCGAGCAGCGCCCCGGCCTGCGCCCGGTCCAGCGGCTGCGTGCCCCGCGCGCAGGGCCGGCAGTGTCGCTCGTGCAAGGCCGGGCCGGGCATGGCCTACTTGAACTTGTAGAAGGCGTCGTTGAGATAGGCGACCACGTCCGCGACATCCTCGTCGAACCACTGCAGCCCGAGCGTCAGCTCGCAGCGCCGCACCTGGGTTTCCAGTGCGGACAGCGAACCGATCTTGCGGTTGTCACGCGTGTAGACGCCGTCGTCGTGACAGTTCATGCAGTTTTCCTGCTGCAGCTCCTGGCCACGGTTGATATCCGCGGCCGACGCCAGAGGGGTGGCGCCGGCAAGCACGGCCGCCAGGACCAGGGATGACCGGTAATTCATGGGTGACTCCTTAGGGTGCGTTATGCCTTGATATTAGCGTATATCCGCGCTATCCGCACCGGGGCGGGCGGGTGCGAATCGTGCCACGCGGAATACAGCGGGTCGGGGGTGAGGGTGCTGGCGTTCTCGCGGTACATCTTCACCAGCGCATGGACCAGGTCCCTGCCGCTGGACTGTGCCACGGCATAGGCGTCGGCCTCGAATTCGTGCTTGCGCGACAGGCGCGAGAGCAGCGGCTGCAGGATGAAGCTGAACACCGGCAGCACCAGCATGAACAGCAGCAGTGCCATCCAGGCCGAGGGCCGGCTCACGCCGAGGCCGGCATAGAACCAGTCCTGCTGTGCCAGAGCGCCGAGCAGCGCCAGTCCCGCCAGGCTCAGCGCCATGGTCGAGAGCAGACGCTTCTGGATGTGCTTGAGCCGGAAGTGCCCGAGCTCGTGCGCCAGTACCGCCTCGATCTCGGCGGGTTCCAGCGATTCCAGCAGGGTGTCGTAGAACACGATACGCTTGTTGTTGCCGAAGCCGGTGAAGTAGGCGTTGCCGTGCCCGGAGCGGCGCGAGCCGTCCATGACGAAGATACCGTTGCTGCGGAACCCGCACTTGTCCATCAGCGCCTGGATGCGCGCCTTCAGGCCGGCGTCGTCCAGCGGCGTGAACTTGTTGAACAGCGGCGCGATCACCGTCGGCCAGGCCCAGAACATGAACAGGGTGAAGGCCATCCACACCACCCACACGTACAGCCACCAGAGCGTTCCGGCGGCCGTCATGATCCACAGCGCGAGCGCGACGAGCGGCGTGCCGATGGCGGCGAGCAGCAGCGTCTGCTTGAGCAGGTCGGCGATGAAGAGCGCGGGCGTGGACCGGTTGAAGCCGAAGCGCGCCTCCACCACGAAGGTGTGGTAGATGGCGAATGGCAGGTCCAGGGCCGAGCCGATGACGATGCTGCTGAGGATCACGGCGGTGCCGGTCCATACCGGCGCCAGGTCGAGGCCGCGCCAGCTGCCGTCGAGCCATTCCAGGCCGCCGCCGAGGGTCCAGCCCAGCAGGATCAGCGCCTCCCAGAGCAGGGCGAGCATGCCGATGCGGGTGTTCACCCGGGTGTAATCCGCGGCCTTGTGGTGATCGGCCAGCGCGATGCGGTCGGCGAACGATGCCGGGACCTGCGCGCGGTGGCTGCCGACATGCGCCAGCTGCCGCCAGGCCAGCCACAGCCGCAGCAGGACCGAAACGGCCAGCGCGGCCAGGAATAGATAGGTGAATGAATTCATGACGATATTGCGCTATACGGGTTGCCTGCCGGCAGGGTAGCGTCTGCTACAATGTGACTCAACCATAATTTTTCAAAGGATGCGGCATGGCGCAAGATGCGAACAACCTGATCTGGATCGATCTGGAAATGACCGGCCTGGATACCACCAGCGACCGGATCATCGAGATCGCCACCATCATCACCGACAGCCAGCTCACCATCATCGCCGAAGGTCCGGTACTGGCGATCCACCAGCCGGATGCGGTGCTGGCGGCCATGGACGAATGGAACACGCGCCAGCACGGCCTGTCCGGCCTGACCGAGCGCGTGCGCACCAGCACCCTGGACGAGCTGGTGGCCGAGCAGCAGACCCTCGCGTTCCTGTCCGAACACGTGCCGCCGAACACCTCGCCCATGTGCGGCAACAGCATCTGCCAGGACCGGCGCTTCCTCGCGCGCTGCATGCCGGAGCTGGAGCGCTATTTCCACTACCGCAACCTCGATGTCAGTACCATCAAGGAACTGGCGCTGCGCTGGTCGCCGAACATCGCCAAGGGTTTCAAGAAGGAAAGCTCGCACCTGGCGCTGGACGACACGCGCGATTCCATCCGCGAGCTGAAGTACTACCGGGAATATCTGTTCAAGTAGCCGCGGACTGCGTCCGCGACCGGGCAGCGTGCCCGTATCGTTCGCGCCTGCACGGCGCGCCTGTGCCAAACGGCCCGCCGGCAATCGCGTTACTCCACCGGCATGGCGGGGTCGTTGCCCCAGTCCGACCATGAACCCGGGTAGCCCCGCGCGTGCGGGTAGCCGAGGTATTTCAGTACCAGCCAGGTATGCGCCGAACGGTGATGGGTCTGGCAATAGGTGATGACCTCGCGCTCCGGGGTCGCGCCGATGCCTGACAGCAGCGCGCGCAGTTCCGCGTCCGGCTTGAACCGCAGGTTGCGTGCGCTGTCGATGGCCAGAGTCCAGTCCATGTTGACGGCGCCGGGGATGTGTCCGCCATGCTCGGCGAAACGCTTCACGCCGCTGAACTCCTCCGGCGTGCGCACGTCCAGCAGGCAAACCGCGCTGTCGCCGAGATGCGCGCGGATGTGCTCGCGCGTGGCGACCGGGTCGGGATCGCGCCGTACCGTGAAGGATTTCGCCACCGGCGTGACGCGTTGCGCATCGAGCGGATGGCCCTCGTTGGCCCAGGAGTGCAGGCCGCCGTTGAGCAGCGAGTAGCGCGCGTGGCCGGCCGCGGCCAGCGTCCACAGCAGGCGGCTGGCACGCCCGCCGCCCTCGTCGTCGTAGGCCACGACGTGGGTGTCGTTGTCGATGCCGATGGCGGAGAACAGCCGCTCCAGGGCCGTGTCATCCGGCAGCAGTCCCATCACCGGCCGGCGCGCGGCGATGATCTGCGGGTAGTCGAGGTGTACGGCACCCGGGATATGGAGCCGGGCGTAGGTCTCGGCCTTGCTCAGGTCGACAACGAGGAGATTCTCGGTACCCAATGATTGCTCCAGCGCGTCGGGTTCGACCAGGAGGGGCAGTACGGGGGCAGTCATGGCTTTGCTCCGGGTAGCAGGTTGGAGAGGAGTTCGATCCAGTGCACGACCGGAACGGCGGCGTGCCCGGCCAGGTGCTGGTGGCAGCCGATGTTCGCGGTCGCGATCAGCGTCGGTGCGTCCTGCTGCAGGGCGGCCAGCTTGTTGGCGCGCAGCCGGGCTGCCAGGGCGGGCTGCAGCAGCGAGTAGGTGCCGGCCGAGCCGCAGCACAGGTGGCCGTCGGCGACCGGCACGAGCGTATAGCCGAGCCGTTCGAGCAGGTTCTCGACCACGCCGCCGAGGCGCTGGCCGTGCTGCAGGGTGCAGGGCGAGTGAAAGGCGATGCGTGTCGCGCGCGCGCGCGCGAGCACGGCGTCCGGCTGTTCGGCGGCGATCACCTCGCCGAGATCGCGCGCGAGCGCGCTCACGCGGCCGGCCCGTGCGGCGTATGCCGGGTCGTCCGCCAGCAGCTGGCCGTAGTCCTTGACCATCGGGGCGCAGCCGCTGGCGGTGATCACGATGGCCTCGGCACCGGCCTCGATATGCGGCCACCAGGCATCGATGTTGCGGCGCATGAAATCCTGCGCCTCGGCCTGGGCGTCGAGGTGGTGGCTGAGCGCGCCGCAGCAGCCGGCCGCACGGGCGCTGACCAGGTCGATGCCGAGCGCCCCGAGCACGGCGCGCGCGGCATGGTTGATCTGCGGCGCCAGCGCCGGCTGCACGCAGCCATCCAGCAGCAGCATGGTGCGTGTGCGTGCTGCGCCGGCGGCCTGGGGCGGTAGCGTGCGGTGTGCGGGTATCCGGACGCGCAGGGGCGCGGCAGCAGCGGGCGCAGCGCCTGACCGCCACGCAGCAGCGCGCCGAACAGCCGCGGCCGGGTCAGCAGCCGGCGCAGGAGCAGGCGCAGCACGCGCTGTACGGGCGCGCGCGGCAGCGCCTGCGCGGTCAGGGCGCGGCCGGTGTCGAGCAGCCGGTGGTAGTCGACGCCGGACGGGCAGGTGGTCTCGCAGGCGCGGCAGGTCAGGCAGCGGTCCAGGTGCAGGCGTGTCTGCGCGCCGGGCGGACGGCCTTCCAGTACCTGCTTGATGAGATAGATGCGTCCGCGCGGCCCGTCGAGTTCGTCGCCGGTGAGCTGGTAGGTCGGGCAGGTGGCGTTGCAGAAGCCGCAGTGCACGCAATTGCGCAGGATCTCGTCGGCCTCGCGTCCGGCGCGGGTGGCGAGCAGGCTTTCGGGCAGTGCGGTCTGCATGGCGGGTTCCGTGTCAGAGGGCGTGGTACAGGCGGCCCGGGTTGAGGATGCCGGCCGGGTCGAAGGCCTGCTTCAGCCGCCGCTGCAGTGCCAGCAGTGCAGGTGGCAGCGGCTGCAGCCATTCCGCGTCCGTGCCGCCGCGCCACAGGGTCGCGTGGCCGCCGGCTGCCCGTGCCGCGGCCTGCACCGACGCGGCCGGTGCGTCGGTGAGCAGCCAGCGCTGCGCACCGCCCCAGTCCATGAGCCATTCGCCCGCGATCGCCAGCGGCGGCGTGGCCGGCGCCACCGCCACGCGCCACAATGGCCGGGCATTGTCGAAGAACGGCAGGCGCTGCTCACGCAGGTGCTCCCAGAAGCGGCTGCTGTCGTCGAGCCGTTCGCCGCCGAGCCGGTGCGCCGCGGCCTCCACGCCACGGGCATAGCCGGACAGCCGCAACAGCAGCTGATGGTCGAAGTGGCAGGCGCCGCTCAGCGGCAGCGGCTGTCCCGCCCAGCGGTTGCAGCGTTCGATCGCATCCGCGGCCGTGCACGGCTGCAGCAGGGTGAGCTCCGTTTCCGGCCGCGGCAGCACCTTGAGATGGATGTCGAGCAGTACCGCCAGGGTGCCGTGCGAACCGGTCAGCAGGCGTGAGAGGTCGTAGCCGGCGACGTTCTTCATGACCCGGCCGCCGAAGCGCAGGTAGTCACCCTTGCCGTTCACGCAGTTCACACCCAGCACGAAGTCGCGCGCGGCGCCCGTGTACGGGCGCCGCGGTCCGGACAGGCCGCAGGCGATGGTGCCGCCGAGCGTCGCACCGCTGCCGAGGTGGGGCGGTTCGAAGGCGAGCATCTGGCCCTGGTCCGCGAGCGTGGCCTCGACGTCCGCCAGCGGCGTGCCGGCGCGCGCGGAGACGACCAGTTCCGCGGGCGCATAGTCGATGATGCCGCGGTAGCCGGCGATGTCCAGCGGCTCGCCGGCGACGGCACGGCCGAGCAGCGGCTTGCTGCCGCCGCCGCGGATGACGTGCGCGGTGCCGGTTTCCGCGGCGGCGCGGATCTGTTCCTGGATGGCGCTGGCGTCCGTCATGCGGTCAGAATCAGAACCGTTCCAGCTCGGGATGCGGCAGCTGTCCGTGATGGACGTGCATGGCGCCGAACTCCGCGCAGCGGTGCAGGGTCGGTATGGCCTTGCCGGGATTGAGCAGGCCGTCCGGGTCGAACGCGGCTTTGACGGCATGAAACTGTGCCAGCTCGGGACTGTTGAACTGGACGCACATCTGGTTGATCTTCTCCAGCCCGACGCCGTGCTCGCCGGTAATGGTGCCGCCGACGGCGACGCACAGCTCCAGGATCCTGCCGCCCAGTTCCTCGGTGCGTTCCAGCTCCCCGGGCTGGTTGGCATCGTACAGGATCAGCGGGTGCAGGTTGCCGTCGCCGGCGTGGAACACGTTGCAGATCTGCAGGCCGTATTCGCGCGACAGCGCGCCGATGCCGTTCAGCACCTCGGCCAGATGCCGGCGCGGGATGGTGCCGTCCATGCAGTAGTAATCGGGCGAGAGCCGGCCCATGGCCGGGAAGGCCGCCTTGCGCCCGGCCCAGAAGCGCTGGCGCTCGGCTTCATCACGCGATACCGCGAGCGAGGTGCAGCCGGCGTCGCGGAACACCCGGCTGGCGCGATCGATCTGCTCGCTGACGTCCTCCGCCTCGCCGTCCACCTCGCACAGCAGGATGGCGCCGGCATCGGGCGGATAGCCGGTGTCGATGAAACGCGCGACCGCCCTGATGGCGGGATTGTCCAGCAGCTCCAGCCCGGCCGGCACGATGCCGCTGGCGATGGTCGCGGTGACCGCGGCGGCGGCGGCCTCGACGGTGTCGAATGCCGCCATCACCACCTGCGCGGCGCGCGGCTGCGGCAGCAGCCTGACCGTCACCTCGGTGATCACGCCGAGCAGTCCTTCCGAACCGGTCATCAGCGCGAGCAGGTCGTAGCCGGGGCTGTCCAGCGCCGAGCCGCCGATCTCGAGCGTTGCGCCATCGATGGTGATGACCTGCAATGCCAGGATGTTGTGCGTCGTGAGACCGTATTTCAAACAGTGCACGCCGCCGGCGTTCTCCGCGACGTTGCCGCCGATCGAGCAGGCGATCTGCGAGGAGGGGTCGGGCGCGTAGTACAGCCCGTAAGGCGCGGCGGCCTTCGAGATCGACAGGTTGGTCACGCCGGGCTGCACGCGCGCAGTGCGGTTGGCGGTGTCGATGGCGAGGATGCGGTTGAAACGCGCCATACTGAGCAGGATGCCGTCGCCGAGCGGCATGGCGCCGCCCGACAGCCCGGTGCCGGCGCCGCGCGCCACCACCGGCACGCGTTGCGCGCTGCACAGCGCCAGCGTCGTGCGCACCTGTGCCAGCGTCTCCGGGATGACCACGGCCAGCGGCAGCCGCCGGTAGGCGGACAGGGCGTCGCACTCGTAGGGGCGCAGGTCTTCTTCCCGGTGCAGCACGCAGTGCGCCGGCAGCCGCGTGCGCAGCTGGGTAACGATATCTTCAGGCATGGCCGCTCGTTGTTGTCAACGGTTGACGGTCCGTCAAGTAAGACAGATTATCGCCGATAGCGATGCAAATACCAGTGCCGGACGCCACCGCCAACGTCCAGCAGAATAATTCCGTCATGATATGATCTGTCTATGTACTGCACGTTGCGACATTTCGAGCACCATGGCATCCCGGCCAAGAACTTCGCCGGGCTCATGGAAATCTATGAGTGCAACTACATCCGCATACGCAACCTGGTGCCGGACATCGACGACCTGCCGGACTACACCATCTCCCGGGTCGACGGTGTGCTCGACCTGCACCTGCGCGTCATCGAGCGCTGCCGTTTCACCACCACCTTCCGCCTGACCTACTGGTTCACCGACCGGGACGGCCGCTTTCCCGCGCCGGACATGCAGGTCAGGATGTACCACGACGCCCAGGTGGCGGAGGTGATCTCCTGCGGCCGCCGCCGCGGCCGGCGCCACGCGCTGTACCATCGCATGTATCACAGCTACTCGCTGGTCGAGAAGTGGCGCATGAACCGGTTCCTGCAGAAATGGCTGGGTTATTGCCTGATGCAGGGGCATCGCTTCATTCCCGGGCGGGTCGTGGTAGCGGCCGGCGACCTGCACGACGCGGGGATGGACGCCCTGCTCGGCGTCGAATCCTGACTGCGCGGCCGGCCGCGCCGGGCCGGCGTATATCCCCATTGTAATAGTGCCCGGCGCTTGCCAGTACCGCGCGAGTCCCGCATAATATTTCCTGACTAAATTACTTGGTTATTGGCGCGGGCATCCCCAAATGGGTTTATCCGGCAGGAAACTAGCATGCGACTATCGACCAAAGGACGTTATGCCGTAACCGCCATGATGGATCTCGCCGTCCATCACGGGGAGGGTGCGGTAACCCTGGCGGATATCTCCGAAACCCAGGGCATATCGCTGTCCTATCTGGAACAGCTGTTTGCCCGCCTGCGCAAGCAGGGGCTGGTGGAGGGCATCCGCGGACCGGGCGGCGGCTACCAGCTGTCGCGCCCGCCGGAGGACATCTCGGTGGCGGAAATCATAGACGCCATCGGCGAGGGCATCGATGTCACCCTGTGCGGCGGACGTACCGACTGCCAGGACGGCGAACGCTGCCTGACGCACGAACTCTGGCATCAGCTCGGCGACAGGATCCACGAGTTTCTCGCCAGCGTCACGCTGGCCAGTTTCCTGCAGCGCGAGGCGGTGAGCCGGGTCGTGCGCCGCCAGCGCGGACGCCAGGAGGTCGAGCTGGCGCGCCTGCGCAAGACCGTGGCATGACCCGCAGTAAACCAGGCAAACGATCAACGAGCAGGGTAGAGCAATGAATATCAGTGTTCCCATCTACATGGACTATTCCGCAACCACGCCGGTCGACGAGCGGGTGGCGGAGAAGATGATGGCCTATCTCACGCGCCAGGGGCAGTTCGGCAACCCGGCGTCGCGCTCCCATTCCTACGGCTGGCAGGCCGAGGCGGCCGTCGAGAACGCGCGGGCCGAGGTGGCGCGGCTGGTCAACGCCGATCCCAAGGAGATCATCTGGACCTCCGGTGCGACCGAATCCGACAACCTGGCCCTGAAGGGCGTCGCGCACTTCTACCACAAGAACGGCAAGCACATCGTTACGCTGAAGACCGAGCACAAGGCGGTACTGGATTCCTGCCGCCAGCTCGAGCGCGAGGGCTACGAGGTCACCTACCTCGACCCGGAACCGAACGGCCTGCTCGACCTGAAGAAATTCGAGGCGGCGCTGCGTCCCGACACCATTCTCGCGAGCGTCATGCACGTCAACAACGAGATCGGCGTGATCCAGGACATCGCCACCATCGGCGAGATCTGCCGCGAGCGCAAGATCGTCTTCCACGTCGACGCCGCCCAGAGTGCCGGCAAGATCCCGATCGACCTGGGTACCCTCAAGGTCGACCTGATGTCGTTTTCCGCGCACAAGATCTACGGGCCCAAGGGCATCGGTGCGTTGTATGTCCGCCGCAAGCCGCGTGTGCGCCTGGAAGCGCAGATGCACGGCGGCGGCCACGAGCGCGGCCTGCGCTCGGGCACGCTGCCCGTGCACCAGATCGTCGGCATGGGCGAGGCGTTCCGCATCGCGCGCGAGGAGATGGCGCTGGAGGGCAAGCGTATCAAGACGCTGCGCGACCGGTTGTGGAACGGGTTGTCGCAGATGGAGGAGGTATACCTCAACGGCGACTACGACCATCGCGTACCCGGCAACCTCAACGTCAGCTTCAACTATGTCGAGGGCGAGAGCCTGATCATGGCGCTCAAGGACATGGCCGTCTCATCCGGTTCGGCCTGTACCAGCTCCAGCCTGGAACCCTCCTACGTGCTGCGCGCGCTGGGGCGCAACGACGAGCTGGCGCACAGTTCGATCCGCTTCACCATCGGCCGCTTCACGACCGAGGAAGAGGTCGACTACGTCATCGCGCGGGTGCAGGAGAAGGTTGCCAAGCTGCGCGAACTCTCGCCGCTGTGGGACATGTACAAGGAAGGTATCGACCTCGATTCCGTCAAATGGGCGGCGCACTAGGAGGTCGGCATGGCAATCACGGTAACGGCAAAGGCGGCTGATCGCATCCGGCATTTCATGGAACAGCGCGGACACGGCGTGGCGTTGTGGCTGTGGGGTCAGCGACCACCGGCTGCTCGGGCATGGCCTATGTGATGGAATATGCCGACAGCATATGGTGGTGGACGACGGTGGTATTCGAGATGCCGGGGTCATGCGGCTGTCGACCCTGAAGAGCTCGAGGCGTTCATCCCGACGGCACCGAACTCACCAGCTACGCCCGCGAAGGACTCAACGAAGGCTTCAAGTTCAACAATCCCAACGTCAAGGACACGTGCGGTTGTGGTGAGAGCTTCAACGTCTGATGCCGGCCTCTGCGCCGCGCACCGGACCGTCGGCTTTTCCGTCGCGGCCGAGGATCGCCCACAACCACTTGAGCGGGCCGCTGCAGTCGCTCACGTCGATCGCGCATACTTCCGATGCGCGTTTCCGCACGCTGCAGGCACGGTCCACCCGGACCGCTTTGCCGCCGCCAGCGACCTGGAACGGCGGGCTTGTCGGCGCAGCAGGCCGCGCGCATCAACGAGGGTTACCAGGTTCTGGAAGATCCGCCTGTAAGGCGGGCGCTATCGGCTCGAACTGGCCGTAGATCCGGCATGACGACGAGCACCGCACCACGCGCGATGCCGCATTCCTGCCGCAGCAGGATGGAGAGCTGCGCCGAGGCGCCTCGGCGAGGCGCGCAGCCGCGGATCCGTTCGCGGCGCTGGGTGACATCATGGACTGCACGCAATGGAGAGTGCGGCGCTGGTCGACGAGCTGACCGGGCTGTTCGCGCCGATGCCGCCAGCCCTCGAGAAGGTCGCTGGCGCTGCGCTGATGAAATCTGCGCTCGCCGGCCGCGTGACGAGGCTGTCGAGCTCGAGGTGACACTCGAGGATGAACTGGAGGTGCGTGGCGGCCAGGCTCTACCTGGCCGGCGCGTTGGGAAGGATTTTAATAATGATACGTTTCACGTCATTGCTGAGCGTAGCGAAATAATCTTGACGGTTTTTCCACATCAGCTGGAGCTTGCCGTCACTTCGCACGCTTGCGGCATCCTGCCTCACGCGATGCCGTGCCATCCCTGTACATCGTCCTCGCACTGACGGGCTGATTTGGATGCAAGGATTATTCGAGAATCATGGCGCTGCTGGCAGATATCCGAACCTCGGGCCAGTCGACCGCGCCGCACCAGCACCGGCTGGCGGCGGGATCGAATCTCTTCGGTACCAACCTGCCGGCCGCCAGCGTGTGCCAGGCGGTGTGGCCGACACGCTGCCGGATGCCGCTGGCCGGCACCCGGGTTGCCGTCGGTGCGGCGCCATCACGCCGACCGCGCACCTGAAGACAGCCGCCGCGCTCGCGGCGGCGGTGGACGATCCGCTCAATACCATCGCCTCGGTCAAGCGCCTCATGGGACGCGGCGTCGAGGATGTGCGCCACCTCGGCGTGCACCTGCCGTATGAATTCGCGGCCGGCTCCAGCGGCATGCCGCTGTTGCGCACGGCGGCGGGCGAGGTCAGCCCGGTGGCGGTGTCCGCCCAGATCCAGCGCACGCTGAAGGCGCGTGCCGAGCAGACCCTCGGCGGCGAGCTCGCCGGCGTGGTGATCACCGTGCCGGCCTATTTCGATGATGCCCAGCGCCAGGCCACCAAGGATGCCGGCAGGCTGGCCGGCCTCAACGTACTGCGTCTGCTGAACGAACCGACCGCGGCCGCGGTCGCCTACGGGCTGGACCGGGGCTCCGAGGGTGTGATCGCCATCTACGACCTGGGCGGCGGCACCTTCGATATCTCCATCCTGCGCCTCAACAAGGGCGTGTTCGAGGTGCTGTCCACCGCCGGGGATACCGCGCTCGGCGGTGACGACATGGACCGGGCCGTGGCGCAGTGGCTCATGGCGCAGGCCGGGATCGGCGACGCTGCGGGTCACCGCCAGCTGCGTCACCTGCTCGCCGTGGCGCGCGCTGCCAAGGAGGCCCTGACCGAACAGGACAGCGTGCACGTTTCGGTGGCGCGCGACGACGGCAGCAGCTGGAGCGGCGCGCTCACCCGCGCGGTGTTCGAGGAACTGGTCGGCGCACTGGTCGAAAAGACCCTCGGGCCGTGCCGGCGCGCCCTGCGCGACGCCGGCGTGCGCGCCGCCGACGTGCAGAGCGTGGTCATGGTCGGCGGTTCCACGCGCGTCCCGCTGGTGCGCGCGCGCGTGGCCGCATTCTTCCAGGCGGAGCCCATGGTCGACATCGATCCCGACAGGGTGGTGGCGGTGGGCGCCGCCCTGCAGGCCGATGTGCTGGCCGGCAACAAGCCCGAGGCGGACATGCTGCTGCTGGACGTGATCCCCTTGTCGCTCGGGCTGGAGACCATGGGCGGTCTGGTCGAGAAGATCATCCCGCGCAACACCACCATCCCCGTGGCGCGGGCACAGGAATTCACCACCTTCAAGGATGGCCAGAGCGCGATGTCGCTGCATGTGGTGCAGGGCGAGCGCGAACTGGTGGACGATTGCCGCTCGCTGGCGAAATTCGAGCTGCAGGACATCCCGCCCATGGTTGCCGGTGCTGCGCGCATCCGCGTGACCTTTCAGGTCGACGCCGACGGCCTGCTCGCCGTGACGGCCGAGGAGACGACCACGGGCGTGCGGAGCCGTATCGAGATCAAGCCGTCCTACGGTCTGAGCGACCGCGAGATCGAGACCATGCTCAAGGACTCCATCGCGCACGCGGCGGACGACCGCGACGCCCGGCGCCTGCGCGAGGAGCAGGTCGAGGCCGACCGCGTGCTCGAGGCCCTGCGCGCCGCGCTTGCCAGCGACGGGGATGTCCTGCTGGAAGCCGACGAGCGCGCCGCGATCGACAACGCGGCGAAACGGCTCACCGAGACCCGCCGGGGCAGTGACTACCGTGCCATCAAGCAGGCGATCGAAGCCGTCGAACAGGCCAGCGCCGCCTATGTCGAGCGCCGTATGAACCAGAGCATCCGTGCCGCGATGGCCGGCCACCGCGTGGACGAATTTGATACCTGACCGGAGCCGACCTGGCACCGCAAGATACCTGACCATGACCCAGATTATTTTTTTACCGCACGAGGAAATCTGCCCCGAAGGCGCCGTCATCGAGGTGCAGCCGGGCACCACCCTGTGCGATGCCGCGTTGCAGAACGGCATCGAGATCGAACATGCCTGCGAGAAGTCGTGTGCCTGCACCACCTGCCACGTATACATCCGCGAGGGCGGGGATTCGCTGAACGAATCCAGCGAGGATGAGGACGACCTGCTCGACAAGGCCTGGGGGCTGGAGCCGGACTCGCGGCTCAGTTGCCAGACCGTGGTAGGCGACACCGACCTGGTGGTGGAGATCCCGAAATACACCATCAATATGGTGTCGGAGAATCATTAGAACCTATCTCATAATTCCCCACGGCCGCGACCGTGAGGAATTATGAGATAGGTTCTAATCACCCGGTGTCAGGGCACATTTTTCCTATTGAGAATTACATAAATGGTTGACAATATTTGCCGTCATTCCGGCCATGCGAGCTTGGCGAGCGCGAGCCGGAATCCAGAGAATATAGTGCATATCTGGATTCCCGCCTGCGCGGGAATGACGGTAGTAAACAGTTTGACTGTCACTCATATATGCAAGCTTCAATAATTTCAGGAAAAATGTGCTCTGATTCCCGAGGCGGAGAATATCTACCGAGGTGCAGAGGATAAAACCATGGCACTGAAATGGACCAACACACTGGAGATCGCCATCGCGCTCGACGAGCGCTATCCCGATGACGACCCGCTGACCATCAATTTTGTCGATCTGCGCGACCGGGTCATGGCGCTCGACGAGTTCGACGATGCCGCGGCGCACTGCGGCGAACGCATCCTGGAGGCCATCCAGATGGCCTGGATCGAGGAACGCGGCTGATCTCGCCGCGAGTTGCTGCGGACTGGCAAGACATTCGTCCAAGCAACTGAAATAAATTACTATATAAAAGTATAATCCGGTCCGGCGCCGGCCGTGCGTAGCCACCGCCAGACGGGCGGCGCGTTCCATTGGTCGCGACAACCTTGTATATTACGCGGCCTTGTTCCTGCCGGGTTTTTCCGCTGGAGTTCACCCGACCGACGTCAGCCGGCCGGGTTTCCTGTTTTCGCAATCAAGACAGAGGTATCCCATGGCTGTACGAAATCGCCTGCACCGTAGTGAACTGGCCGTCCCCGGCAGCAACCTCCGCATGCTGGAGAAGGCGCCCAAGGCCGGTGCCGACGTGGTCTTCCTGGATCTCGAGGATGCCGTGGCCCCGGACGACAAGGCGCAGGCGCGCAGGAACGTGATCGAGGCGCTGAACGACATGGACTGGTCGGCCTGTTCCGTCTCGGTACGCATCAACGGCCTGGATACGCACTACTGCTACCGCGACGTCGTCGACGTGGTCGAGCAGGCCGGCGACAAGCTGGACACCATCCTGATCCCCAAGGTCGGCCGGCCGGCGGATATCCTGTTCGTCTCCACCCTGCTGGAGCAGATCGAGGCGGCGAAGGGCTACCAGCCGATCAACCTGCACATCCTGATCGAGACCGCCATGGGCATGGCCAACATCGAGTCCATCGCGCAGACCTGCCCGGAGCGCCTCGAGGCAATGGTGTTCGGCGTGGCCGACTACGCGGCCTCCACCCAGGCGCGCACCACCAACATGGGCGGTGCCAACCCGAACTACTACACCCTGACGCACCCGGATGCGCAGGGCCGGCGCGAACGGCATTGGGGCGACCAGTGGCACTTCGCCGCCTCGCGCCTGGTGGTGGCGTGCCGCGCCTACGGTCTGCGCCCCATCGACGGCCCGTTCGGAGATTTCAATGACCCGGACGGTTATCTCGCCGTGGCCAGCAGCATGGCGGCGCTGGGCATGGAGGGCAAGTGGGCCATTCATCCCTCGCAGATCGAGCTGGCGCACCAGGTGTTTACCCCGGGCGAGCAGGAGGTCGACCGCGCGCGCCGCATCCTGATCGCGATGGACGAGGCCGCGAAGGAAGGCCGCGGTGCGGTGGCGCTGGACGGGCGCCTGATCGACGCGGCCTCCATCCGTCAGGCGCAGGTGTTGGTCAGCAAGGCCGACCAGATCGGGCAGTCGCTCGGGGCGCGTCACTAGCCAACAACAACGGAGACGTCACGTGAACATCCATGAATACCAGAGCAAGGAGCTGCTGCGCAGCTACGGCGTCCCGGTGCCGAACGGTCGCGTTGCGCACAACGTCGACAATGCCGTGACCATCGCCGAGGACCTCGGCGGCGAACGCTGGGTGGTGAAGGCGCAGATCCATGCCGGTGGCCGCGGCAAGGGCGGCGGCGTGAAGGTCGCGGGCTCGCTCGACGAGGTGCGCCACTACACCAACGAGATGATCGGCACCCACCTGGTGACGCCGCAGACCGGTGCCAACGGGCGTCTGGTGCAGCGCGTGCTGGTGGAGCAGGCCAGCAACATCGAGAAGGAATACTACCTCGGCATGATCATCGACCGCGCCAGCCAGCGCACCACCATCATCGCCTCGGCCTCCGGTGGCATGAGCATCGAAGAGGTCGCGAAGGAAACCCCCGAGAAGGTGATCCGCGAGACCGTGGACCCGGCGGTCGGCCTGATGAACTTCCAGTGCCGCAAGATCGCCGCCAGGATCGGTCTGCGCGGCAAGCAGATCAGCGCGGCCACCAAGCTGATGCAGTCGCTGTACCGCTGCTTCCGCGACAAGGACGCGCTCCTGGTCGAGATCAACCCGCTGGCCGAACTCGCGGGCGGCGAGCTGATCGCGCTGGACGCGAAGATGAATTTCGACGGCAACGCCCTGTACCGCCACTCCGACATCACCGAGCTGCGCGACTTCGACGAGGAGGACCCGAAGGAGGTCGAGGCCACCGGCCACGGGCTCAACTACATCGCGCTCGACGGCAACGTCGGCTGCATCGTCAACGGCGCGGGCCTGGCCATGGCCACCATGGATGCGATCAGCTTCCACGGCGGCAAGCCGGCCAACTTCCTCGACGTGGGCGGCGGCGCCTCGCCGGAGAAGGTCGGCAACGCCTTCCGCATCGTGCTCGCCGACCCCAACGTGAAAATCATCCTGGTCAATATCTTTGCCGGCATCAACCGCTGCGACTGGATCGCCGAGGGTCTGGTGCAGGCCATGCGCGACCAGCGCATCGAAGTCCCGATCGTGGTGCGCCTGGCAGGCACCAACGTCGAGCTGGGCGGACCCATCCTCGCGCAGTCCGGCTTCCCGTTCATCATGGCGGACAACCTGGACGATGCCGCCACCAAGGTCATGGCCACACTGGGAGCATCCGCATGAGCGTGTTCGTACACAAGCATTCCAAGGTGGTGATTCAGGGCTTCACCGGCCAGCACGCCACCTTCCACGCCGAGGAGGCGATGCAGAACGGCACCACCGTCGTCGCCGGCGTGACCCCGGGCAAGGGCGGCCAGCACCATCTCGGTCTGCCGGTATTCGATACCGTGCATCAGGCCGTGGAGCACACCGGCGCCGACGTGGCGGGCATCTTCGTGCCGCCGCCGTTCGCCGCCGACGCCATCATGGAGGCGCTGGAGGCCGGCATCGGCGTGGTGGTGGTAATCGCCGATGGCATCCCGGTGCAGGACATGGTGCAGGTCAAGCGCTATGCCAAGGACCGCAATGCCGTCATCATCGGCCCGAACACGCCCGGCATCATCACCCCGGCGGCCTGCAAGGTGGGCATCATGCCCTCGCATATCTATTCCCCCGGCCGCATCGGTGTGGTGTCGCGCTCCGGCACCCTCAACTACGAGGCGGTGCAGCAGATGTCGGCGCTGGGCATGGGGCAGTCCACCTCGGTCGGCATCGGCGGCGATCCGGTCAACGGCACCGACTTCGTGACCGTGCTGCGCGCCTTCGAGGAAGATCCGGAGACCGACGCGGTGATCATGATCGGCGAGATCGGCGGCCAGCAGGAGGTCGAGGCGGCGCGCTGGGCGCGCGACAACATGCAGAAGCCGGTGGTCGGCTTCATCGCCGGCGTCTCGGCGCCGCCCGGGCGGCGCATGGGCCATGCCGGGGCCATCATTTCCGGGCAGGCCGATACCGCGAACGCCAAGATGGACATGATGGAGGAACTCGGTGTGCACGTCGTGCGCAACCCGGCCCTGATCGGGGAGACCGCCCACCGGGTGTTTTCCTGAGCGGGAGTATTCGGCAAGCGCAATGCGACAGCGGGCTCATGGCTACAGGGAGCGGGTGAGGCCGGGAACCGGTCGAGCGGCTGGCCCGGGCCATGTAGGCGTTAGCGCAACGCATCGAGCAGGTGCCGGGAGTCCACAGAGATATCAAGGCTGATACCCGTTATTTTTCATCTCTGTGCGCCCGGTGTCCTCTGTGGCGAAATCGCGGCGCTCAAGGCGCGCCGATCTGTTCAAAATTGTCTGAAAAGTGCTGCGGCCGCATTGCCTGCACGCCGGCTTGCGCTTAAACTACCCCATTGAAATTTTTCACTAAGCTCCCGTTTTATGGCGGGTTTCCTGATTTACAGCGTTAACCACGGAGTCTGGCATGGCAATCGAGAGGACCTTTTCCATCATCAAGCCCGATGCGGTCGCGAAGAATGCGATCGGCGAGATCATCAGCCGGTTCGAGAAAAACGGCCTGCGTGTGATCGCAATGAAGATGCTGCACCTCACCAAGGAGCAGGCAGGGGGGTTCTATGCCGTGCACAAGGAGCGTCCGTTCTACAACGACCTGGTCGCCTTCATGACCTCGGGACCGGTCGTGGTGCAGGTGCTGGAAGGCGAGAACGCCATCAAGAAGAACCGCGAGCTGATGGGCGCCACCAACCCGGCCGAGGCCGCGCCGGGCACCATCCGCGCCGATTTCGCCAAGACCGTGGACGAAAACGCCGTGCACGGCTCGGACGGCCCCGATACCGCGCAGCAGGAAATCGCGTTTTTCTTCAGCGAAGGGCTGTGCCCGCGAACCCGCTAGCCCGTCACGGGTCGAAGCCGTATGACCGCCACCCCCAGGATCAACCTGCTGGACCTCGACCGCGAGGGTCTGGAGCGCTTTTTCATCGAACGGGGTGAGAAGGCGTTCCGCGCCACGCAGGTGATGAAATGGCTATACGGCCAGGGGGTCGCGGATCTCGACGCGATGACCAACATCAGCAAGTCGCTGCGCGCGACCCTGGGCGAACTGGCCGAGGTGCGCCTGCCGGAAGTTGTCGCGGACAAGCTGTCCGACGACAACTCGCGCAAGTGGCTGTTCCGGCTGGCCGACGGCAACTGCATCGAGACGGTGTATATCCCGGAGGCGGAGCGCGGCACACTCTGTGTGTCCTCGCAGGTCGGCTGCATGCTCAACTGCAGTTTCTGCTCCACCGCGCAGCAGGGATTCAACCGCAACCTGAGCACCGGCGAGATCGTGGCGCAGGTGTGGTTGGCCGCACACCTGTTGGGGCAGCGGCCGGACGGTGAGCGCATCATCTCCAACGTGGTCATGATGGGCATGGGCGAGCCCTTGCTGAATTACGACAACGTGGTGCGCGCCATGCGCATCATGCTCGACGATTACGGCTACGGCCTGTCGAAACGGCGTATCACCCTGAGCACGGCGGGCATCGTCCCGGCGCTGCACCAGCTGCGCGAGGACTGCGACGTCAGCCTCGCGGTGTCGCTGCACGCCCCGACCGATGCACTGCGCGACGAGCTGGTGCCGCTGAACAGGAAGTACCCCATCGCCGAACTGCTCGCCGCCTGCCGCGCGTACGTCGGCGAAGGCCGCCGGCGCGTCACCTTCGAATATGTCCTGCTGGACGGCGTCAACGATACCGACCGGCATGCCCGCGAGCTGATCCACTGCCTGGAAGGCGTGCCGGCCAAGGTGAACCTGATCCCGTTCAATCCCTTTCCGCAGACACGCTACCGGCGCAGCCCGGATGACCGGATCCACCGCTTCTTCGAACTCCTGAACCGGGCCGGTATCGTGACCATTACCCGCAAGACCCGCGGCGACGACATCGCCGCAGCCTGCGGCCAGCTGGCCGGGGATTTCCGTGACCGGACCCGGCGCAGCGAACGTTCCCGGCTTTCCAACCAGGTGCCATGACCATGCGCTACAGGATATCCGTGCTGTTACTGCTCGCGCCCGTCCTGCTGGCGGGTTGCGCCACCACCGCTGTCGACGGCGAGAAGAAGAATGCCGAGGCCGCGGCGCGCGCCAATACCCAGCTGGGCGTGGAATACCTGCGCAAGGGCGACTACGAAACCTCGCTCAAGAAGCTGAAAAAGGCGCTCGAGATCAATCCGAACTATGCCGATGCCCACGACGTCATCGCCGTGCTCTACGAACGGGTCGGCGAACTCGACCTGGCCGAGAAGCATTACAAGCGCGGCCTGAAACTGAGCCCGGACAATGCCGGCGCCCACAACAACTACGGGCGCTTCCTGTGCAACAGCAAACGCTACAAGGAAGCGGAGGAGGAATTCCAGGTGGCGGCGGGCAATGCCTTCTACGCATCCCCCGAACTGCCGCTGTTCAATGCGGGCCTGTGCATGGAAGGCCAGCCCGACCCGGACAAGGCGGAGAGTTACTACCGGCAGGCGCTGGAGAAGAATCCCGGCTTCGCCCCGGCGTTGCTGCAGATGGCCAGTATCAACTTCGCCCGGGAGAACTTCCTCAGCGCGCGCGGCTACCTGCAGCGGTTCCAGCAGGCCAGTCCGCACACGCCCGAGAGCCTGTGGCTGGGTGTGCGCACCGAGTACGCGCTGCAAGACCACAAGGCCTGGGGCAAGTATGCGCTGCAGCTGAAGAACAATTTTCCGGACAGCAGGCAGACCGCCCAGCTGATGGAGTGGGAACATGAGCACAGGTCGGGACAGTGATGCCGCTGCATCCGCATCGTCCGACCCGGACGCGCCGGTAGGACAACGGCTCGCTGCCGCCAGGAAGCAGCGCAAGCTCGATGTCGAGACCGTTGCGCGCGAGCTCAAGCTGGATGCCGCGATCGTCCGGGCACTGGAAAGCGACGACCGCACGGTCCTGCCCGCGCCGATTTTCGTGCAGGGCTACCTGCGCAGCTACGCCCGTCTGCTCGACCTGCCCGTACAGGAGCTGCTGGCGCGCTATGCCGCGACGACCAGCGCGCCGCCGCCGCTGACGGTCAGCCGCATCCGGCGCAAGTCGCCGTCGATGCGGCTGCCGTCGGCGCGGATACTGCGTAACGTCGTACTGCTGCTGCTGCTCGGGATACTGGTCTGGCTGGCGTGGCCGTATGCCGAGCAACTGCTGACCTCGCGCGACGCGGATGGCGGTGATCAGTCGCCGGGACACCTGGAACTGCCGCCGGCGGAGCGGTAGCGGGCAGACCACATAGCGGGCGGCACGGGACCGTGCACGCCGGGGGAGACGGGCGCGCGCAGCGCTGATACTGCACAGGACCATGAGCAAGACCATCCAGGCCGTAAGAGGCATGAACGACACCCTGCCGGGCGAGACGGCGTCCTGGCAGCATCTCGAGGCGGTATTGCGCGCGGTGGTGCATGCCTATGGCTATCGCGAGATCCGCCTGCCGGTGGTCGAGAAGACCGAACTGTTCAAACGTTCCATCGGCGAGATCACCGACATCGTCGAGAAGGAGATGTACACCTTCGAGGATCGCAACGGCGACAGCCTCACCCTGCGTCCGGAAGGCACGGCCGGCTGCGTGCGTGCCTGCATGGAGCACGGCCTGCTGCACAACCAGGTGCAGCGGCTCTGGTACACCGGTCCGATGTTCCGGCACGAGCGCCCGCAGAAGGGGCGCTACCGTCAGTTCCACCAGCTGGGTGTCGAGGCCTTCGGGATGGCGGGGCCCGATATCGATGCCGAGATGATCCTGATGAGCGCGCGTATCTGGCAGCGTCTCGGTATCGGCCAAACGGTGCTGCAGCTCAATTCGCTGGGCACGCTGGAAGCACGGGGTCGTTACCGCACCGCCCTGGTCGACTATCTGCGCTCCCGCCTGGACGAACTCGACGACGACAGCCGGCGGCGCCTGGATGGCAACCCGCTACGCATCCTGGACAGCAAGAATCCCGCGCTGCAGGATGTGATCGCCGCCGCGCCCAGCCTGATGGATTACCTCGACACCGAGTCGCGCGAGCATTTCGCCGGGTTGTGCGCGCAGCTCGAGGCGGCCGGCGTCGCCTACGAAATCAATCCGCGCCTGGTGCGGGGGCTGGATTACTATGCCAGGACCGTGTTCGAATGGGTGACCGACCAGCTCGGTGCGCAGGGCACGATCTGCGCCGGCGGGCGCTACGACGGCCTGGTCGAGTACCTGGGCGGCCGGCCGACGCCGGCGTTCGGCTTCGCCATCGGTTTGGAGCGGCTGCAGGCGCTGCTGCAGGCGGGGCCGGCGCACGACGCCGGGGACGAGCCGCACCTGTACCTGGTCCTGAACGGTGCCGGCGGCACGCAGCGCGGCATGGTCTACGCCGAGGAACTGCGCAGCGCCGAGCCGCGCCTGCGGATCCAGACCAACTGCGGCGGCGGCAGCTTCAAGAGCCAGTTCAAGCGCGCGGACCGCAGCGGTGCGCTGTACGCGCTGGTCATCGGTGACGAGGAGGCCGCGCAGCAGACCGTGGTGATCAAACCGCTGCGGGATGCGAGCGAGCAGTATGCAATGCCGCAGCAGCAGCTGAAGGAGCGCTTGCCGGGCCTGCTGGCGCTTTAGCCCGCGCCCAGTCTGCTGGCGGGAGCAGATACCAACAGAAACAGGAGTCCTTTGATGGAGACGCACGTTACAGACGAACAGCAGCTGGAAACGATCAAGAAGTGGTGGCAGGAGAACGGCAGTTCGATCATCACCGGCGTGATTCTCGGCCTTGCCGTGCTGTTCGGCGCGAAGGCCTGGTTCGCCTGGCGCGAGAACGTGGCGCAGCAGGCGTCCGATGTGTACGGCGCGATGATGGTGGCACTGCAGCAGGACAAAGGCGGCGAGGCCGCGGAGCGTGCCGGCATGCTGATCGCCGATTACAGCAGCACGCCCTACGCGGCGCTAGCCGCGCTTGCCGTCGCCCGCCTGCGCATCGAGGAAGGCGCGCTGGATGCCGCTGCCACGCAGTTGCAGTGGGCCATCGACAATGCAAAGACCGACTACATGCGCAATATCGCGCGCCTGCGTCTGGCCCGTGTGCAACTGGCAAACGGCGATGCCGACGGCGCCGCCGCGACGCTGGCGGCAACGGGTCCGGCGGCCGGTGCGGAGGCGATGTACGTGGAACTCGGCGGCGATATCGCAGCCGCGCGCGGCGACCAGGCCGGTGCCGCATCCGCGTACGGCAAGGCGCTGGCCGTGATGGCCCCGGATTACCCCGGTGCCCACCTGCTGCAGCTCAAGTTCGATAATGCCACGGCGCTGGCCGGTACCGCGCCGGAGGCCGTGCAGTGAGACGCCTGTTACTGCTGTTGCTGTGCGGCGGCCTGCTGTCCGGCTGCTCCACGATGTCCGCGTGGTACGACGGCATCGTCGGCGGCGAAGACAACACCGAACCGCCGACGCCGCTGGCGGACATCGATGCCTCGGTGCGCCTGGTGCGGCGCTGGCGTACGGATGTCGGGGTCGGCTACGGCGGGCAGTTCATCAACCTGCAGCCGGCGCTGGCGGGGGGGCGCTTGTACGCGGCCGACCGCAAGGGACGGGTCGTGGCATTGGATGCGGAGACCGGCAAGCAGCTGTGGTCGACGGCGACGGCGGCCGTGCTGGCAGCCGGCCCAGGCGCAGGCGAGGGGCTGGTGGTGGTCGGCAGCAGCGACGGCGAGGTGATCGCGCTGGATGCCGACAGCGGGAAGGAACGCTGGCGCGTGGAGGCGAGCAGCGAGGTGTTGTCGGTCCCGCGGGTCGATCTCGACAAGGTGATCGTGCAGACCGCCGACGGCACCATCACGGCGCTGGATGCCGCGAACGGCCGGCAGGTGTGGATCAACGACCGGACGGTGCCGGTGCTGACGCTGCGCGGTACCAGCTCCCCCGCAACGGCGCGGGGGCTGGTGCTGGCCGGCTTCTCCAACGGCAATCTCGTCGCGTTCAGCGCCGACAAGGGTATCCCGGTATGGGAAAAGAGCGTTGCCATCCCGCAAGGCCGTTCCGAGCTCGAGCGTATCGTCGACATCGACGGCAATCCGGTGATCACGGGCAATGCCGTCTATGTCGTCACCTACCAGGGTCGCGTCGCGATGCTGGAGCTTGCCACCGGCAACGTGGGCTGGGAGCGTGACATGTCCTCCAGTGCGGGGCTCGGCGTTGATTACTCCCAGGTGTACGTGACCGACGACAAGAGCGACGTCTGGGCACTGTCGCGCACCACGGGTGCCTCGGCCTGGAAACTCGAAAGCCTCGCCTGGCGCGGCCTGACCGCGCCGACGCCGATCGATGACTACGTGGCGGTGGCCGATGCGCAGGGCTACGTTCATCTGCTGTCGCGCTACGACGGACACATTGCCGGGCGCAGCGAGGTGGATGCTGACGGCATCCAGGCGCGGCCGCTGGCGGCCGCTGATACCCTGTACGTGTTCGGCAATTCCGGCGCGCTGTCCGCCTTCACCCTGGAAGAGAAATAGCGCAACGCCGGCAACCGCTCGCTCGACAGCGGCCGCCCACGCGCCACCAGCATCACCAGTCCTGCGCCATGTTACCGGTCATCGCACTCGTGGGTCGCCCGAACGTCGGCAAGTCGACCCTGTTCAACCAGATCACGCGCACCCGCGACGCGCTGGTCGCGGACTTCCCGGGACTGACGCGTGACCGCCAATACGGCGATGGCGCGCTCGGCGCACGCCCCTACATCGTCATCGATACCGGCGGCCTCGGCGCCGCCGGTGGCGACCTCGAAGGGCTCATGGCGCGCCAGGCCTGGCAGGCGGTGGACGAGGCCGACCTGGTGCTGTTCATGGTCGATGCGCGTGACGGCCTGACGGCGCTGGACGAAACGCTGGCCGTAGCCCTGCGCCGCACCGGCAAGCCCTGCATCCTGGTCGCGAACAAGACCGATGGCCTGGATATACCCGCGGTGATAGCCGAGTTTCATACCCTGGGCCTGGGCGCACCGCAACCCATCGCCGCCAGCCAGGGGCGCGGGGTCGCGGCGCTGATGGACCTGGCGCTGGAACGCCTGCCGCCGGATACCGCGCCGGCCCAGGGCGCCGCAACCGCGGAGATCGCCAGCAACATTCGCGTCGCGGTGGTCGGCCGGCCGAACGCCGGCAAGTCCACTCTCATCAACCGCATGCTGGGCGAGGAGCGCGTGCTGGTGTTCGATATGCCGGGCACGACGCGCGACAGCATCTTCATCCCGTTCACGCGCGACGGTACAGATTACACCCTGATCGACACGGCCGGCGTGCGGCGCCGGGCGCGCGTGCAGGAGGCCGTCGAGAAGTTCAGCGTGATCAAGACGCTGCAAGCCATCGACGCGGCGCACGTTGTCATCCTGGTGCTGGACGCGCAGCGCCAGATCAGCGAGCAGGATGCCAGCCTGGCCGGCTACATCACCGAGAAGGGACGGGCGCTGATCGTTGCGGTCAACAAATGGGACGGCCTGGATGCCCATGCGCGCGAGCGCATCCGCGACCAGTTGGACCGGCGCTTGCCGTTTCTCGATTTCGCCGTCACGACCTTCATCTCGGCAAAACACGGCACCGGCGTTGGCGAACTGTTTCCGCAGATCCGCGCGGCCCATGCTTCGGCGCTGCGCGAACTGTCGACACCGGAACTGACCCGCATCCTGGAACGCGCCGTGCAGGAGCACCAGCCGCCGCTGGTGCGCGGCCGGCGCATCAAGCTGCGCTATGCCCATCAGGGCGGACGCAATCCGCCGGTGATCGTGATCCACGGCAACCAGACCGCGGCCGTGCCGGCCGCCTACCGCCGCTACCTGGTCAACACCTTCCGCGCAGCCATGCAGCTCACGGGCACGCCCATCCGGATCGAATTCCGCACCGGCACGAATCCCTACCAGGGCCGCCGCAACAAGCTCACCCCGCGCCAGATCAAGCGCAAGGCGCGCCTGAAAAAACACGTCACCCGGAAACAGCGCTAGTCCACGCTGCCGGCGGCAGGTACCGTAATTGTCGCGCGCGCAGGCGCAAAGGTGCTTAAAGTCCGGGCGGCGGCGTCAGCGGTGCCGCGCGTTCGCGAGCGCCGCGGCATGGCGCTGACGTTCCCGGTCGAGCCGCTTGCGTGCGCGGTTCTCCTCCATGACGCTGCGTGCCGCCGCGCCCAGGTGCGCCGTGCCGCGTATGTCGGCAAGGCCTACCTGGCGTTCGCGTTCCGCGAACCGCGCCAGTCGCTGCGGGTCGTGATGACCGGCGCAGTGCGGGCAGCTGATCCCGGGCTGCCAGGCGGCGCTCGCCATGTCCGCGGCCGAGACCGGCATGCGGCAGGCGTGGCACAGTGCGTAGCTGCCCCTGCGCAGCCGGTGGTCGACCGTGACGCGCTCGTCGAACACGAAGCACTCGCCCTGCCACAGCGACGCATCCTCGGGTACCTGCTCGAGGTACTTCAGGATACCGCCCTGCAGGTGATAGACCTCCTCGAAGCCCTGTTGCCGCAGGTAGGCGGTGGATTTCTCGCAGCGGATGCCGCCGGTACAGAACATCGCCACCCGGCGATGGCGCTGCGGGTCGAGGTGCGTACGGACGAACGCCGGGAATTCCCGGAAGGTGCGGATGCCGGGATCGACGGCGCGGCGGAAGGTGCCCACGCGGACTTCGTAATCGTTGCGGGTGTCCAGCACCAGCACGCCGGGATCGCTGATCAGCGCGTTCCAGTCGGCCGGGGCGACGTAGGTGCCGACCACCCGGTTCGGATCGATGTCCGCGACCCCCATGGTGACGATCTCCCGTTTCAGCTTGACCCGGCTGTGCCGGAAGGGCGGCTGGTCGGTGCGGGCGCATTTGTACTCGAGTCCGGCCAGGCGCGGGTCGTGCTGCAGCCAGTCGAGCAGGGTGGTGATTGCCGCCTGCGAACCGGCGACCGTGCCGTTGATGCCTTCGCGCGCCAGCAACAGCGTCCCGCGCACACCCTGCTGTTCCATCACCGCCAGCAGCGGCCCGCGCAGGGCACGGTAATCGTCCAGCGTCACGAATCGGTACAGCGCGCAAACCACGATCGGGGCGGGTATGGGGTTCATGGCAAGTATCTGCAGCCTGGCAATGGCGGGAAATTATAGCGGGCGCACCGGGTGTGTCGCCATCAGCGGCGGGTGGTGCCGCTGCCGGGTCACCCGGTTGCCCTCAGGCCGCGCCGGCGCCTGGCCAGATCGCGACCCGTTCAGGTAGCATCGGCACCATCACCCGGGCCGTGGTCTGCGGGTTGGCGCTAGTGCCGCGGCCGCGGGTGAATATGAGGTGGTTCCCCGCGGACGCGGTCACGGAGCGAGACATGTACAGATCCGACATTATTTCCCGAATCCTGCAGTCCGGCACGGTGCTGCTCCTGCTGCTGGCGGCGCTCGCCGTGCGCGCCGACGAAGAGGTCGGCAAGTCCGTGTTCCTGGTGATGGAAGATAACCGGGTCACGGCGGTCAATGCCGAAACCGGCCAGTTCTTCGATCTCCCGATCAGCGCGAAGGAGGTGATCGAGCAGCGCGTGGTGGCCAAGGGGGTCGCGATCGTGATCACGAACCAGCGCTTTGCCGGCGTGGGATTGCTGCCCAGCGGTTGGGCCAGCAAGCGCCGCAGCGCCGGCGAGACGGTGCTCAGCGTTGAGGCGGAAGACACCGCGGCCGTCGTCGTCACCTCGGACCGGGTACTGTCGTTCAACGGCCGCTTCGGCGCCTGGGCGGAAAAGAGCCGCTGACGAACGCGTGCAGCGCCCGCGCCGCGCGTCTCGCCCGCGGCACGCGCACTGCTGCGCTGGGTTCTAGTCGAGGTACTCGAACACCTTGACGATCTTCTTCGCGCCGCCGACCTGGCGCGCCTGGTCGACCACGGCATCCGCTTCGTTGCGGTAGACCAGCCCCATCAGGTAGACAACGCCGTCTTCCGTGACCACCTTGACGCGGGTCGGATCGAAGTCCTCGATGCCCTTGATGTTGAACAGCGCGGTCTTGACCTTGCCGGTGATCAGGGTGTCGCTGGATCGGGTCATCATCGAATTGGGGGCGGCGATACTGATCTCGTTGTGCACCATGCGCACCTTGTCGATGCCGGCCGCGATATCCTGCACCTGCTGCCGCAGCGATTCGGTCGGCGCCTGGCCGGTCAGCAGGACCACGCCGTTGTAGCTGGTGACGCTGATATGGGTCTGGTCGTTCAGGCCCCGCTGTTCCGCGATGGCTACGCGTGCCTTCAGCTCGATGCCCTGATCGTCCACGAAAGTGCCCACGGTGCGGCGGCTGTGCAGGGCGGCGCCGCCGGCTGCGGCACCACCGACCACCACGGGCGCGCAGCCGTAGAAGGACGTGACGGCCAGGCAGGCCACAAGCAGTGTACTGACGGGTTTCATGTATGCGATCTCCTCTCGCTGCTGCGAATTCGGGTTGTGTTCCGGTGCGACCGCTGCAGCGGCCGGTGGTTCCGGGCTGCCGTATCAGGCACTGAATGCATTCCTGATCCATTGCAGGCGCGCGCCCGCGCCGAGCGTCACCACGTCGAAACGGCAGGGTTGCCTGGCGCATTCCGGATGTGTCTGCAGGTAGTGCTGGGCGCAGGCGATCAGGCGCGCCTGCTTGCGCCGGTCCACGCTCTCGGCCGCCGAGCCGAAGCCCAGCTGCCGGCGGTATCGTACCTCAACGAACACGATACTGTCCCGGTCCCGCATCACCAGGTCGATCTCGCCGTAGCGGCTGTGGTAGTTGCAGCGCAGGAGTTCCAGGCCATGTGCCTGCAGGTGCTGCCTTGCGTGCTGTTCCGCCGCCTTGCCGCGGTCCGTCGCGGTCACGCTCAATGCATGCCGCCGGCGCCGACGGGTGCCCCGGGCGCCGTCTGTTCCAGCAGGACCGGCAGGCCGTCCTGGAAACGCGCGCAGCGCAGGGTGCGGTTGAGCCGGCCCTGACCGTCCAGCGACAGGTTGCCGGTGACGCCGTGGTAGGCGCCGGGCATGCTGTTACCCAGTTGGCCGAGGTAGGGGATGATGCGGTAGGCGTCGATTCCCAGTGCAAACAGCCGGGCGTAGCGGCTGCTGCTGTCCGGCCAGAATTCCGCCACGGCAGCCTGCAGGTGCGACCAGTTCTCGCGCGCCTCCAGTGCCCACGGCATGTCACAGAAGATGACGCCGTTCATGTCGCTGTCCCGGGACGGATCGGGAACCCCGGTGTACACGCGCGAGGTCGCGTACACCGGCAGGTCGGAGGCGTGAAAGAAACTGAGCTGCGGTCGGATCAGGCGTGCCTGCCGCGGCGACGCGATCAGGAACACGAAATCGACGTCCTGGCGGCGGCGCGGTTCGAATTCCAGCTGCGTTCCCAGCAGCCGGGTCAGCTGCTGCTGCCGCGCCTTGCTGGCATCGAGGTTGAGCAGGGCGCTGATGACGCGGCTGTGGTCGGCCTCGTTGTCGCGATAGTGTCCGGTTTCCAGGATGCGTCCACCGAGTGCCTCCCATTCCGTCGTGAAGGCTGCGTACACGCGTTCGCCCCAGTCATTGTCCGGCAGCAGGGCGACGGCGCTGTGCAGGCCGTTGCGCCAGGCCAGGCGCGCCGCCTCGCGGGCCTCGTCCTCGGGCGCCAGCCCGAACTGGTAGAGGGCCGGGTTCACGAGAGCGGGATTCTCGCTCTGGTTCAATCCCAGCACGGGCACCTCGAGCGGCTGCAGCGCGGCGAGTGCCTCGACGGATTCCTTGCGCAGCGGTCCGATGACGAAGCGTGCGCCGTTGGTGACCGCCTGCCGGTAGGCCGCCACCGCCTGCTCCGGGGTGTCGCCGCTGTCGTAGAAGCGCAGCAGCGGACGCACGCTGCCCTCGGGCGCGTCATAGTAGGCCGCGATCATGCCGTCGCGAACGGCAGTCGCCACCTCGGCCAGGTCCCCGTTCAGCGGCAGCAGCACGGCGACCTGTTCCGGCGGCTGGCCGGCGGTATGCATGGTTTCCAGCAGCCGACTGATGAACTGCCGGCTGGCCGGGTGCTCGGGGTAGCGCTGCTGCCAGTGCGGTATCACCTCCGCGAGGGCATCCGGCTGCTGCAGGTAGAGACGGGTGAGTTCGACCAGCTCCATCCAGCCGCTCAGCGTGTCGGGCGGTGGCGCCGTGCGCAGCAGCTGCAGTTCGTTGTCGGTGAGACTGTTGAGCGCGTCCCACAGCGCGAGCTGGTTGTCCAGCTGCCGTGCGGGATCGGTCAGCAGCAGGGGGTCGAGCGTGATGCGTTCGCGGGCGCTGGGAAAGAACTGCGAGCTCTGCAGCAGTGCCTGCGCGCGCAGCTCGTGGTAGTCGCGCAGCAGCGCCGGGTCGGTGGGCGGGACCTGCAGCAGGCTCAGCGCCTGTTCCGGATGCTGCCGTGCCAGTTCCAGGGCGGCATGACGGATGGTGAAATGCTGTTGCAGCTCGCCCTCCAGCCCGGCGCTCTGCAGGCGGTCCAGCAATGCGCCGGCCTCGTCCAGCGCGGCGCCGCGGATCAGGCTGCCGGCGGCCAGCAGTTCCAGCCGGTGGCGTTCCGGTACGGCGGCACCGGCGGCGGCGTCCAGGTAGACACGTGCGGCCGCGCGGTAGTCGCCGCTGTCCTCGAGGGCGTGCGCCTGCGCCTCGACCCGCTCGGCATGGGGCGTGACCAGAGGCGGCATTCCGCCACAACCGGACAACAGCAGGGCCAGCAGGCCGGCGTACAGGCTAAAGCGCAAGGCTGGGTTGAAAACAGTCATGTTAAATCAGGCGCCTGGGTGGGTCGGGCAGACTCTACTGAAAAGCGGCAGTGGCGTCCACTTTTGCACGGGGCAACGGCATGGAGCGAACTCTGCTAGGATGCGGCTGCCATGGTCAGGGATCCGTCCGCTCAAGGTGTGTTGTACGTCGTTGCCACGCCGATCGGCAACCTGCAGGACATGTCCCCGCGCGCCGTCGACACCCTGCGCGCGGTCGCGCTGGTGGCAGCCGAGGATACCCGGCACACCCGCAAGCTGTGCACGCACTTCGGCATCGCGACGCCGCTGCTGGCGCTGCACGAACACAACGAGCGCACTGTCTGCGACCGGCTGCTGGCCCGGCTCGCGGCCGGCGAGAGCATCGCGCTGGTCTCCGATGCCGGTACGCCGCTGATCAGCGACCCGGGCTTCGTGCTGGTACGCGCCGCGCGCGCGGCCGGGGTGCGCGTGGTTCCCATCCCCGGGCCGTCGGCCCTGATCGCGGCACTGTCGGTGTCGGGCCTGCCCGTGGAGCGGTTCCTGTTCGAGGGGTTCCTGCCGACCCGTCAGGCGGCGCGCCGGCAGCGCCTGCAGGCGCTGCGCGGTCTCGAGGTGACACTGGTCTGCTATGAATCCAGCCACCGCATCGAGGCCAGCATCGCCGACATGATCGACTGTCTCGGGGCGACGCGGGCGGCGGTCATCGCGCGCGAGCTGACCAAGACCTTCGAAAGCGTCGTGGCCGGCCCGCTCGCGGAGCTGTATGACTGGCTGCGCGCGTCGCCCGATCACCGGCGCGGCGAGTTCGTGGTGCTGGTGCAGGGGCTGGCGCCCGAACCGGATGCGCTGGACGATGCGGCCCGGCGCACACTCGAGATCCTGCTCGGCGAGTTGCCGCTCAAACAGGCGGCGGCACTGGCGGCTGCCATCACCGGGATCGCCAAGAACCGGCTGTACGAGTACGGCCTGGCGCTGAAAAGGTCCTAGCCGACGGCGCGGGGTGGCGACAGCCAGCGACCGTAACCGGGTCCGGCAACATGCGCGGACGCGGCCCGCGCCTGCAGCAGTTTCAGGATCGTGCGGACCGCGCCGGCTGGCCGTCCCGGGTTCGTCGCCCGTGTTCAGGCGCCATGCCGGCGCAGCGCCCACTCGACGTGTTCGCGTACCAGCGCGGCGGGGTGCGCGCGGCGTCGTGTCAGTGCGGCGACGATTTCCGCTGTGCCGGGCGCGTTGCCCAGCGCCACGGCGATGTTGCGCAGCCAGCGTTCATGGCCGATGCGGCGGATGGCGCTGCCGCGCATGCGCTGTTCGAACGTCTGTGCGTCCCAGTCGAACAGTTCCACCAGGGTCGTCCCGTCGAGTGCATGGCGCGGCTGGAAATCGGTTTCCGCGCTCGGGCGGGCGAAGCGGTTCCACGGACAGACCAGCTGGCAGTCGTCGCAGCCGTAGATGCGATTGCCGATCAGTGGCCGCAGCGGCTCCGGTATCGGGCCGTGCAGCTCGATGGTCAGATAGGAGATGCAGCGCCGCGCGTCGAGGGTGAAGGGGGCGGTGATGGCGCCGGTCGGGCATGCCTCGATGCAGGCCTGGCAGTCGCCGCAGTGCGCCGCCGCGGGCGCATCAACCGGTAACGGCAGGTCGGTGTAGAGCTCGCCGAGAAAGAACCAGGAACCGGCGCGTTCGTTGATGAGATTGGTGTGCTTGCCGATCCAGCCGAGGCCGGCGTTGCGGGCCAGTGCCTTTTCCAGCACCGGCGCACTGTCGGTGAAGACGCGATGCCCGAACGGGCCGGTCACCTGCGCGATACGCTCGGCCAGACGCTGCAGCCGCTGCCGGATCAGCTTGTGGTAGTCGCGGCCGAGGGCGTAGCGCGAGACATAGCCGCGCGTCGGCTCGGCGAGCAGCTCCGCGGCGGGACGCGCGGCGCCGGGCCAGTAATCCATGCGCAGCGAGATGACCCGCAGGGTGCCCGGCACCAGCGCCGCCGGCCGCGAGCGCCGCGTGCCGTGGCGCGCCATGTACGCCATCTCGCCATGCAAGCCGGCGCGCAGCCAGTCGAGCAGGCGCGCCTCGTCCGCTGCCAGCGCGATCCCCGTGATGCCGGTCTGCTGGAAACCGAGTTCGGCAGCCCAGTGCCTGATCCGCGCGGCGAGTGCAGTGTAATCGGTGGGGCGGTCTGCGGTGGGGGGATGGTCCATGAGGGCTGGATTTGGCGGCCGGCTTCAGAGTATGTTGCCGCTTTCCAGGCAATTGCAAGGCACCTCATGACCGCACAGGCAGTGACACCCGGCGGCGTTGCGCTCTATCGCGCGCAGCAGCTGCGCGAGCTCGACCGGCTGGCGATCGAAGCAGCCGGCATTCCCGGTTACACCCTGATGCCCCGGGCCGCCACCGCCGCGTGGGCGGCGTTGCGCCGGCGCTGGCCGCAGGCGCGCCGGCTGGTCGTGCTGTGCGGTGCGGGCAACAACGGCGGCGACGGTTACGTACTGGCGCGGCTCGCGCGCGCAGCCGGACGCGACGTGCGGGTGTTGCAGCTCGGTGATCCGGAGCGCATCCGCGGCGATGCGCAGACGGCGCGCTCGGCCTGGCTCGCCGCCGGCGGCAGCGCGATCCCGTATGACGCCGCTGCGCTGGCGGCAGCCGATCTCGTCGTCGATGCGGTGCTCGGCACCGGCTTCGCCGGGCGCCTCGATGCCGACTGGATCGACATGATCGCAGCGGTCAATGCCCTGACCGTGCCGGTCGTGGCGCTGGACATCCCCAGCGGTCTGCACGCGGATACCGGGCTGGTGGCGGATGCCGCTATCCGGGCGCAGTTGACCGTGACTTTCATTGCCCGCAAGCCGGGGCTCTATACCGGCGCCGGGCCTGCGTACTGCGGCGAGATCCTCTGTGCCGATCTCGAGGTGCCGGTTCCGATCCTGCAGCGGGTGCCACCCGCGGCGCTGTTGCTCGAGCGCCCGCCCCGCACAGAGCTGTCCGTCCCGCGCTCGCGCACCGCCCACAAGGGCGATTTCGGACACGTGCTGGTGGTGGGGGGCGATCACGGCATGGCCGGCGCCGCCCGCCTGGCCGGCGAGGCCGCGTTGCGCTGCGGCGCCGGGCTGGTGAGCGTGGCGACCCGGCCGGAGCATGCCGCGGCAATCAGCGCCGGCTGCCCGGAACTCATGTGCCATGGCGTGAACACGGTGCATGACTTGCAGCCGCTGCTGGCCAGGGCCACGGTGATCGTGATCGGACCGGGGCTGGGTCGCTCCGCCTGGGCGCAGGCGCTGCTCGGGCATGTGCTGACCACCCGCCAGCCGCGCGTGATCGATGCCGATGCGCTCAATCTGCTGGCGCAAGACCCGGTCGTGTGCGCACACAGCATCCTCACCCCGCATCCGGGCGAGGCCGCACGTCTGGCCGGTCTGGACAGCCATGCCGTGCAGGCCGACCGCTTTGCGGCGGCGCAGGCGATCGGCGCACGCCACGGCGGGGTGGTCGTGCTGAAGGGAGCGGGCACCATCATCCACGCGCCCGACCAACTGCCCGTGGTCTGCGCGGCCGGCAACCCCGGCATGGCCTCCGGCGGCATGGGTGACGTGCTCAGTGGGGTGCTCGGGGCGCTGCTGGCGCAGGGGATGTCGCCGGCGGCGGCGGCGGTCGGCGGCGTCTGCCTGCATGCCCGGGCGGCCGACCAGGCCGCGCAAGGCGGCGAGCGCGGCCTGCTGGCGCGGGATGTCATCGCGGCCCTGCGGGGTGTGCTCGCCGCATGCCAGGAATGACGCTCGCGGTCGCGGATGCCGCCGCCATGGTCGCGCTCGGAGAACGCCTGGCCGGCGTGCTGGCGGGCGGCATCGTCTGTCTCGAAGGCGCGCTGGGCGCCGGCAAGACCACACTCGCGCGCGGCATCCTGCGCGGTCTCGGTCACACGGGTACGGTACGCAGTCCCACCTATACCCTGGTCGAGCCCTATCCGGTTGCGCAGGGCATGGTCTATCACCTCGACCTGTACCGTCTGGCGGAACCCGAGGAGCTGGAATGGCTCGGTCTGCGCGACATGCTCGATAGCGGGGCGCTGTTGCTGGTCGAATGGCCGGAGCGCGGCGCGGGCGTCCTGCCGGCGGCGGATCTGGTGGTTCGCATCAGGCCATCGGGAGCCGGACGCATGGTCGATCTGGTGGCTGGAACCGCGCAGGGACGCCATATGTTGGATTCCTTCGAATCCATGTGATTTAGCCCGTTAGCCATATGACCTCTTCTTGACGCGTAGCTTTGACCGCTATCTAGTAGAGAACAAACAGATTTTTGTTGCAATTTCTCCCCGTTTGTGGCTAGAATCCCCCACCGGATTCAGGGTATAGGGACGTGAGAGCCGTGCGAAAGCTGTTCACAGGAATCTGTATTTTCCTTTCAGGACAATCGCTTGCATTCGCAGCCCCGGATGCGGATTTCCTGCAGGTCCGGCTCTGGGCGGCGCCCGATCATACCCGGGTGGTGTTCGACACCAGCGCCCCGGTCAGCCACAAGGCCTTCACGCTGCCGAATCCGGACCGTCTCGTGATCGACGTGCCGGCGGCGCGGGCGCCCGAGGCCATGCGCGGCAGCGGTGGCATCGTCACGGCCATCCGTGCCGCCAAGAACAACCCGAAGACGCTGCGTATCGTGCTCGAACTCAAGCAGGCGGTCAGGCCGAAGAGTTTCAGCCTGCCGCCGAGCGGCCAGTACGGCAACCGCCTGGTGATCGACCTGTACCCGGAAGGCGCGGCTGCGACAGCCACCACGGCCGCAGCGGCAGCGCCCGCGCCCGCAGCGGCCGCACCGGCACCCGCAAAGCGCGATGCCAAGGCAACCGTCGCCAACCCGCCCGACCGGGCGCGTGACCTGGTGATCGCGATCGACGCCGGGCATGGCGGCGACGATCCCGGCGCCATCGGCCGGCGCAAGACACGCGAGAAGGATGTGGTGCTGTCCATTGCCAGGAAGCTGGCGGGTCTGGTCGAACAGGAACCCGGCATGCGGCCGGTGCTGATCCGCGAGGGCGATTACTACATCGGCCTGCGCCAGCGTATCGAGAAGGCGCGCAAACACAAGGCCGACATGTTCATCTCGATCCATGCCGACGGTTTCACCGATCACCGGGCCTCCGGCTCCTCGGTCTACGTGCTCTCGCGGCGCGGCGCATCCTCCGAGATGGCCCGCGTGCTGGCCGCGCGCGAGAACGCCGCCGATCTGGTCGGCGGCGTGAGCCTGGACGACAAGGACGAGCTGTTGCGCGAGGTCCTGCTCGACCTGTCGCAGACCGCGACGCTCGAGGCGAGTTTCAGCGTCGCGGACAACATGCTCGGCGAGCTCAAGCGGGTGGGCAAGACCCACAAGACCAGTGTGCAGCAGGCCGGCTTCGTGGTGCTGAAATCACCCGACATCCCGTCGATCCTGGTGGAGACGGCATTCATCTCCAATCCCGCCGAGGAACAGAAACTGCGCGAAGCCGGTCATCAGCAGAAGCTGGCGCAGGCGATGCTGCGCGGCATCCGCGACTATTTCGGCAAGCATCCGCCGCCCGGCACGCTGATGGCGCGCCAGTACGTGGTCAAGCGCGGCGATACCCTGAGCGAGATCGCCGCACAGTTCAGCGTGTCGCTCAGCGACCTGCGCGGCTACAACAGCCTGAAATCCGACACCCTGCGTGTCGGCGACACCCTGCGCATCCCCCCGACCCAGGACAGCTGAGCGGGTTCCACCCGCCGGGGTACTCCGGCACCGCCGCGGACGGTATGATCGGTGGCTCGATCCGCCACTGCCCGGTACCGTCATGTCCATACAGGTCCTGCCTTCACAACTGGTCAATCAGATCGCCGCGGGCGAGGTCATCGAGCGGCCGGCCTCGGTGGTCAAGGAGCTGCTGGAAAACAGCCTGGACGCCGGTGCGACCCGTATCGACATCGACATCGAACAGGGCGGCCGCCAGCGTATCCGGGTGCGCGACGACGGCAGCGGGATCCCGCGCGAGGAGCTGTCGCTGGCCCTGTCACGCCATGCCACCAGCAAGATCACCTCGCTCGAAGACCTGGAACGCATCGGCACGCTCGGTTTCCGCGGCGAGGCGCTGCCCAGCATCGCCTCGGTGTCGCGCCTGGAGCTGAGTTCGTGCAGCGCGACGGCGGCGCAGGGCTGGATGGTGCAGGGCGACGGTTCCGACCGCCTGCTGGAAGCGGCGCCGGTGGCGCACCCCCGCGGCACCACCGTCGACGTGCGCGACCTGTTCTTCAACACCCCCGCGCGGCGCAAGTTCCTGCGCAGCGACAGCACCGAGTACAAGCATATCGAGACGGTCGTGCAGCGCATCGCGCTATCGAGTTTTCCGGTGGCCTTCACCCTGCAGCACAACCAGCGCACCGTGCTGCGCCTGCCCGCCGCCGCGAGCCAGGCCGAGCAGGAACGGCGCGTGGCCGACCTGTGCGGCAAGGCCTTCATGGAGCAGGCGCTGTATCTGGAGCACGCGGCAGCCGGACTCCGGCTCCACGGCTGGGTCGCGCAGCCGGCGTTTTCGCGCAGCCAGCCCGATCTGCAGCATTTCTACGTCAATGGCCGTATGGTGCGCGACAAGCTGGTCACCCACGCGGTGCGCCAGGCCTATCAGGATGTGCTGTTCCATGGCCGGCATCCGGCCTACGCGCTGTTTCTGACGATCGAGCCGGCCGCGGTGGACGTCAATGCGCATCCGACCAAGCACGAGGTGCGCTTCCGCGACAGCCGCCTGGTGCACGATTTCCTGTTCCGCACCCTGCACGAGGCGTTGGCGCAGGTGCGGCCGGCGGCGCCGGCTGCGCTGCCGCCGACGCCGCCAGAACGGCCGGCAGCCGCGGCCGCGGGCGGCGCCCGGCACTACGCCGCGCCCCCGGCCCAGCACGGCCTGCGCCTGGATGTGCGCGAGCAGGTCAGCCGCTATGCCGACCTGCATCCGTCGCCCGCGGCCGCGCCGGTCACGGTGCCGGCGGAGGCGGCGCCGGTGGCGGCGTATCCGCTCGGTTTCGCATTGGCGCAGCTGCACGGGGTGTACACTACTCGCACAGAACGCGCAGGGCCTGGTGCTGGTCGACATGCGCACCGCCCACGAGCGCATCACCTACGAACAGCTCAAGCAGGCGG
Organism: Pseudomonadota bacterium; assembly: GCA_041395565.1. Taxonomy (NCBI): domain Bacteria; kingdom Pseudomonadati; phylum Pseudomonadota; species Pseudomonadota bacterium. The sequence goes on along the minus strand of JAWLAI010000007.1, from coordinate 72,138 downwards.
AAGCCGGGGCCGGCATCCGCTCGCAGCCGCTGCTGGTGCCGCTGCGGCTGGATGTCAGCGCCCGCGAGGCGGACGCCAGCGAGTCGCGGCAGGATACCTTCCGGGCGCTGGGACTGGATATCGACCGGCTCGGCCGCGAGCAGATCGTGGTGCGTGCCATCCCCGCACTGCTGCACGATGCGGACATCGGGGCGCTGGTGCGCGATGTCCTGTCCGACCTGCTCGAGCATGGCAGCAGCACGCGGGTGCAGGATTCAGTCAACGAATTGCTGGCCACCATGGCCTGTCATGGCTCGGTGCGCGCCAACCGCCGCCTGACGCAGGAGGAGATGAATGCCCTGCTGCGCGACATGGAGCGCACCGAACGCAGCGGCCAGTGCAATCACGGACGTCCGACCTGGGTGCAGCTCGGCATGGCGGAACTCGACAAGCTGTTTCTGCGCGGTCGGTAAAACAACCATCACGCGCAAAGCCGCCACGGCGCCAAGAGAAATACGCCGCTGAGGGCACGGAGAGCGCAGAGAAAGTCTATTTGGCAATGGCACGCCTGAGTAACTAACTAGAACCTATCTCAAAATTGGTACAAGCATTCGTACATCGTCATGCCCGCGCAGGCGGGCATCCAGCAAACCCGCGCAATACTGGATTCCGGCCTGCGCCGGAATGACAAGAAACATGGCCACCGCAGGATTTTCCAATTTTGAGATGGATCTAGTCTCAAAATCCCGATTTGCAGTGCAAGCGCATGCGGTTGGCATTCCCGCGCAGGCGGAAATCCGGTATTCAAAGGCGTTTCTGGATGCCGGCCACCGCGGACGTGACGTCATCCAACACCAGGACATATTCCGAGACAGGTTCAAGTGATCTTGAAAATCAATCACCCCAGCCCCAGAACACTTTTCGTGAACCGCATGTATATCCTGTGTGAACGCTTGCCCGCTGAGGCGATTTGATGCACATGGCGCCGTGGCGGCTTTGCGCGTGATGATTCCTGTCAATGTCTGAACACGATCTCCCGCCCGCCATCTTCCTGATGGGGCCGACCGCCGCGGGCAAGACCGCGCTGGCGGCCGAACTGGTGCGCCGCTTCCCGCTGGAGATCATCAGCGTCGATTCGGCGCTGGTCTACCGCGGCATGGATATCGGGACCGCCAAGCCGGGCCCGGCACTGCTGCGCGAGGCCCCGCACCGGTTGATCGATATCCGCGAGCCGACCGAGCCGTATTCGGCGGCGGAGTTTCGTGCCGATGCGCTGGCCGCCATGCACGAAATCGGTGCGCACGGGCGGGTGCCGCTGCTGGTCGGCGGGACCTTCCTGTATTTTCGCGCCCTGCAGCAGGGGTTGTCCCCGTTGCCGGCCGCGGACCCGGCCGTGCGGGCCACACTGCAGGCCGAGCTGGCCGGGCAGGGGCTTGCGGCGCTGCACCGGCGCCTGGCGGCGGTGGACCCGGCGACTGCGGCGCGGCTCCATGCCAACGATACGCAGCGCATCCTGCGTGCGCTGGAAGTTTATGAAATGACCGGGAAACCGATGAGCGAGTTGCTGGCGCGGGGGCGCGGCGCGGCGCTGCCGACACGGGTGCTGAAGCTCGCCCTGATGCCTGCGGACCGGGCGCTGCTGCACGCGCGCATCGAGGCCCGTTTTGCTGCCATGCTCGCGGCCGGGTTCGAGGCCGAGGTACGCACCCTGATGGGGCGTGGCGACCTGACGCCGGAACTCCCGGCCCTGCGCGCAGTCGGTTACCGCCAGATGTGGGAGTACCTCGCAGGCGGCCTGTCACGGGAGGAAATGCTCAGGAAAATCACGGCGGTCACGCGGCAATACGCCAGGCGGCAGCTCACCTGGCTGCGCAGCGAGCGGGATGCCGAGGTGTTTGCGCCGGAGGATCCGGCGACCCCCGGACGCATTGCGGCACGGGTCGCCGAGGTTCTGGCGCGGGTCTGAAACAAGTCTGTGATACGGCAGGAAAACAGGTATGATAAAGATCGTGGAATTAAACCGCATATTCCACTAATATTCACGCGAAATTAGCGGTCTGTCGGCCACAGCTGGCTGGTAGTACAACAAAAAGGAGATAATGACATGAATAGAGGACAATCTTTGCAGGATCCATTTTTGAATGCGCTGCGCAAAGAGCGAGTCCCGGTATCGATCTACCTGGTGAACGGCATCAAGCTGCAGGGTCAGATCGAATCATTTGATCAGTTTGTGGTGCTGCTCAAGAATGCGGTGAGCCAGATGGTCTACAAGCATGCGATCTCCACGGTGGTGCCGGCGCGCAATGTGCGGATCTCCGGCGGCGACGACGCGGGCGGTTCGGAGCCCGGCAATGCCTGAACACGATCCCTTCATGATGGTGCAGTTGATTGTTCGAACGCCCTAAGTCTGGTGAGCGGGCCGTACTGGTCCATGTGTTTTTCCCGGCACAGGCCGGGCAGGAAGATCTGCAGGAATTCACCGAGCTGGTCCGTTCCGCAGGTGCGACACCGGTCGCCACCATCACGGCGACGCGCGCGGTACCCGAGCCCCGGCTGTACGTCGGTCAGGGCAAGGCCGAGGAAATCCACGTCGCGGTACGCGAACACGCAGCCGACGTCGTGATCTTCAATCACACCCTGAGCCCCAGCCAGGAGCGCAATCTCGAGCGCCTGCTGTCCTGTCGCGTGCTCGGTCGCACGGGCCTGATCCTGGATATCTTCGCGCAGCGTGCACGTTCCTTCGAAGGCAAGCTGCAGGTCGAACTGGCGCAGCTGACACACCTGTCCAGCCGCCTGGTGCGGGGCTGGACGCATCTCGAGCGCCAGAAAGGCGGTATCGGCCTGCGCGGACCGGGCGAGACCCAGCTCGAGTCCGACCGCCGCATGATCAATGCGCGCATCAAGATGATCAACCGTCGCCTCGAGAAGGTGGAGCGCCAGCGCGACCAGGGTCGCCGTGCGCGCGCCCGTGCCGAGATTCCCACGGTTTCGCTGGTCGGCTACACCAACGCCGGCAAGTCCACGCTGTTCAATACCCTGAGCGGTGCGCATGCCTACGCGGCCGACCAGCTGTTCGCCACGCTCGATCCCACGCTGCGGCGCATCGAGGTGCCCGGGGTCGGTCCGCTGGTGCTGGCGGACACCGTGGGTTTCATCCGCCACCTGCCGCATGACCTGGTCGCGGCATTCCGCGCCACCCTCGAGGAGACGCGGCGCGCCGACCTGCTGCTGCACGTGGTGGATTCCCAGGACGAGGAGAAGCTCGCGCACATCGAGCAGGTGAACGCGGTGCTCGAGGAGATCGGGGCGGCACAGATACCGCAGATACGGGTCTACAACAAGATCGACCTGGCGGCGGATCTCGAGCCGCATCTGGAATACGGGCCGGACGGCCTGCCGGACCGGGTCTGGGTGTCCGCGGTGTCCGGCGCCGGCCTGGAACTGCTTTCAGAGGCGCTCAGTGCGCATTTCGAGGGCCACCAGGTGCATGGCTGGCTGCGCCTGCCCGTCACGGCCGGGGCGGTGCGCTCATCGCTGTATACTATCGGCCAGGTCCTGTCCGAGCGTGTCGACGAGCGTGGCAACTGGTGGCTGGAGATCTGCATGGCGCAGCGTAACATCGACCGGCTGATTCGCGAGGCAGGGGGCGAGAGCGAATTCCATCCTGCTGATTCCTCCGCACTTGTTGCGGGCACCGCCCAAGCTTCTTAAACTTGCACACTGGCCGTGCGCATGCCAACCGGCGTGCCGGGCATTGTTTGCTGACTGGAGTGTATCGTATGGCATGGAATGAACCGGGTGGCGGCAAGCGCGACCCGTGGGGTGGCGGCGGTAACGAAGGCCCGCCGGACCTCGACGAGGTGGCGCGCAAGCTGCGCGAACGCATGAACAGCTTTTTCGGCGGCCGGGCCGGGCGCGGTGGCGGCGGTAACGGCAAACCGTTCAATTTTGGTCTGGTGCTGGTGCTCGCGCTGCTGGCGTGGGTGCTCTCCGGCATCTATATCGTCGAACCGGCCGAGCGCGGCGTCGTCCTGCGCCTGGGCAAGTTCCACGCCGTCACCGAGCCGGGACCGCACTGGTACCCGCGTGGCGTAGACACCGTCGACGTGGTCGATGTCGACCGTCTGCGCACGGTCAGCCACCGGGCCAAGATGCTGACCAAGGACGAGAACATCATCCAGGTCGAGCTGGCCGTGCAGTACCAGATCAAGGACGCGAAGGACTACGTGTTCCAGGTCCGCGATCCTGATTTCACCCTGCAGGAGGCCACCGAGAGCGCGTTGCGCGAGGTGGTCGGCGGCATCGCCATGGACGCCTTCCTCAGCGGCGGCCGCGGCACCATCGTGCAGCAGACCAAGGACCTGACCCAGGAGATGCTCGACAAGTACCGCACCGGCCTGGTGCTCACCAGCGTCAACCTGCAGGATCCGCAGCCGCCGGAGGAAGTGCAGGGCGCGTTCGAGGATGCCATCAAGGCGCAGGAGGACGAGGTGCGCTACAAGAACCAGGCCGAGGCCTATGCCCTGGATATCCTGCCCAAGGCGCGCGGTGACGCCACGCGCAAGCGCGAGGACGCAAACGCCTACCGCGAGCAGGTCATCGCCAAGGCCGAGGGCGAGGCCAGCCGCTTCCTGCAGACGCTGACCGAGTACGAGAAGGCGCCCGAGGTGACCCGCAAGCGCATGTACCTCGAGACCATGGAGTACGTGCTGGCGAACACCAGCAAGGTCGTCATGCAGGTCAAGGACGGCAACAACCTCATGTACATCCCGCTGGATCGCCTGATGGAGTCGCGCGGCAGCATGCTGTCGACGCCGGACATGGGCGCCTCGTACCTGCCGGATGCGGCGACGGGCGAGCAGCCCGATATCCCGCTGCGCCGCAGCACGCGCGGCGAGGGAGGGCGTTGATCATGGTCCGAGTCCTGATAGTACTGCTGGCACTGGCCGCCCTGGTCGCCATGACCTCGATCTTCATCGTCGACGAGCGCCAGGTCGCGATCCGCTTCCAGCTCGGCGAGATCGTGCGCGCGGATTACGGCCCGGGCCTGCATTTCAAGGCGCCCTGGCCGCTCAACAACGTGCGCAAGTTCGACAAGCGCATCCTCACGCTGGACACGCGCCCCGAGCGCTTCCTGACCAGCGAGAAGAAGAACGTCTCCGTCAACTTCTTCATCAAGTGGCGCATCGCCGACGCCGCGAAGTTCTACACCTCGTTCGTGGGTGACGAACGCGCGGCGAGCCTGCGCCTGCTGCAGATCATCAAGAACGGTCTGCAGCTCGAATTCGATCAGCGCACCATCAAGCAGGTCGTCTCCGGCGAGCGCGCCCAGATGATGGACAACCTCACCCGGGTCGGCAACACCGAGGTATCGCCGTTCGGTATCGAGATCATCGACGTGCGCATCAAGCAGATCGAGCTGCCCGAGGATGTCCGCAACTCGGTGTTCCAGCGTATGCGCGCCGAACGCGAGCGTATCGCCAAGGAACACCGCGCCCAGGGCGAGGAGGCCGCCAAGGGGATCCGTGCCGTCGCCGAGCGCGAGCGTACGGTCATCCTCGCCGAGGCCCAGCGCGACGCCGAGAAGATCCGCGGCGAGGGCGACGCCAAGGCGACGGAAATCTACGGCAAGGCCTACGGCAAGAACCGCGAGTTCTACGATTTCTACCGCAGCATGAACGCCTATCGCACGGCGCTGGCGAGTCCGCAGGACGTGCTGGTGCTCGAGCCCGATTCCGAGTTCTTCCGTTATTTCGGGAGCACCGGCGGCAGCCAGGCTGACAGGTAGGTGCGGCACGCGGCGCGCTCTGCCGGCACAGCCCCGGCCCGGTCGGCATGCCCGTGCTGAACTGGGCCGACCTGCTCGCCGCACTCGCGCTGGTGCTGGTCATCGAGGGCATGCTGCCGTTTCTCAACCCGGGCGGCATGCGGCGCATGCTGGAGACCGTGTCGCAGGTCGATGACCGGACGCTGCGCCTGGCCGGACTGGCCAGCATGGCGCTCGGGACGCTCCTGCTGTACCTGGTGCGTGGCTGAAACACAGGAAACCGACATGAGTCGCAAGGATCAGTGGTTGCTGCCGGAAGGCGTCGAGGAGGTGCTGCCCCCAGAGGCGTGGCGGCTGGAGTATGCGCGGCGCGAACTGCTCGACCTGTTTTCGCGCTGGGGCTACGAGCTGATCATGCCGCCGCTGATCGAGTACCTCGAGTCGCTGCTGACCGGCGCCGGCAATGACCTCGACCTGCAGACCTTCAAGGTCACCGACCTGCTGAGCGGACGCATGCTGGGGATACGCGCCGACATGACGCCGCAGGCCGCGCGTATCGATGCCCATCCGCTGCGCCGCGACGCCCCGACCCGGCTTTGCTACCTGGGCACCGTGCTGCACACCCGCAGCGACGGTTTCGGCGGTTCCCGCAGCCCGTTGCAGGTCGGCGCCGAACTGTTCGGCCACGCCGGCGTCGACAGCGATGTCGAGATCCTGCGTCTGGTGCTGGAGTCGCTGGCGCTGCTGGAGATTCCCGATCTGCATCTCAACCTCGGCCACGTCGGCATCTTCCGCGGCCTCGCGCACGACGCCGGCCTGAACGTCGGGCAGGAGAACGATCTGTTCGAAGCGCTGCAGCGCAAGGCGGAGGTCGAGATCGGCGAGATGCTGGATCAGCTGGTGCGCGATCCGGGGCCGCGGGCACGACTGGCAGCGCTGGCCGGCCTCAATGGCAGCTGGGACGTGCTCTACGGCGCGCGCGAGGTGCTCGACGGCGCCGGCGCGAAGGTGATCCAGGCGCTGGAGAACCTGCGCGCCATCGCCGACCGGCTGCAGGCCCATGCCGGCGACGTGCAGATCGATTTCGACCTGGCCGAACTGCGCGGCTACCGTTACCAGACCGGCATGGTGTTCGCCGTGTTCGTGCCCGGTTGCGGGCAGGAGATCGCCCGCGGCGGGCGCTACGATGCGATCGGCGAGGTCTTCGGGCGGGCGCGGCCGGCGACCGGCTTCAGTACCGATCTGAAAACCCTGATGGACCTCAGTCCGCGTGACTTCTCCGGCCGCCCGGGTGCAATATTCGCACCCGCGGACAGCGAGGGGCCGCTGGAGGCGGCGGTGGCCGAGCTGCGCGGCCGGGGGGAACGGGTACTGCGCGGCCTGCCGGGTCAGGCCGGAACCGCGCGCGAGCTGGGCTGCGAGCGGCAACTGGTGCGGGAGGCGGGCGGCTGGGTGGTCAGGCCGCTGGGCTGATCCGGCGGCGCAGCAGTAGCGGGTACCCTGCATGACATGTGGTCACCGGCACGGCGGGGCCGCGCCGGCAGCGGCGTTGCTGCGCCGCTAACCAACAGGACATCATTAAGATCAGAGCGAGACAAGTCATGGGCAAGAACGTAGTCGTCATTGGTACCCAGTGGGGTGACGAGGGCAAGGGCAAGGTCGTCGACCTGCTCACCGATCGCGCCGCGGCGGTGGTGCGCTTCCAGGGCGGGCACAACGCCGGCCATACCCTGGTCATCGACGGTGCCAAGACGGTGCTGCACCTGATCCCGTCCGGCATCCTGCGCGCGAACGTGCTGTGCCTGATCGGCAACGGCGTCGTGCTCTCGCCGGATGCGCTGCTGGAAGAGCTTGCCATGCTGGAGGCGGCCGGCGTGCCGGCGCGCGCACGTCTGCGGATCAGCGAGTCCTGCCCGCTGATCCTGCCCTATCACATCGCGCTCGACCAGGCGCGCGAGGCGGCGCGCGGCAAGAAGGCCATCGGCACCACCGGGCGCGGTATCGGTCCGGCCTACGAAGACAAGGTGTCGCGCCGCGGATTGCGGCTGGGCGAGATGCTGGATGCCGCGCATTTCACTGAACGCCTGCGCGAGGTCATGGAATACCACAACCACGCGCTAGTGCATTATTTCAAGGCCGCACCCGTCGACTACCGGCAGGTGCTCGACACCGCGCTGGCCCAGGCCGAGCAGATCCGGCCGCTGGTCGCGGACATCCCCGGACTGCTGCACCGCCTGCGCCGCGAGGGCCGCGACATCATGTTCGAGGGCGCACAGGGCGCGTTGCTGGACATCGACCACGGCACCTATCCCTATGTCACCTCGTCGACCACCACGGCCGGCGGCGCGGCCAGTGGCAGCGGTGTGGGACCGCGTCATCTCGATTACGTACTGGGTATCGTCAAGGCCTATACCACGCGCGTCGGTGCCGGCCCGTTCCCGACCGAGCTGTTCGATGCCGACGGCGACCACCTCGGCGAGCGCGGCCACGAGTTCGGGGCCACCACCGGGCGCAAGCGCCGCTGCGGCTGGCTGGACACCGTCGCCCTGCGGCGTTCGCTGGAGATCAACAGCGTGACCGGCATGTGCATCACCAAGCTGGACGTGCTGGACGGGCTCGATACGCTGCAGATCTGCGTCGCCTACACGCTCGACGGCGAGCGCATCGAGGTGCCCCCGGCCGGTGCCGACCTGCTGGAACGCTGCCGGCCGGAGTACATCGAAATGCCGGGATGGCAGGAATCGACCGTGGGCGCGAAACGGCTGGAGGATCTGCCGGCCGCCGCCCGGTCCTATCTGCGCAAGATCGAGGAGTTGTGTGCCACGCCGATCGCCATCGTCTCGACCGGTCCCGACCGCGCGGAGACGATCGTGCTGCAGAATCCCTATGACTGAGCGGGGCGGGCGCCGGAGCGGCAGGGAAGTGGTGCCGAGGAGAGGACTTGAACCTCCACGGGGTTACCCCCACTAGCACCTGAAGCTAGCGTGTCTACCAATTTCACCACCTCGGCGGGATGGATGACAGCATGAAGCTGCCTGGCGAGCCGCGAACTCTACCGCCTGATTTTTCTCTTGTCAATTTACCTGCCGCGATGCGCATCTGCCGCGGCACCCGAGTCAGCCCCGATGCCACGAAAAACCCGTAACAAGTCGTCCTCCCGCGGCCGGCGCGATCCGCACGCGGACCGCGAGGCAGCGCGCTATGAACGGCCGATCGCCAGCCGCGAGCATATCCTCGAGATCATCAACGAGGTCGATCACCCTGTCAGCCGCGAGGAACTGGCCACGCTGCTCGGGATCGACACGGAGGACGGCCTGGAGGCGCTGCGACGTCGTCTGAACGCCATGACCCGCGACGGCCAGCTGGTGCAGAACCGGCGCGACCGCTATGCCGTGGCCGACCGCCTGGACCTGGTTGCCGGCCGCGTGCTGGGCCACCCGGACGGCTTCGGCTTCCTGGTGCCGGACGACGCCAGCGACGACGTGTTCCTGTCGGCGCGCCAGATGCGCGCGCTGTTCCATAACGACCGTGCGCTGGTGCGCATCACCGGCGTGGACCGGCGCGGGCGGCGCGAGGGTTCGGTGGTCGAGGTGTTGCGGCGCAATACCCAGCAGGTCGTGGGTCGTTTCTACAACGAGCACGGCGCCACCTTCGTCAGCCCCGACAGCAAGCGTCTGCCGCAGGAAATCGTCGTGCCGGCGGGGGCGGCGGGCGGCGCGGCGCACGGACAGATCGTCACCGTCGAGATCATCGAGCAGCCGACCAAGCGCACGCCGCCGGTCGGCAGGGTGCTGGAGGTGCTCGGCGACCACATGGCGCCGGGCATGGAGATCGACATCGCCATACGCAGCCACGACGTGCCGCTGGTCTGGCCGGCGGCCGTGACGCAGGAGATCGCGGGTCTGGGTGCGGAGGTGCCGGCTGCGGCGAAACGCGGCCGCGAGGACCTGCGCAAGACGCCGCTGGTCACCATCGATGGCGTGGATGCGCGCGATTTCGACGATGCGGTGTGCTGCGAACGCACGGCCGGGGGCTGGCGCCTGCTGGTGGCGATCGCCGACGTGTCGCACTACGTCAAGCCCGATACGGCGCTGGACCTGGAGGCGCGCGAGCGCGGCAACTCGGTGTACTTCCCCGAGCGTGTCATCCCGATGCTGCCCGAGATCCTGTCCAACGGCCTGTGCTCGCTGAATCCGGATGTCGACCGCCTGTGCCTGGTGTGCGAGATGATCATCAAGCGCGACGGCAGCCTGGTGCGGTCGCGCTTCTTCGACGGCCTGATGCGCTCGCACGCGCGCCTGACCTACGACGAGGCCGCCGCGATCATGGTCGAGCGCGACGCGGCGGCGCGCGCACGGCGCACGGCGCTGCTGCCGCATCTCGACGAACTGTACCTGCTCTACCAGGCTTTGCGCGCTGCGCGCACGAAGCGCGGCGCGATCGATTTCGAGACCACGGAGACGCGCATCGTGTTCGGGCAGGAGCGCAAGATCGAGCGCATCGTGCCGCTGGTGCGCAACGATGCCCACAAGGTCATCGAGGAATGCATGATTGCCGCCAACGTCGCCGCCGCGAGGCTGTTGGAACGGCATAACATGCCCACGCTGTACCGCGTGCACGCGACCCCGGCGCCGGAGAAGATCTCCGACCTGCAGGAATTCCTCAACGAGCTGGGGCTCGGGCTGCGGGGCGGGGCAAAACCCGCGGCGCGTGACTATTCCGCGTTGCTGGAACAGGTGCGCGGGCGCCCGGACGAACATCTGATCAACACCGTATTGCTGCGTTCCATGCCGCGCGCCGAATACAGCCCGGTCAATATCGGGCACTTCGGCCTGGCGCATCCGCAGTACGTGCACTACACCTCGCCGATCCGGCGCTATCCCGACCTGCTGGTGCATCGTGCCATCCGCCACGTGCTGGCGGGTCGCAAGTCGAAGTCCTTTCACTACACGTCCGGCGACATGCTCGACCTGGGCGAGCACTGCTCGGCGACCGAGCAACGCGCCGACGATGCCACGCGCGATGCCATCGACTGGCTGAAGTGCGAGTACATGCTGGACAAGATCGGCGCGAGCTTCGCCGGCATCATCAGCGCCACGACCTCGTTCGGGATTTTCGTGGAACTGTCCGACATCTATGTCGAAGGCCTGGTGCACGTCACCGCGCTCGGCAATGACTTCTACCATTACGAGCCGACCCGGCACTGGCTCATCGGCGAGCGTACCCGGCGCATCTTCCGGCTCGGCGACGAGGTGACCGTCCGGGTGATGCAGGTCAATCTCGACGAGCGCAAGATCGATTTCGAGCTGGACGAGCAGGCCGCCGGACGCAGCGGCAGGGGACGCAAGGCCCGGCGCGGTTCCGGCCTGCGTCGCAAGTCGCGCCAGTGAGCCGGCAGGTTTCATGAGTAGGCCGGAACATGTCTACGGGATGCATGCCGTGGCGGCGCTGCTGGCCACGCGCCCGACGGCGGTGGCTGCACTGGCCATTGTCGGCGGTGGCGACACACGCCGCGCCGCGCTGCTGGCACAGGCGCAAGCGGCCGGTATCAGTGTCGAGCGCGTGAGCCGGAAAGCGCTGGATCAGCGCCTCCCGGGAATCAATCATCAGGGTGTCCTCGCCACGGTGCGGGGCGACGGCCTCGCGCTGGACGAGCAGGCCCTGCCGGCCCTGCTTGCCGCGCTCGGGGAACCGGCCTTGCTGCTCGTGCTGGACGGTGTGCAGGATCCGCACAACCTTGGCGCCTGCCTGCGCAGCGCGGATGCCGCCGGCGTGCATGCGGTGATCCTGCCCAGGGACCGCGCCACCGGCATCACGCCGGTGGTGCACAAGGTTGCCTGCGGCGCGGTACAGGCCCTGCCGGTGGTTACGGTAACCAATCTGGCGCGCTGCCTGCGCACCCTGCGTGCGGCGGGCATCTGGCTCTACGGTGCCAGTGACAGCGCGCCGCAGCCGGTCTATGCGGCCGACCTGACCGGGCCGCTCGCGCTGGTGCTGGGCGGCGAGGGCGGCGGTCTGCGCCGGCTGACCCGCGAACTGTGCGATTTCGAGGTGGCCATCCCCATGGCCGGCACGGTCTCGAGCCTGAACGTCTCAGTGGCGGCCGGGGTCCTGCTGTTCGAGGCCGTGCGTCAGCGTTCGGCCCGGAAAATATAGCGGTAACAGCGGGATAGCTTGTATTCGCGGCACCCCGTCGCGGTCCGCCGGGCGGACCGCCCGGTACCGGCTTTACATGGCCGGTGTCATCCCCTAGAATGCGCGCTCTTTACAAGCGGCTGATTATCAGCTGAAAAACCAGCTCCTTGCCTGCGGCAGCGACCGCAGGCTGCTAATCCACAAGGGGTCTTAGATGAGACATTACGAAGTCGTGTTTCTGGTCCACCCTGACCAGAGCGAACAGGTGCCTGCCATGATCGAGCGCTATCGGGCGACGATCGAGAGCGACGGCGGCAGGATCCACCGTCTGGAGGACTGGGGCCGCCGCCAGCTGGCCTATCCGATCCAGAAGCTGCACAAGGCGCACTACGTGCTGATGAACATCGAGTGCAGCACCGCCGTGCTGGACGAGCTGAACAGTTCCTTCCGCTTCAACGACGCCGTTATCCGCAATCTCGTGATCAATCGCAACGAGGCCGTCACCGAGGCCTCGCCGCTGATCAAGAAGCCGGACGAGAAACGCGAGCGCGAGAGTCGCGACGACAGCAGCAATGCCGACAGCGACCGCGGCGCGTCCGACGACGAGGATGCGGCCTAGGCCGCGACCTCCTGATAACGCAACGTCTACAGCATCGAAGAGGAAACACCATGGCCCGTTTCTACCGTCGCCGCAAGTTCTGCCGCTTTACCGCGGAGGACACCAAGGAAATCGATTACAAGGATCTCGCCGTCCTGAAGCAGTACATCACCGAAACCGGCAAGATCGTGCCCAGCCGCATCACCGGCACCAAGGCCAAGTACCAGCGCCAGCTGTCCACCGCGATCAAGCGTGCGCGCTATCTGTCCCTGCTGCCATACACGGACGCGCACTAGCGCTGTATCCGCACCGGGTTCCGCAGGCTGGAGCCCAACGCAGCGGGTTGGCATGAAAAGCCTGGCAGAACTCATTGTCAGGGGGCGCTGGACGGCCGTACTGGTTATCGCCGTCGCGGGCATACTCACCTACCTGTACGTACCGTTCACCACGGTGTTCGGATACATGGCGGCGGCGGCCGTGGCGCTGGTGACCCTGCACATCGGGGTCGTGTCCGGGCTACAGGTGCTGCTGCTGGCGAGTGCAGCCACGCTGCTGTGCTACCAGGCGCTGGGCCTGGTCATGGAACAGGGTGGCGTACACGCCATACAGGTGATGAGCCTGCTGACGGTGTTGCTGTTGTGGCTGCCGTGCTGGCTGCTGGCAGCGGTGCTGCGGCAGACGCGATCGCTGGGGCACGCGCTGCTGGCGGCCGTGGCTTTCGGTGCCTGCCTGCTGCTGGCGGCATACGGGTATTTCGATGATCCCGCTCAATGGTGGGATCAGCGCCTGCAGGATTTCGGCAAGGCGCTGCAGGAGGTCGGTGTCACCTTCGGCTGGCTGGACGACGGTGCGTTGCGCGCCCGGATCGCCGCGCTGCTGACCGGTGCCGTGGTGGCGTCGCAGATCACCGGTGTCACGGGCAGCCTGTTGCTGGCGCGCTGGTGGCAGTCGCTGCTGGTGCGACCCGGCGCCTTTCGCGAGGAATTCTGCCGGCTGCGCCTGGGTTCGATGGCGGGGCTGCTGACCCTGGCCATGCTGGTACTGGCGCGGGTGGTACCGGGCACCGGCGGCGCGCTGGGCGCGCAGCTGGCCATGATAATGCTGGTCCCGTACCTGTTGATCGGGCTGGCCGTGCTGCACAGCCTGCTGCAACAGGTCAGGTGGGGCGCGGGCATGCTGGTCGGCGTGTACCTGGCGCTGGTATTCGTGCCGCAGGCGAGCCTGGTGCTGGCCACGGGCGGACTGCTGGACACCTGGATCGACTTCCGGCGGCGGCTGCGGCGGGGCGCGACCGGAAGCAATTGACATAACTACTTTCAGAGGTTGTAAACATGGAAATCATCCTGCTTGAGAAGATCGAGAATCTCGGTGCCATGGGCGACAGGGTCAAGGTCAAGCCGGGTTTCGGCAGAAACTACCTGGTACCCAAGGGCAAGGCGAAGCTGGCGACGCCGGAGAACATCGCCGCCTTCGAATCCATGCGCGCCGAGCTGGAACAGGCCGCCGCAGAGGCGCTCGCCGCCGCCCAGGCACGCTGCGAGCAGCTGGAAGGCATGCACGTCAGTATCGCTGCGAACGCCGGCGACGAGGGCAAGCTGTTCGGTTCTGTCGGTACCGCGGACATCGCCAGCGCGATTATGGCGCAGGGCGTTGAAGTCGACCGTCACGAGATACGTCTGCCGGAAGGTGTGTTTCGCCAGGTCGGCGAGTACGAAGTGCACCTGCACCTGCATAGCGATGTCAATGCAACGATAAAACTGAGCATTACGCCGGAATAATCCATCCTGCAGTCACTTCCGGCTGCAACTTCCTGTAACTGAACAAGCACCATGCGGACGCGTGACAGCGTCCGCATGGCGCCACGCGACCGTGCAGGCGCGAGGCACAATTACTGCTGCAACGCAATGGTGTGTTCGCGCGGTGACTGTGCTATTTATTAACGCGCCTGTCGGGAGCCACACGCACATACAACTGAACCGAATGGTCGATACGCTTCGCTCTGCAGACATCCTGCACACTGACACGAGTGCGCTCAAGGTGCCGCCGCATTCGCTGCAGGCGGAGCAGGCCGTGCTCGGCGGACTGATGCTCGACAATTCCGCCTGGGATACGGTCGCCGACGCGGTCGGCGAACAGGATTTCTACCGGCGCGACCACCGCCTCATCTTCCGTGCCATTGCGCAGCTCGCGGAAAGAAACAATCCGCTGGATGCGGTCACGCTGTCGGAGTGGCTCGAGCAGAACAAACTGCTCGACGAGGTCGGTGGCCTCAGCGCGCTCGGCCGTCTCGCGCAGAACACCCCGAGCGCGGCAAATATCAAGGCCTATGCCGATATCGTGCGCGAGAATTCCGTGATGCGGCAGCTCATCGAGGTGGGCAACCGCATCGCCAGCAGCGCCTTCATGCCGGAAGGGCGTGATTCGGGCGCCCTGCTGGACCACGCCGAGAAGCTGGTGTTCGAGATCGCCGAGCAGGGCAAGCGCGGCAAGCGCGGGTTCATCAACATCCGTACCCTCCTGGCAACCGCCGTCGACCGCATCGACATGCTGTCGCAGCAGGAAGACCATATCACCGGCGTGTCCACCGGTTTTGCCGATCTCGACAACATGACGGCCGGCCTGCAGCCCGCGGATCTCATCATCGTCGCCGGGCGGCCGTCGATGGGCAAGACCACGCTGGCGGTCAATTTCGCCGAGAACGCCGCGATCAAGAACCAGGTGCCGGTCGGCATCTTCAGCATGGAAATGCCCGGCGAGCATCTGGCATTGCGCATGATGTCGTCGCTCGGGCATATCGACCAGCACAAGATCCGCACCGGCAAGCTGGACGACGACGACTGGCCGCGCCTGACCTCGGCGGTCAGCCTGCTCGACGCGGCGCCGATCTTCATCGACGACACGCCGGCGTTGACGCCGGTGGAACTACGCGCTCGCGCGCGCCGCCTCAAGCGCGAACACGACCTCGGGCTGATCGTGATCGACTACCTGCAGCTCATGCAGGTGTCCAACTCCCGCGAGAACCGCGCCACCGAGATCTCCGAGATCTCACGTAACCTGAAGGCGCTGGCGAAGGAGCTCAGCGTTCCCGTGATAGCGCTGTCCCAGCTCAACCGCAGCCTCGAGCAGCGGACCGACCGCCGTCCGGTGATGTCGGACCTGCGCGAATCGGGTGCCATCGAGCAGGATGCGGACGTGATCATGTTCATCTATCGCGACGAGGTCTACCACGAGGACAGCCCGCACAAGGGGCTGGCCGAGGTCATTATCGGCAAACAGCGCAACGGTCCGATCGGCAAGGTCATGCTCACCTTCCGCGGCCAGTTCACCCGCTTCGAGAACTGTGCCCGCGACACCTATTACACGGGTAACGAATACGCATGACGCGACCCGCGTACGCGCACATCGACTGTGGCGCGTTGCAACACAACCTCGCCCGCGTACGCCAGGCCGCGCCGTCCAGCCGCGTCATCGCCGTCATCAAGGCCAATGCCTACGGTCATGGCCTGGTGCGCACCGCGCAGGCGCTGGCAGGCGCCGATGCCTTCGGCGTGGTCGGGCTGGAGGAGGCGATCGCCCTGCGCGAGGCCGGCCTGGAACAGCGCATTGTCCTGCTGGAGGGCCTGTTCACGGCCGCGGATCTCGCGCTCGTGTGCGGTTACCGGCTCGACCTGGTCGTGCATTCCGAATATCAGCTGGCGCTGCTGGAGCAGGGCAGGCTCACCCGGCCCGTCGATGTGTGGCTCAAGCTCGACACCGGTATGCACCGGCTGGGTTTCGCACCGGCACGCCTTGACGCCGTGCTGGCGCGACTGCACGCCGCACCACATATCGGTACCGTGCGCTACATGACCCATTTCGCGCGCGCCGATGAGCCGGAGGCGGATTACACCGCAACCCAGATCGCGACGTTTGCTGCGGCGCTGGGTGATCGTGATGGCGAACGCACGCTGGCCAATTCCGCCGCCGTGCTGGCCTGGCCGGGCGCGCACGCCGACTGGGTGCGGCCGGGCATCATGCTCTACGGCGCCTCGCCGCTGCAGGGTCAGAGTGCCGCCGCGCTCGGGCTCAAACCGGCAATGACCCTGCGCAGCGCGTTGATCGCCATCACCGACTGTCGCCGGGGGGATGCAGTCGGTTACGGCGGTGACTGGATGTGTCCCGCTGACATGCGCATCGGGGTGGCCGCGATCGGATACGGCGATGGTTATCCGCGTCATGCGCCCGCCGGTACGCCGGTGCTCGTGAAGGGGCGGCACGCGGCACTTGCGGGTCGCGTCTCCATGGACATGATTTGTATCGATCTTGGCGGGCAGCCCGATGCCGTCATCGGGGATGATGTCATCCTCTGGGGCGACGGTTTGCCGGTGGATGATGTTGCCCATGCCGCCGGCACCATCTCCTACGAACTCCTCAGCGGCATCAGCAGGCGGGTGAAGTACCGCTATCGCTGAGCTTGCCGCTGCCGCGCGCAGGCTGGTCCCGCAGGCGCGGTGCCGTTAGTTATCCCGTCAAGCCGCGACCGCGTGGAGTTTCGCGTTGGTTTCCAGCGCCCATCTCGACATTCCGATCTGCATTGCAGGCGCATCCGCTCGTCATTCCCGTGTCGGCGGGAATCCGGCATTCACAGCCATTGCTGGATGGCAGCCACCGCGGACATGTGTTTGTCTAACGGCACGACATGTTTTGCGAAAGGTTCTAGTACATCCGTCTGCCTTGACTGTTCGGGATAAGCGTCTACGTTTGTCTTACTGTGTTTTTATCACGATGACACCCAGGCGTGCTGTCAGTCACGGTTATGTGATGGAGTCGGCAATACGCGTCGTTTCGGGACATGTGTGCTGGGAAATTGACTATAGCTGTGTTGTAGGGACAGGCATTCGGTGCCATGCAGCCTGCAAGACTTCCGGCGCTGTGCGTCAAGCTGGCGGGATGCTGCAGTGGTACATGACATCGGAGGATGCGGGCGCAGGCGTTGTCGAAGCGCCGGCACAACCGGTCTGTTCATGGGACAGGAGTACGGGAGCGCACTGTCTACCCGGGGATTTCCGGGAACCACGGGGTTTCGCGATCGGTGTGACAGTGCGTTGACAACAGTGGTGACGACGGCAAACGGGTGGGTCTTGCGCAGACCCGAACAGGAGGGTGTGAGTCATGGCAGAGGCAGCAGCAAGTATTTTTCCCAGGCCGGGCAATAACGTGGAAATCCTGGTGCACGTGGATGAGACGCTCGATCAGTGGCAGCGGCAGGAACTGGTGAGTTTTCTGGAGTCTTCCGAAGGGATCGAATCGGCCGAATTCTGTCCCTTGCGCTATCACCTGATGCTGGTGCAGTACGATCGCGAGCGCATGAATTCGCGCGAGGTGCTGGGGCGGGTGCAATCCCGCAACGTGCATGCCGAGCTGATCGGCCCGATGTAAATCCGGGCCGGGTGCGCTGCCCCGCCCGGGTGCGGGCAGCGCGCCGGGTTCACTGGCGGTCACTCGCGCGGCGGCATGCCTGTCGAATGGCGGGCATGCGCGCGTATACCGCGCGTTGCTGTCCGACCATACGCAGCCGGCTGGTAGCGAGCACGGCAGTGCTCCGATCCCTGGTCCCGCAGCATGGCGATTCCGATCAGGATGCGGGCATCAGGCCGGGCGCGGGTCAGGCGCCGGCGTCGGCTTGGTGCAGGGTCACCTGGGTGAACGGTATCTCCCAGCCATGCGCCGTGCAGGCCTCGACACACCAGCCCTGGATCGAGCGGCGCAGGCGGTTGTACAGGTCGGCGAGCATGCCATCGAAATCTGCAATCACCACGAGATCGAGCGAGGAGGTGTTCGCCTGCTGGAACTCGACACGCAGATTGAGCAGCTGTTCGCCGTACCCCGATTCCTCGATGCGCCGTGCCACGAAGGTCTTCAGCTGCTCCGGTATGGTGGTCACACTGTCCTGCTGCAGACCGTAGCTGATGCCGATGGTTTCCTTGAGCCGGAAATTACGCGACAGGTTGAGCGGCGACAGCGAGAGGAAATCACCGGTGGTATAGGTACGGTGCGCGCCGCCGCGGGCGACCAGTTCGACCAGCTCCTGGGTGATGCCGACCACCTTACCGCGCATGCCGTCGCTCAGCAGCACCCAGTCACCGCGAACGCACGGGAACCAGGGATCGTCCTTGTGACACGGGCGCGATTTCAGGTCCACCAGGCTGTCGATGCGCACCCGCTGGCAAATGCCGGCGGTCGGGTTCTCCAGGATACTGAAGATGTTGATCTGCCTGACCAGCCAGGGCAGGCCGTCCATGTCGATGCGCTCGCCCTCGCGCACCGAGCCGACATTGAGGAACAGCTGGATCTGCTGCCAGTAGCGCGGCAGGGCATGGCGCAGGGTCAGGCCGAGGCCGATCAGCAGCAGGATGCCGAGACTGAACAGCACCCAGTCCTCCACCACGTAGAACACCACCATCGGTCCAATGATCACCAGCAGCGTGGTCACCATGCGGTGCACCAGGTCCAGCAGGCGCAGGCGGAAGCTGCGGTGCTCCGCCCGGTAGCCGGGAATCATCCGGACCATCAGGCGATAGGACAGCCGGGAGAGGACCAGGATGCCGATGATAACGAGCAGTGCCTCGATCAGGTACAGCCCGCGGGCCTGGAAGAACGACTTGAGATAGCTCTGCGAGGCCTCCGCCAGAGTGGCCTCGGAGCGTTCCAGTTTTTCCAGCTGCAGCTGCGCAGACTGCAGTTCGCTCTGCATGAAGGTGAGCTGCTTGTTCCAGTCGGCCAGCATGCCCTGCAGGTGCTTTTCCAGGTCGGGGTCATCGGTGGCCTGCAACAGGCGGGTGATGTTGGCGACCGCGCGTTCGGTGACCGGCAGCTTGGCGCTGTAGTAGGCGATCTTGTCCTTGAGATCGGACTTCTGCCGCACATGGCTGGTCATCTCCTTCAATTCCTTCAGGGCCGGGCGCAGCAGCGAGAACAGCTCGGCCTGGAAGTCGAACTTGGTTTCCTCGGTGGCGCGCAGGCTGGTGATGTCCGCGCCGGCCGCGATCTCCTTCAGGTTCTTCGTGGTTGCCTGCAGGTCCTTGTCCAGCTTGTCGATCTGGGTCTGGATCTCCTTCTTTTCCGCGGTGCCCTGGGCTTCCTCGAGCGCCGCGCTCAGCAGTTCCATGTCCTTGCGCAACTGGGTCTGCAGGCGCTGCAGCGATGTGAGGGTATTGATGGTTTCGGTGACCTGCGCATCCCGGGGCGTCGGGGCATCCTCCGCACGGCCGGCGCCGGCCGGCACGAGTGTCAGCACTGTCAGCAGCAGGAGCAGGAGACGGGGCCAGCATGCATGCGGTGAAGCCGGGCAGGCGGCGCGCGGTTGACAGGGCATCTGCTTACCTCGGGTCGGAATGGCAGCTGGAGACAAGCTCTCGCTTATACCCCGCCAGCGCGGGCGATGTCCACTCTGCCGCAGCTGCGGCCGCGGCATTCGGGATGACGCCGTTCGCCGTTCCGGTTACCCTAGCCGCGATCATGGCGAAAGCGAAAACAATCTATACCTGCAGTGTCTGTGGCAGCCAGTATCCGCAGTGGGCGGGGCAGTGCGGCGGCTGCGGCAGCTGGAACACGCTGGTGGAAGGCGTGACGGCGGCGCCGGCCCCTGCCGGTGCCACGCGCTTCGCGAGCTACAGTGGCGGCAGCGGCGGGGTGGTCACGCCGCTCTCGGCAGTGCAGCCGGATGCCCATGTCCGCAGTTCGGTCGGGCTCGACGAGCTCGATCGCGTCCTCGGCGGCGGCCTGGTTACCGGTTCGGTCGTGCTGCTCGGCGGCGATCCGGGCATCGGCAAGTCCACCCTCCTGCTGCAGGTGCTCGCGGCGCTGTCCGGCAAGCTGGTCTCGCTCTACGTCACCGGCGAGGAATCGCTGGAGCAGATCTCGCTGCGCGCTGCCCGGCTCGGAATCGACGGCCGCGACATCCGCTTGTTTTCGGAGACCTCGGTGGAGCGCATCATCGCCACCGCGCAGCGCGAGCAGCCGCAGGTGATGGTGCTCGATTCCATCCAGACGCTGTACACCGAACTGCTGCAGTCTGCGCCCGGCTCGGTCGCGCAGGTGCGCGAGAGCGCGGCGCAACTGGTACGTTTCGCAAAGCAGAGCGGCATCGCGATGTTTCTCGTCGGTCACGTCACCAAGGAAGGCACGCTGGCCGGTCCGCGCGTGCTCGAGCACATGGTCGATACCGTGCTGTACTTCGAGGGCGATCCCGGCGACCGCTACCGCATCCTGCGCGCGATCAAGAACCGCTTCGGCGCCGTCAACGAGCTCGGCGTATTTGCCATGTCGGAACGGGGGCTGCGCGAGGTCAGCAATCCGTCGGCCATCTTCCTGTCGCGCCACGAGACGCCCGTGCCCGGCAGCGTGGTGATGGTGACCTGGGAGGGGACACGGCCGTTGCTGGTGGAGGTCCAGGCGCTGGTGGATGCCAGTCAGTTCGGCAATCCCCGGCGCGTGACGCTCGGCCTGGAACAGAACCGGCTGTCCATGCTGCTTGCGGTGCTGCACCGCCACGGTGGACTGGCACTCGGCGATCAGGACGTGTTCGTCAACGTGGTGGGCGGCGTACGCGTCACGGAGACCGCCGCCGACCTGGCCGTGCTGCTCGCCGTGCTGTCGAGTTTCCGCGACCGCCCGTTGCCGGAACGCCTGATCGTCTTCGGCGAGGTGGGCCTGTCGGGCGAGCTGCGGCCGGTGCCGAATGGCCAGGATCGGTTGCACGAGGCGGCCAAGCACGGTTTCACGCACGCCGTCATCCCGGCCGCGAACCGACCGCGCAAGCCGCCGTCCGGGCTCGAGGTGATCGCGCTCGGGCGTCTGTCACAGGTGCTCGATGCGGTCGCGGCGGGTTTGACCTGATGGCTTGCGGTGCGTGTTGTCGCACTGTAGTGCAGGTCCGGGGCGGGCGGTTCATCCCGGCGCTGTCAGCGCGGGATTGCGGCTTAAGACTGCCTTAAGACCGCCCGGTTACTGTAGTAACCGTACGTTAATCCCCTAGCGTACAAATTTGGTGTTTCTGATTGGATCTTTCCATCCTAGTGGCAGCCGGCCCCCCCGGCTGCCTTTTTTTGCGCCGCGCGATCCGGCGCTTGCCCGTGGAGCCGGCCGAAAACACCGGGAAATCAGGCGGCTGTTCGCTCAAGAACCGCTCACGGCGGCCGTTTCCGGGGTACGGGGCCGGATGCCGGGATGGCGCCCGTGCGCGCCGGCAGGTGATGGCGCGGTGCCCCCCGGCAACGGACGGTGGACAGGCCAGTCAGGATGGCAAGGACTACAGGAACGAGCGCGCAGCCGAAACTGCCCGACAGCGAGCGCATCTCGAACCCGGTGCGGGTCGCCCGGCTGCTCGAGCGCGTGGCCCGACAGCATGCCTTGCTGACCATCGACATACCCGGATACACGGACCGTTTCACCAGCTGTATCGTCGGGGTCGAGGGGCCGCACGTGCTGCTGGATGAACTGCTGCCCGCCAGCGGGCACGAAATACTGCTCGCGGAGCGCCGCCTGCGGGTCACCGGCAAGCTCGACGGCATCGACATCCGCTTCCGCACCACACTGGATTCCTGCGACAGCCACGATGGTGTCGTGACCTATCGTACCCGGCTGCCGGCGCAGCTCGACTACCGGCAACGACGTCAGGACTTCCGCGCCCCCGTGCCGATGGCGCACCGGCTGCGGGTACTGTTAGAAGGCAGGGACGGGGTCTTGTACGAGGGCGAGCTGCACGATCTGTCGCACGGCGGAGCGGGCGTGATACTGCCCGACGTGTCGTCCGCCCTGGTGGCGGGCCAGACCTGCGCCTGCGCGATCGAGCTGCCTGCGGCCGGGTGGTTGTATTGCACCGTGGAGTTGCGTTACCAGCGCACCATCCGCGGGCGCGACCGCGTGTTGCTCGGTGTCAGCTTCCGTGCGCTTGCACCGCAGCAAGTGCGCATGATCACGCAATACATCATCGCGCTGGAGCGGGAACTGATCAGGAAGCGCGCGGCCTACTGATACCCGCCGCGCTGCACGGATCGGCAGCGGGCACTGCTCAATTCAGTCCGAACGATGCGCGGTTGACCGGGCAGGTGCAGATGAACCGGTCGCGGTATTGGCGGCGATAGGCGCAAGCCTTGTCATCCCGGCACCTGAGCAACTGCACATCCCGGTCCTCGAACGGTTCCACGTTGCAGGCCGCGTCCGTTGACAGGCACGCAAAGCCCCGCTCACAGCGGGTGCTGGTCAGGATTTCAGGTTCGATCCGCCGGTTTCTTATGAAAGCCATGATGATCATCCTCGCGGTTGCAACCGTCGTTCTGAAGCAAGCCGAACCGGCGCGCGGCAACCATAACCCCGTTGCGGGAAGCGGCTGCCGCCGGTTCGCATTGGTACAGATCCGGCTGTCCGCCGTCCGGCTCACTTGTCACGATAGCGCCCGCGCGCGCAATGATCTCGCCTGGCGTGCAGCCCTCTTGACCGAGATCAAACAACGCGTGTTCTGTGCCTGGCTAGGCACCAGAGTCAATTGACAAATAATTAAATACTAATACACTAATACTTAGTTTTCTCACGCACCGGAGGCAACGGTCATGGACCGGATTTCGACTGAACTTGATTGTGAATCGATCCTGCAGATGCTGCAGGAAAGGCCCGAGAACGCAGACGCCATACTCGAGATGATCGCGGATCTGGACGAGGTGGATGAGAGCTGCATCCGCAAGATCATGGAAATGCAGCTGGCGGAGGGTACGGTCGCCGCCTGACGCTGACCGTATCGTCTAAGGTTCCACGCCCGGCTGCCAACCACCGGCAGCCGGGATAGCGCGCCGGTCGCCCAAGGGCGTGGCCGATCCTCCGTAGTATCCCCCCTTTTTTCAGCGAGCGCGCCGCCGTATCCTCCTGCGGATCAGGACAACTGACCGGAGTACGCACGAGATGAGCGAGGATCTATTCTCACCGCTGCGGGTGGGCGCCCTGGAACTGCCCAACCGGATCGTCATGGCGCCCCTGACGCGCAATCGCGCGGGTGAGGGCGAAGTGCCGACGGTGCTGCACGTGGAATACTACCGTCAGCGCGCAAGCGCCGGCATGATCATCGCCGAGGCGACGCAGATTTCGCCGCAGGGGGTAGGGTATCCGCACACGCCGGGTATCCACAGCCAGCAGCAGATCGAGGCCTGGCAGGACGTCGTGCTGGCCGTGCATGGCAGC
This sequence comes from Pseudomonadota bacterium, assembly GCA_041395565.1. Taxonomy (NCBI): domain Bacteria; kingdom Pseudomonadati; phylum Pseudomonadota; species Pseudomonadota bacterium. Next base: position 48,448 of record JAWLAI010000007.1, on the reverse strand, counting down.
GGCGGACGTATCCTGCTGCAGCTGTGGCATGTCGGGCGTATTTCCCATCCCTCGCTGCAGCCCGGTGGCGCGCTGCCGGTGGCGCCCTCGGCGCTATGCCCGGCCGGCGAAGCCGTCACCTACAGCGGCATCCAGCCCTTCGTGACGCCGCGCGCGCTGGAGCCGGGCGAGATCCAGGCGCTGGTTGAACAGTATGCGCAGGCCGCCCACAACGCCATGCAGGCAGGATTCGACGGTGTCGAGATCCATGCCGCGAACGGCTATCTCATCGACCAGTTCCTGCGCGATGGCAGCAACCACCGCACCGATGCCTACGGCGGCAGCAGGGAAAAGCGCCTGCGCTTCCTGCAGGAAGTGACCGCGGCGGTGTGCGGCGTCATTGCTGCGGATCGGGTCGGTGTGCGCATTTCGCCCGAGAACAGCTTCAACGACATGCATGACAGCGATCCGCAGACGACATTCGAGCAGGTGGCAACACTGCTGGATGGTTTCGGCCTGGCCTATCTGCATGTGGTCGAGGGCGACATGAGCGACGGCAGTCGCAGGCTGAACTACGACCGGATCCGCGCCCGGTTCAGCGGGCGTTACCTCGCCAACTGCGGCTATGACCTGGCGCGCGCGCAGCAGGCCGTGCGCAGCGGGTCCGCCGATATGGTGTCATTCGGCAAACTCTATATCGCCAATCCGGACCTCGTGGAACGCTTCCGGGCGGCTGCCGCGCTCAATCAGCCCGATCCGGCCACTTTCTACGGTGGCGACGAACACGGCTACACCGATTATCCCTTCCTGGAACAGTAGCAGTGCCGGGCCGGTGCACGGGTCGTTTGCCGCGCGGCGGCAGCCGGCTCGCGCTGGCGCGGAGCGGCAGCAGGCCGTTATCCTGCCCGTTGGCGCTGTATTCCTGTATCAACATTTTGTGAAATGCTGCGAGTCGGATAGGATTGCGTCTGCAGTCATGCAGTCGGGGGTGTCACAGCCGGATGGCTGAATCAGTTTGCGAGAGACAAGGAGGAGATATTATGAACGCGATTGCGCAGGTACGGCCGTTGGAACAAGCCAATAATAATATCGTCGAAGTCGTCGTATATGTGAAGGAAGAGCTGGGTGAGCAAGAACGCAATGAAGTGGTGTCGGCGCTGGACCGGATGGATGTCATCGCGGGCGCGGAATTCTGCCCGCTGCGCAATCATCTGCTGCTGGTAAAATACGACAGGCACCTGTTTTCGTCGCAACAGGTCCTGAAGAGTTTTACCTCGCTGCATCTGGATGCCAGACTGATCGGTCCGATCTGATAACCATGGTTCACAACCGGCAGCGCGGCGGATTCCGCCGTGCTGCCGGTTCCGGCCGGGCAGTCGCAGTGGCCCGGTGTGCGGTTCATTACTGAAGGGATTTCCATGACCACTAGCAACGAAATTTCAGGCAGCATGCTTGCCGGCATGTCGGCGGATGAGTTGAAATCCTGGTTCGACCGCTGCTACGAGGAGAAGCAGCGCGAGCAGCGGCAGAACCAGGTCCCCAGGCTTTCCATCATGGTGACGAAAGGCACGCTCGACTGGGCCTATCCACCATTCATCGTCGGTTCCACCGCATCGGCCATGGGCTGGGATACGACGCTGTTTTTCACCTTCTACGGCCTGGCCCTGCTGAAGAAGGACCTGGACCTGCACATCAGTCCGCTGGGCAACCCGGCGATGCCGATGAAGATGCCGTTCGGGCCGAAATGGTTCCAGGGCATCGACTGGAACATGCCCAATCTCCTCATGGCGGGCGTGCCCGGGTTCGAGGGGCTGGCCACGTCGCTGATGAAAATGACCGTGAAGAATCACGGGGTTGCGACCGTTCCGGAACTGCGCGATCTGTGCATCGAAGCGGATGTGAAAATGGTGGCCTGCCAGATGACGGTCGACCTGTTCGGCTGGAAACAGGAGGACTTCATCCCGGAGATTGCGGAATGGGCCGGGGCCGCGACCTACCTGGCCAGTGCCCGGGGTGCCGATATCACCCTGCTGGTGTGACATCCCACCGGACATGCCTGCGTAGCTGAAGCGCCGGGCCGTCGGCGGCGTAGCGAAGGCGCATGCGCGGCTGCCGGCGCATGCTGACGGGGATCAATGACAGGCGCCGGTAACAGGGATATCGTAGGCCGCTGGTTCCTGCGCTGCGTCTGCCGTGGCACAGGTATGCAGTTTGTTCCAGTCCGATCTTGCGCGAGATCCCTGTATGCGAACTTTCCTTATGCTGGCCTGCGGTGTCCTGCTGGCGAGCAGTCTCTGTTGGGCGCAAGAGCCGAACCCCTACAGCGGTAGTTGGCAGGCGCACCTGGTGAACAACAAGGGCGAGCAGCGCAAGGGTAAGGTGGTGCTGGGTGAAACGGACGGTAACTGGGATTTCGAGCATCAGGTATACAAGAATCCCTGTGTCGGGATGCCGGCCCCCATCGTCATCAGAAGTGCGACAGCGGATGCGCTGGTATTCGAAATCGACAGATCCCGCGTCCTCAAGGGCTGCAAAAACAATGTCGCGACCCTGCAGCGCATCGACGACAACACCCTGCAAGGGGGGCTGGATGACGGGCGCAAGCTCACGCTGATCCGCGAATAGCGGCCGGCATGACGGAGGCAGTTCTGGCCGGTACTGCGCCGGCCGGCGCACCCGGGCTGGGTACGCCGGCCGATTGCTGTTGTCTACGGGTCAGCGGTAGTCGTAGCCCGGCTGTCCCCACACGGCCGGCTGCTGCTGACTGGACTGCTCGAGTTTGCGGATACGTTCCTTCAACCGCTTGATTTCCTCCGCATTGCCGGTATCGGCGGGCGGCGGGGCGCTGTAGGCCGGCGCGCCCCCGGCCGGGGCGCTGTAGTCCGGTCCGTAACTCCAGCCGTAACCCGGGTCGTTGCCATAGGCGGGCGCGCCGTAGCCCGGCCCGCCATAGCCCGGTGCGCCATAACCCGGCCCGCCATAGCCCGGCCCGTAGCCGGGCTCGCCATACCCGTAACCGGGCCCGTACTCGAGGCCGGGACCGCCGTAACCGGGGCCGTAGCCGCCCGGATAACCATAACCGGGACCGTAATCGTCGTAGTAGCGATCGTTCTTGTCCTTTCCGCCCATCCACTTGGACGGGTTCATCATGTTGCCGAAATCGAATGCCTGCGCGGTGCCGGCAAGCAACAGGCTGGCTGCGACAAGCCCGCAGTTCCTGAGTGTTGTTATGCGCATGGAATGTCCTCCTGCAGCGCTCATCATCGGGTAATGGCAGCGGCCCTGCCGCGCGCCGGGCCGGGTGAGCGGCGGCCTGGCCTGCGGCTGCAGGACAACCCCGGCGGGTGTCCGTGCGGTTCCTGACCGCCTACGGCTACCATACACCGGATCGGGGGGCGCGGCATCCGTTCCGTGTCCAGGGATCGATGCGCGGCAATGCCGTGCGGGCGGTGCCGGCCGCCTCAGTCCGGATCCTGCTCGAAGCCGAGGGAGACCGAGTTGATGCAGTAGCGCAGGCCGGTGGGCGCCGGGCCGTCTTCGAAGACATGGCCGAGATGCGCGTCGCAGCGTGCGCACAGGACCTCGGTGCGTACCATGCCATGGCTGGTATCGGTGCGAGTGCGCAGGTTGGCATTGTTGCCGGCGCGCAGGAAGCTGGGCCAGCCGCTGCCGGAATCGAACTTGTCCTGCGAGCGGAACAGCTCCGCGCCACAGCAGGCGCAGGTGTAGGTGCCGTCATCCTTGCAGTCGAGGTAGGTGCCGGTGAACGGGCGTTCCGTGCCGTGACAGCGCGTGACCCGGTACTGTTCCGGAGTGAGCAGGCTGCGCCACTCGTCGTCGCTTCTGTGGATCTTGTCGCTCATCGTCTGTCCTCCTGCGCGGCCCAAGGGCTGGGCACCCGCCGTGCGCCGGTGCCGTCACTTCTGAGTGACATCGCTGCAGCGCGGTAGTTCAGGCCCCGGGTTGCGCTTCGCTGGCGCTGGGGCGTTCCAGGCGCGGATGAATACGTACCGTCTTCACCCTGTTGTCCTTGATCTGAATGATGTCGACCGGGTGGTTGTCGAGCAACAGGCTGGTGTTGGCCTCGGGGATCATCTCGAGTTCTTCCATGATGAGGCCGTTCAGTGTCTTCGGCCCGGTGGTGGACAGCGACATCTTCAGCGCCGTGTTCAGCGTGCGGATGCTGACGGTGCCGTCCACGAGCCAGGTGCCGTCTTCCTGGGGGCGGATATCCTCGAACTGGGCGGACGGATCCGAGGTGAACTCGCCGACGATTTCCTCGAGGATATCCTCCAGCGTCACCAGGCCCTGGATATCGCCGTATTCATCGACCGCGAAGCCGATGCGGCGGCGCTCGCGCTGGAAATTGAGCAACTGCCGGTTGAGCGAGGTGGTCTCGGGGATGAAGTAGGGTTCGCGCGCGATGCGTTTCAGGGCGGCGTGGTCGAGCTCGCCGCGGTAGAGATGCGGCAACACGTCGCGCATGTGCAGGATGCCGACGACGTGATCGATATTCTCGTCGTACAGCGGCATGCGTGTGTACTGGCTGTCGCTCAGCGTTTTGCTGATGGTGCCCCAATCGTCGTTGATGTCGATGCCGGTGACCTCGTTGCGCGGCACCATGATGTCCTCGACGGTGACGTGCTCCAGGTCCATCAGGTTCAGCAGCATCGACTGGTGACGCTCCGGGATCATGGCGCCGGCTTCCAGCACCACGGTACGCAGTTCCTCCTTGGTCAGGGCCTGCGAGGCGCCTTCCTCGGGCGATACCCCCAGCAATTTCAGCAGGCCGTTGGCAACCACGTTCACCACCCACACCAGCGGATACAGCAGCCGCAGCAGCGGGATATACACGAAGGCCGCCGGGAAGGCGATGCGCTCGGGCTGCAGCGCGGCCAGCGTCTTGGGGGTGACCTCGGCGAACAGCAGGACCACGATGGTCAGCACCATGCCGGCCGCGAAGATGAAGCCGGCGTCGTCGTTGATGCGCAGTGCGATCAGGGTCATCAGCATCGAGGCCAGGATGTTGACGAAGTTGTTGCCGAGCAGGATCAGGCCGATCAGGCGGTCCTGGCGCTCCAGCAGCCGCTGCGCGCGCAGCGCGCCGGGATGACTCTTCTCCGCGAGGTGGCGCAGGCGATAGCGGTTCAGCGTCATCAGGCCGGTTTCCGAGCCGGAGAAGAAGGCCGACAACAGGATCAGGAAAAACAGTGCTGCGAGCAGCACGCTCAGCGGGGTGTCATCCAAACGGGGACAGCCTCAGGTTGATTGACGTGGCTCAAGTGTACGCAAAAGCGCGGGGTGTGTCAGGCGGGCCGGTCAGCGGTGCAGGATCAGCTCGAGCACGAACTTGCTGCCCAGATAGGCCAGCATCAGGAAGATGAAGCCGCCTATGGTCCAGCGCAGGGCCGTGCGGCCGCGCCAGCCGAAGCGCCAGCGCCCCCACAGCAGGATGGCGAACACGATCCAGGCCACGATCGACAGGATGGTCTTGTGCACCAGGTGCTGCGCGAAGATGTCCTCCAGGAACAGGGCGCCTGTCACCAGTGCCAGGGTCAGCAGGACGAAACCGGCGGCGATCATCTGGAACAGCAGGGTCTCCATGACGGCCAGCGGGGGCAGGGCGCGGATGAAGCCACCCGGCTGGCGGTTGTGAAGGTGGCGGTCCTGGATCGTGAGCAGTATCGCCTGCACCACGGCCAGCCCGAGGATGCTGTAGGCGAGCAGCGACAGCAGGATGTGACTGTCCAGCTGCCAGGACGAGGCATCCGTGATGATGCGTTCGGCCGGGTTGAGCAGCAGCAGCACGATGCTGAGCGCCGCGAGCGGAAACACGCCGATACCGAGGTTGTCGACCGGCTGGAACAGGTCGGCGAGCGCCAGCAGCAGGGCGGTGGTCAGTGCGATCAGCGATGCCGCGTAGAAGAAGCCCAGGTTGAGGCCGTCGGCGCGCATGACCTGCGGGTAGAGAAAGGCTGCGTGGATGATGATGGCGCCCGCGCTGACGGCGAGGATCTGATGGCGGCGGCAGCTGAACTGAACGCCGCCGCGCGCCAGGCGCATGACGAGCAGTGAACTTGCCGCCAGGTACAGGATGACGGACAGCAGGCCGGGCAGTATCGGGATCATGGCGGAATCATCGCATAACTGCTGCAGGCATTGAAGAGTCGGTCGCTCGCCCGCATATGCCGGAAAATGCGGGTATAATCCGCTTCCTGCCAGCCGGCCGCCACCCGGGAAGACCGCCATGTTTGACAACCTTACCGAACGCCTCTCGAAAACCATCCGCAACCTGCGCGGACAGGGCCGCCTGAGTGAGGACAACATCCGCGACGCCCTGCGCGACGTGCGCATGGCATTGCTGGAGGCGGACGTGGCCCTGCCGGTGGTGAAGGAATTCGTCGACCGGGTGCGCGAGCGTGCCCTCGGCCAGGACGTCCTGAAGAGCCTGACCCCGGGCCAGGTCCTGGTCAAGGTGGTCAACGACGAGCTTATCCACGTAATGGGGGACGCCAACGACGCGCTCAACCTGAACGTGCAGCCCCCCGCGGTGATCCTCATGGCCGGCCTGCAGGGTTCCGGCAAGACCACCAGTAGCGCCAAGCTGGCGCGCATGCTCATGACGCGCGAGAAGAAGACGGTGCTGCTCGCCAGTTGCGACATCTACCGCCCGGCCGCCATCGATCAGCTGCAGACGCTGGCGGGCGAAGTGGGCGCGGTGTTTTTCCCGAGTCGCCCGGACCAGGACCCGGTCACCATCGCGCGCGATGCCGTCAGCCACGCACGCAAGCAGCATATCGACGTGGTGATCATCGATACCGCCGGCCGGCTCCATATCGACGATGCGATGATGGACGAGATCCGGCGGGTGCATGCCGCGATCAACCCGATCGAGACCCTGTTCGTGGTCGACAGCATGACCGGCCAGGATGCGGCGAATACCGCGCGCACCTTCAACGAGGTGCTGCCGCTGACCGGCGTCGTGCTGACCAAGACCGATGGCGATGCGCGCGGCGGTGCGGCGCTCTCGCTACGCCACATCACCGGCAAGCCGATCAAGTTCATCGGCGTGGGCGAGAAGACCGCGGCACTGGAGCCGTTCTATCCCGAGCGTGTGGCCTCGCGCATCCTCGGCATGGGCGACGTACTGAGCCTGGTCGAGGAGGCCGAACAGAAGGTCGACCGGGAAGCCGTCGCCAAGCTGGCGAAGAAGATCACCAAGGGCAAGAATTTCGACATGAACGATTTCCGGGACCAGCTTGACCAGATGCTGAACATGGGCGGTCTGGCCGGTCTGATGGACAAGCTGCCGGGGATGCCTGGCATGGACAAGCTGCCGAAGAACGCCATGGCCGACGACCGGCAGATTCATCATATGAAGGCGATCATCAATTCCATGACGCCGCACGAGCGCAGCTACCCGGCCGTCATCAATGGCTCGCGACGGCGCCGGATCGCCGCCGGCTCCGGCACCCAGGTGCAGGATGTGAACCGCCTGCTGAAACAGCACATGCAGATGCAGAAGATGATGAAAAAGATGTCGAAGGGCGGGATGGGCAAGCTGCTGCGCGGTATCAAGGGCAAGGGACCGATGGGCTTGCCGTTCTAGATCCTGTTTGCTCCTGCCGCGGGACAAAATAAAACGGTGGCCTGGGCCACCGTCAAACTTTGCGCGATACGGGTATAGAATTTTTTATTCTTCAACTGCTGTTGCAGATACCGCTGCGCAAGCCGGATTGTGATTGTTATGTTATTGAGCTCCTGTTGTTCTGTTCTTCTGATGTCAGAACGACCTCCCCCCTCTCTGTTCTCTTGTTCTGCGCTCGCAGGTAATAAAGGCAATTGCCATGCCAATTCCGAAATGACAAGCGAAAACAGGTGTCTGGCCGGGTCTGGCGGTGGCGGCAACGGGGCTTTCACGTCGCAGCGTAAGGAATGCCGACAGACTGGGATCGCCGCCGGCGCCTGCCGCCGCCAGAAAAATTCATGAAAAACAATGAATAGGAAGCCCGGCTCCGGGAAAGCGTAAAACCCGACGGTGTTGTAATCATTTTCGACAGGCGCAGGGCGGGGCAGATGTGCCGCAGTGGACGCGGGAACGGGGCGGCGGGCGGTCGTGCCGGAACCTTGCCCGGGGCAGCGTCACCCGGCGGGCGCCCGTGCCGGGATAATTGCCTGCAAGCCTTCACATTTCCCGGAATTCGCGTAGAATTGCCCGGCTTTAGGCAGCCGCTGCTGGGGCAGGCTGCCGCGGCGGATTTTCAAGCAGAGGACTGGTTTTTATGGTGACGATCAGAATGTCGCGCGGCGGCGCCAAGAAGCGCCCTTTCTACCACATCGTGGTGACCGACAGCCGTAACCGACGCGACGGACGCTATATCGAGCGTATCGGATTCTACAACCCGGTTGCGACCGGCGGCGAGGTGCGTTCACATCGATGCCGAACGCGCCGACCACTCGGACCGGCCAGGGTGCCGTACTGTCCGAACGCGTGGCTCGACTGCTGAAGGATCAGCGGGCCCAGTAACTTCCTGGCTCGGGTGGCCGTCATGCCCGGGAATGCCGACCGCGACGCCGCTGCGCATGACAGGATGCTGGTCATGGGGCGGATCGCCGGCGCCTACGGCGTCAGGGGCTGGGTGCGCATCACCGCGTTCACCGAGCAACCCGACGGCCTGCTGGACTATGCGCCGTGGTTCCTGAGGCGTAACGGTGACTGGCACGAAGCCGAGGTGATCGACGCGCGGGCGCACGGCAAGGGCCTGGTGGCGCAGCTGGCCGGGTGTGCGGACCGCGATGCCGCGATGGCGCTGACCGGTACCGAGATCGGTGTTCACCGCAGCCAGCTGCCGGCGGCGGGTGACGACGAATATTACTGGAACGACCTGATCGGCTTGCAGGTCGTGACGCAGGCAGGCCGTGAACTCGGCAGTGTGGACCACCTCATCGAGACCGGCGCCCATGACGTGCTGGTGGTGCGGGGCGAGCGCGAGATACTGGTGCCGTTCGTAACGGGCCAGGTGGTCAAGGCGGTCGATCTCGCCGCGGGCGTGATCCGGGTCGACTGGGATCCGGATTACTGAGCGCACGCTATGCGCATCGATGTCGTGACCCTGTTCCCGGACATGATCCGGGCATGCAGTGACTGCGGGTCCAGGGGGCGCGCGATCGTGCGCGGCCTGCTGGAGCTGGCGACGTGGAACCCGCGCGATTTCGCGGGCGACCGGCACCACACGGTGGACGACCGCCCCTACGGCGGCGGTCCCGGGATGGTGATGCAGGTGCAGCCCCTGCGCGACGCCATCCGCGCGGCGCGTGCCGCGGGGCCGGCGGCACCGGTGATCTGCCTCTCGCCGGCGGGGGCGCGGCTCGATCAGCAACGGGTGCGCGAGCTGGCCGGGCGCGAACGGCTGATCCTGGTGGCGGGACGCTACGAGGGGATCGACGAGCGCCTCATCGAGCTCGAGGTGGATGCAGAGCTGTCGGTCGGCGACTACGTCCTGAGCGGCGGTGAGCTGCCGGCTTTGCTGGTGATGGATGCCGTGACGCGCCTGCTGCCCGGTGCGCTGGGTGCGGCGGATTCCGCGCAGCAGGACTCCTTCATGGATGGCCTGCTCGACTATCCGCATTACACCCGGCCCGAACTGGTCGACGGCCGGGAAGTGCCGGCGGTGCTGCTGAGCGGTGACCATGCCGCGATACGGCGCTGGCGGCACCGGCAGGCGCTGGGCCGGACCTGGCTGCGACGCCGGGACCTGCTGGCGCAACTGCGCCTGAGTGACGAGCAGCAGCGGCTGCTGGATGAATTTATCAGTGAATACGAATCGGGCAATTGAGTGATCAATCGCCGTCTTTAAACCGAGGGTCGAGCCATGAGCAACATTATCGAACAGCTGGAACAGGAACAGATGCGCAAGGACATACCGGACTTCAGTCCCGGTGATACCGTGGTGGTCGAGGTGAAGGTAAAGGAAGGCGACCGCGAGCGGCTCCAGGCCTTCGAAGGCGTGTGTATCGCCAAGCGCAACCGTGGCATGAACTCGGCCTTCACGGTACGCAAGATCTCCCATGGCGAGGGCGTGGAGCGCGTGTTCCAGACCCACAGTGCCGCGATCGGCTCGATCAAGGTCAAGCGCAAGGGCGACGTGCGCCGCGCCAAGCTGTACTACCTGCGCGAGCTGTCCGGCAAGTCTGCCCGCATCAAGGAAAAGCTCTAGATCCTGTGCCGAGGTCCCGCGCGCGCCGCGCGCGGTCTATACTGACGGGCATCCCGGTTGCGGGATGCCCGTTTGCGTTCGCGGGCACGAAAAGATCCCACCACGGAGATCACAGCGGGTTTTGATGTCATTCCCGCGCAGGCGGGAATCCAGTCCCGAGGCGGGAACGCGACTTCGCAGGCCAATCGCCGGGTTGTACGTGCAGAGGAACGAAACGGTTAGGCTCTGAAATGGAAGGCGTATGGCTGCTCCCGCAGGTCCACTCTTTTGATGACGGCGGCGAAGATGTCAAAGTCATCGGTATTTACGACGCCAGGGAATCTGCGCTGGCGGCAATAGTGCGACTCAAGTTGCAGCCCGGGTTCTGCGATTATCCCGATCTGGTGGATCCCTCGGAATCATCGGATGCGAGCGGATTTTACCTGGACAGATATCCATTGAATCAGGATCACTGGCGTGTAGGCTTTGTAACATGTTGGGTCAATGAATCTGGTGCAGGCTCCATGTTCGTGACATGCATATTCTTGGCGTCTTTGCGCCTGTGCGCGAGACCGTCCGGAAATGCGGGCCTGTCCCTGAAAATCGCTGTAACGCGAGGAGGATTCCGCCGTGACGACATCGAAACGCAGCAAGCCGATTGGTGATTATGCACTCGTGTTCGCCTCGCCGCTGGGCCCGCTGGGGATCCGGCTGATGCGCGGGGCGGTGACCTGCATCGACTATCTGCCGGCATCGCGCCCGACTGCGGATGACGGCAGCCCCGGCGCGCGCCGGGCGGCACGGGCGCTCACGCGCTATTTCGCCGACGGCGGCAGCGGCTTCGGGTTGGAGGTGGCGCTCGCGGGCACGGACTTTCAGCAGCGGGTCTGGCATGCGCTGCAGGCGATCCCGCCGGGCGAGACGCGGACCTACGGCGAGTTGGCCCGGCAGCTCGGCAGCGGCGCGCGCGCGGTCGGCAATGCCTGCGCCGCCGCAACCCGGTACCGGTCGTCGTGCCCTGCCACCGGGTCGTCAGTACCAGGCCCCGGAAGTTATGCCGGCCACATGTCGGGCGCGCCGCTGCGCCGCAAGCGCTGGCTGCTGGCGCATGAGGGTGTCGTTTCCTGAGGACTTGGAAACGCGCCGAATCGCCCCCAGGCGCGACTACCCACAGCATTTTCAGGAGAAGACGCATGACGGTTGACGCACAAAGCAACCCTGGAATTCCAGACCGAGGTGAAGCAGCTGCTGCAGCTGATGATCCACTCGCTGTACTCGAACAAGGAGATCTTCCTGCGCGAACTGTGTCCAACGGCTCGGATGCCTGCGACAAGCTGCGCCTTCGAGGCGCTCGCCAACGACAAGCTGTACGACGGTGATACCCGGCTCGGTATCCGTATCAGCATCGACAAGGACGCTCGTACCGTCACCGTGAGCGACAGCGGCATCGGCATGACACGCGACGAGGTGGTCGAGAATATCGGCACCATCGCCAAGTCCGGCACCCGCCAGTTCTTCGAATCGCTGACCGGAGACCAGGCGAAGGACACGCAGCTGATCGGACAATTCGGCGTCGGCTTCTACCCGCCTTCATCGCCGACAAGGTCACCCTGGACTACGCGCCGGGCCGGGTTGCCGGCTGGGCAGGGCGTGCGCTGGATCTCGGCCGAGACGGCAGCTACACCCTGGAGACGGTCGAGCAGGCGGCGCGCGGCACCGAGGTGGTGCTGCACCTGCGCGAGGGCGAGGACGAGTTCCTCGACGGCTACCGGCTGCGCGGCATCGTGCACAAGTATTCCGACCACATCCCGCTGCCGATCGAGATGAAGCAGGAGGATGGCGATGAATACGAGGCGGTCAACAAGGCCTGGCGCTGTGGACGCCGCCGCGCAGCGAGATCGCGGACGAGGAATACCGGGAGTTCTACAAGCACGTTGCGCACGATTTCGAGGATCCCCTGCAGTGGGTGCACAGCCACGTCGAGGGCATGGCAGTCCTACACCTCGCTGTTCTACCTGCCGGCGCGCGCACCGTTCGATCTCTACGACCGCGACAGCCGGCACGGTATCAAGCTCTACGTGCGGCGCGTATTCATCATGGACGACGCCGAGCAGCTCATGCCGTACTATCTGCGCTTCGTGCGCGGGCTGGTGGACTCCGACGACCTGCCGCTGAACGTGTCCCGCGAGATCCTGCAGCATAACCGGCTGATCGATACCATCCGCTCGGCCTCGGTCAAGAAGGTGCTCGGCATGCTGGAGAGCATGGCGCAGGACGATCCCGAGCGTTACGCGCAGTTCTGGCAGCAGTTCGGCCGCGTGCTGAAGGAAGGTCCGGGCGAGGACTACGCCAACCGCGAACGGATCGGGAAGCTGCTGCGCTTTGCCAGTACCGCGAGCGACGGCGCGGAACAGACGGTCGCGCTGGACGACTACATCGCGCGCATGAAGGACGGCCAGGATAAGATCTACTACATCACGGCGGACAGCTTCGCCGCGGCGCAGCACAGCCCGCATCTGCAGATCTTCCGGCGCAAGGGGATCGAGGTACTGCTGCTGTCGGACCGTGTCGACGAATGGCTGGTTTCGCACCTGCAGGAATACGCCGGCAAGCCGCTGGCCTCGGTGGCCAAGGGCGAGTTGGACCTCGACCGGCTGGCCGACGAGGAGGAGAAGGCGGCGGCCCGCAAAACCGGCGAGGAATATGCCGACCTGGTCCGGCGCATGCAGGACAGCCTGGGAGAACGCGTCCGCGAGGTGCGGGTGAGCCAGCGTCTGACCGAGTCGCCGTCGTGCCTGGTCATGGGCGAGCACGACATGCCGGTGCACATGCAGCAGATGCTGCGCCAGGCCGGCCACGAGGTGCCGGTGAGCAAACCGGTGCTGGAAATCAACCCGGGTCATGCGCTGGTCAGCCGGCTCAAGTCGGAGCCTGACGACGGCCGATTCGGCGACTGGTCGCATATCCTGCTCGATCAGGCCGTGCTCAGCGAGGGTGCCCAGCTCGAGGACCCGGTCGCCTTCGTGAACCGCTTGAACCATTTGCTGGAGACGATGACTAATACAGCGTCCGGCGGGTGATACCGTCCCCCCGGGCATCGTGACTCCCCGCAAAGCCGGCCATCTCTCCCCTGTGACATGGCCGCTCTCTGTCACCCTCTCCCGTAACGGGAGAGGGGGTTTTTTTGTGAGGTTGTCATGACCGACACCGGCAAGCCCGCGCTTCTCGTCACCGTCTTCTCCGACTACATCTGCCCGTTCTGCTACATCGGTGACCTGCGCCTCGATCGACTGCGTGAGCATTTCGACCTGAAGATCAACTGGATGCTGCTGGAAATTCATCCTGATACTCCAGCGGCGGGGATGCCCGTGGCCGCGCTCGGCTACAGTGACGAACGCTGGCGGCTGATGCTGGACAACCTGACGCGGCTCGCGGCGGAGGAGGGCGTAGCGCTGCGCCAGCCGCCGTTCAACGCGAATTCGCATCTGGCGCTGTTGCTGGCCGAGGCCGCCAAGCACGCCGGCGCCGACCTGTTCTACCGTTTGCACCGCCGCCTGTTCGAGGCCTATTTCGCACAGGGCCGCAATATCGGCGACGAACGGGTGCTGCGCGAGCTGGCGGCCGGTTGCGGGCTGCCGTCGGGTGTCGTCGAGGAGGCCTGGTCCGATCCCGTCCATGCCGCGCGGTTGCAAGAGAACCTCGTCGCGGCCGGTCGGTACGGCGTGCGGGCGACACCGACCGTTTTCTTCAGCGAGCAGCTGCGCCTGGACGGCGCGCTGCCGTACGACAGGTTCGTCGCGGCCGCCCGCGCGGGTTATGCCCTGCAACAGCAGCAGGCGCAGCAGCAATAGGCGTTGGGTCCAATCTGCAACAGCGGTCCCGCGCAAAGCGCCGGGGCGCAAAGCTTGGCATGCCGCGCAGGTCGCAGGGTACACCGCGAATGCTTGGGCGCGCTGGCGCCCCAGGCGGTTGGTAGCAGAGAGCTCCAAACGCTACCTCCCGTGCGGAAACGGGGCATGGCAGCGGACCGCATCCCCGTACGCCGTGAATCAACCCTGTGCTGGCTGTGGTGCGATGTATTTCTTTGCGCCTTTGCGCGAAACTGTATATATGGACAACAACCGCGCGACCATGCGCATCGACAAGTGGCTGTGGGCGGCGCGGTTCTACAAGACCCGGGCGCTGGCCACAGAGGCCATCAACGGGGGCAAGGTGCATGTCAACGGCAACCGCATCAAGCCTTCGCGCCAGATCGAGGCGGGTGACGTGCTCGCCATACAGAAAGGACCCTACCGGTTCGAGATCAGCGTGGTGCGCTTGTCCAGCCAGCGCCGCCCGGCGGAGGAGGCGCGTACCCTGTATTCGGAGTCGGAGCGGAGCGCCGCGGTGCGGCACGACCTGTATGCGCAGCGCCGGCTGGAAGGGCATAATCCCGTGCAGCGCGCGCGCCGCCCCGATAAGCGCACGCGGCGCCTGATTCACCGGTTCAAGCAGCGCGGTAGCGAATGACACGACCTGTCACACCGGCCCTGGCCGTGGATATCATCATCGAGATGGCCGATCGGCCCGGCCGTCCTATCGTGCTCATCGGGCGGCGCAATCCGCCGTACGGCTGGGCCTTGCCGGGCGGCTTCGTCGATCCTGGCGAGACGCTGGAAACAGCCGCCGTGCGCGAGGCGCGCGAGGAAACCTCGCTGGAGGTCACGCTCAGGCTGTTGCTCGGCAACTATTCGGCCCCGGATCGCGATCCACGCGGACACACCGTCAGTCCGGTCTACATCGCCGAGGCGCGCGGTGATCCGCGCGCGGCTGATGACGCCCGTCACCTCGCCCTGTACGATCCGCACGCGTGTCCGCCGCTGGCCTTCGATCACGGTCTGATCATCGCGGACTACCTCGCGTTCCTGGCAACCGGCCGGGTCGCGCCGCTGCGCTGAGCGCGACGATCCGGTCGCGGTTCGCATGCCCTTGCACCGACGCATGACATTGCTGCAGCTGCCGGTGCGGCGTATCGCCGTCTGGTTGCTGCTGCCGGTATTTGTCCTGCACAGCGGCTGCGCCGGCCTGCAGGTACGCGTGCCGACCACAGACTGGCAGGATACGCTCGGGCGCGTGGCCGTGGTCAGCGCCGGACATGCCGCGGACATCCGCTTCGAGGGTTTCGCGCACGGCAGGGGCGAGGGTGCCGCGCAGGGTGCCGGAACCACGTTCCTCGCCTGCATGGGCGGATTGGGGCAGGGCGGCAGCTGTTCCGGAGAATTCTGCGGCGCGGTCATGATCATCATGCTCGGCATCTGCACAACGGCCGGCGTGATCGGTGGCGTCGTGGGTGCCGGCACGGCGCAGGGCGCCGGCGCAGTGCAGCAGCGCGAGCAGCTGCTGGCCGGTATGCTGCAGCCTGCCACGATCCAGGACACGCTGGTGCACCGGGTCGCGACGCGGGTCACGGCGGCGGGTGGAAATCTGGCGCAACCACCGGTCGCGCTGCTGGAGCAGGCCCGGGCCGGGCAGGACTACCGGGTGCTGGCCGCTGCCGGCGTGGACACGGTGGTGGAGGTGGCGCTGACCCGCGCGGGTACGGCGGGAGGCGGTATCAACGCCCCCGTCAGGCTGGTCATGCAGGCGCAGGTACGGGTCGTGCGCACCGCGGACAACAGCGCGCGCTTCAGTGCGGATTACGAATACGCGGGACCGGCGCTGAAACTGCAGGATTGGTCGGCCGACCGGGGACGGGCGCTGCAGGCGGGCCTGGAGGCGGGCTACGCGGCCCTGGGCAGCCACATTCACGACAGCATCTTCCTGCTGTATCCCTTTCCCGACCGGTCCATGCATGCCGCCGGCGTACTGGCGGGTGCCTTCGGGCTGGCGCCGCTGGCGCCGGCCACCCGCGGCCAGCTGACCGGGACGGCGCTGATCGGCGACGCGTTCGAGTGGACCCGCGTCGACAGCCTGCATCCGACGCTGCGCTGGCAGTCCTTTCCGCGTGCGGGCGACCTGGAACAGGCGCCGGACCTGGCTGGCCGCATCCGCAACGTGCGTTACGATCTGGTGATCGCGCGCGAACGCAACCTGGCGCCGGCCGCGATCGTGTACTGGCGCGAGGGTCTGCTCGATGCGGCCCACACGGTGCAGGACGGCCTGCAGGCCGACAGCCGCTATTTCTGGACCGTCCGCGCCCGGTTCGATCTGGACGGGCGGGAGCGGGTGACGGAGTGGGCGACGACCAATTACCTGGCACAGGAGCGCCTGACCTCGCCATCGTCCTATTCCTACCGGTTCCGGACGCCTTGACGCGGCGGCCATGCATGGAGTTCGCGCGGCCGATTCCCTACACTATCCGGGCCTGACCACGCCACAAACAAGGAACACGCGCATGTCTGAATTCAACAACGTCACGGTCGTGAAACGCGCCAACATCTACTTCGACGGCAGGGTGACCAGCCGTACCCTGCATTTCCCCGACGGTTCCTTGAAAACGCTCGGTTTCATGCAGCCGGGCGAATACGAATTCAATACCGGGGATCCGGAGGTCATGGAGATCCAGTCGGGTGAGCTCGAGGTGCTGCTGCCGGGCAGCACGGCATGGCAAGCTGTCGGCGCCGGCGAATCCTTCAGCGTGCCGGGTGCCGCGGCGTTCACCGTGCGGGTCCATACCCCCACCGACTACATCTGCAGTTTCCTCCGGTAACGCCCCGGATTCCGGACGCGCACGTGGCCGCCGCCGGTAAAGCCGTGCTCGTCATCGGCTATGGCGAGATGGGGCATGCCATGGAGTCCCTGCTGGGCCAGCGCCACCGGCTTTCGTTCTGGGACATCCGGCCGCCGGCGGGCCATCCCCCGGTCGCACTGGAGGCGGCCGCGGGTGCCGCGGATTTCGTCATCTACTGCGTGCCGGTCACGCCGCTCGGCGCCCTCGCGGCCCGCGTGCTGCCGGCGTTGGCGCCGCATAGCATCTCGCTCAGCGTCGCGAAGGGTCTGGATGACCAGGCGCGACCGGCGGCGCAGATCCTGGCCGAGGTGTACGGTGGCGCGCGCCGTTACGGTGTCCTGTACGGTCCGATGATCGCGGAAGAGATCCGCGCCGGCCGTCCCGCCTTCGCGCAGACGGGGCTTGCGGCAGCGGCGGATTTCGTCGTGATCGCCGACCTGTTCGCCGGCAGCGGCCTGGCGCTGGAATACAGCGCGGACATCACCGGGATTTCCTGGTCCTCGGTGCTGAAGAATGTCTACGCCATGCTGTTCGGCGCCGCGGACGAGCTCGGACTGGGTGACAACGTGCGCGGCTTCCTCGCCGTCGCGGCATTGCGCGAGATGCAGGCCATCGTCGCGGACAGGGGCGGGCAGGCGGCAACCGCGCAGCAGCTGGCCGGGCTCGGCGATCTCATTACCACCGCCACCAGCGCGGGTTCCCACCACCGCGCGCTCGGACGCCGGCTGGCGCACGGTGAATGCGGCCGGCTGGCGGGGGAAGGCATCCACACCCTCGAAATGGTTGCCCGGTTCCGGCTGCTCGACACGCGGCGGTATCCCCTGTTCCGGCTGGTCCAGTCGCTGCTCGACGAACCCGGCGACGTCAGCCGGCAGCTCCGCGACGGCATCGCGCGCCTGTGCGGACAGGCCTAGTCTGCCAGGCAGCCAGGGTCCGGCGATGCCATGATTTTGTGGCGCGAAGCCAGTAGAATGCAGCGTTCGGAACGAGTTTGCGAAACGCCAGTATCAAGGAAATTCCATGCGTCCAGCCCAGCTGCTCACCGTGCTTGAACGCGAGTTTCAGGCCGCCGTCCACGGTCAACACACCCCGGTCATGCTGTGGGGGCCGCCGGGCGTGGGCAAGTCGCAGATGGTGGCACAGGTCGCCGAGCGTCACGGCATGCCGGTCATCGACATCCGCCTGTCGCAGATGGAGCCGAGCGACCTGCGCGGCATCCCGTTCCGTGCCGAGGGTCACGTGGAGTGGGCGGTGCCCGCCATGCTGCCGGATGCACAGCGCCACGGCGCCCAGGGCATCCTGTTTCTCGACGAGATCACCTCGGTGCCGCCGAGCGTCTCGGCCGCCGCCTACCAGCTGATCCTGGATCGCCGGCTCGGTGCCTACACGGTGCCGGACGGCTGGGCGATCTTCGCGGCCGGCAACCGCCAGGGCGATCGCGGCGTCACCTATACCATGCCGGCGCCGCTGGCCAACCGGTTCTCGCATTTCGAGGTCGACGTCAACCTCGACGACTGGGTGGCCTGGGCCTATGCGCACGACATCGACGAGCGCCTGATCGCCTTTCTGCGCTTCCGACCGGAGCTGCTGTTCGAGTTCGACCCGGCGCACAACCCGGTGGCGTTTCCGTCGCCGCGCTCCTGGGAATTCGCGCACCGCGCGCTGCACAAGTTCGGTGATCTGCCGGGCTTGCTCACCGAGGCGCTGCAGGCATGCGTCGGTCAGGCCGCAGGTATCGAGCTGTCTGCCTTCATCGAACACCTCGACAAGCTGCCCGACATCGACGCCATCGTGCGCGGCGAGAAGGTGCGCGTACCGAAGGAGACCGACCTGCAGTACGCGGTCGCCGCGGCGCTGGTCGGGCGCGCCATCCGGGCGCGCAGCGCGGACGATGCCGCCTTGGTATACGGCAACATCCTCGACTACGCCGGCACCTTTCCCCATCGCGAGATGGGCGTGATGCTGGTCTCCGACATGTACCGCGCCATCGGCCAGGACATCTTCGCCGTGCCGCAGTTCTCGAAGTGGGCGAACATCGTCGCGGACGTGATGCTGTACGACGGGTAATGATTTTTTCGCGCCAGGACCCCAGGGCGCAAAGATTACTGGGAATTACATAAATGGTTGACGATTTTTACCGTCATTCCGGCCAAGCGAGCTTGGCGAGCGCGAGCCGGAATCCAGTAAATATAGTGCAAATCTGGATTCCCGCCTGCGCGGGAATGACGGTAGTAAACAGTTTAACTGTCACTCATAGCTACCCCCGGTTTTTCTTGTATCACTAGAACCTATCTCAAAATTGGTTTTTCAGTTAGAAGCCGTCATGACCGCCTGCGCGGGAATGACAATAAGTTGTTCCTGCTACGTGAATCGGGATTGTGAGATTGGTTCTAGTGTTTTCATCCACTCAAATAGTCTCTGTGTCCGCTGTGCCCTCTGTGGCAATATGTTTTCATGCCCGATGACATCGAAACCAAGCTCTCCGCCGCGCGTACGCGCCTGATCCTCGACCGGCCGTTTCTGGGGGCGCTGGTGCTGCGCATGCCGATGCAGGCCGCGGATCCGAAATGGTGCAGTACCATCGGTACCGATGCGCGCGCGTTCTACTACAACCCGGCCTACATAGAGAGCCTCACCCTGGAACAGACCCAGTTCGCGCTGGCGCACGAGGCGCTGCACTGCGCGCTGTCGCATTTCGCGCGCCGCGAGCACCGCGACGTGCAGCGCTGGGACATCGCCTGTGACCTCGCCATCAACCCGATCCTCATCAAGGAAGGCATGACGGCGGTGCCCGGCGCGCTGTACAACATCGGTTACGAAGGCATGATGGCGGAGGAGATCTACCCGCTGATCAAGGAGAATCCCGAGCAGGAGCCGCATGACGAACACCTCTACGGCAAGGACTCGCAGGCGAGCCGGCAGCCGGAACAGGGGCAGGGCGGCGGGGCCGGGCAACCGGATGATGAGCGCGAGGAAGGCGGTGACGGCGGTGCCGGCGCGGCGCCGGAGGAGGCCGACAGCGGCGCACCCGCACCGCTCGGCGAGGCGGAGAAGGAACAGCTGGCCGTCCAGTGGCGCCAGCGCCTGGCCGGCGCCGCGCAGCAGGCCATGCAGGCCGGTAAGCTTGGCGGCTCGCTGCGCCGCCTGGTCGACCACCTGCTGCAGCCGCAGTTGCCCTGGCGGATGCTGCTGGCGCGTTACATGACCGCCGCCGCGCGCGACGATTACAGTTACATGCGGCCTTCACGCCGCGAGGGCGATGCGATATTCCCGAGCCTGCGCAGCGCACAGGCAGACATCGTGGTGGTGCTCGACACCAGCGGATCGATCAGGGCCCAGGAGATGCGCGAGTTCGTCACCGAGGTGGACGCCATCAAGGGGCAGGTGCGGGCGCGCATCACCCTGCTGGCCTGCGACGCGGCGCTCTCGCCCGGGGGGCCCTGGGTATTCGAGCCCTGGGAGAACTTCACGCTGCCGGCCGACATCCGCGGGGGCGGCGGCACCCGCTTCACCCCGCCGTTCGCCTGGCTGGAGGAAAGGCAGCGCTGCCCCGACCTGCTGGTGTACTTCACCGATGCCGAGGGCGAGTTTCCCGCCCGCGAGCCAGGCTTCCCGGTGCTCTGGCTGGTGAAGGGGCGCGCGACGGTGCCGTGGGGGCAACGCATCCAGCTGAATTGAGGCGCACACCCCGGGGCCCGGTAACGTGGATCAGCTGTCCGATACGCTCCGTGGCGGCCACGGCACCGCTGCAGGGATACGGCTGATTGTGACGCCTGATCGAGAAAGATTACCTATCGTATTAGTAATAAAGTAATAAATATCTCGTGCACTCGCGCCGGATGTGAATTCTGCGGCGCCATTTCCATGAATACCATGTATCCCCCCATTTATTCTGCTGACTGGTCATGTCGCAGGCGGGCAGGGATAATACGCCCACTTTTCGAACGCGAATTCCTGAACCTCTAAGGAGAACATTATGCGGGTTATCTTGCTGGGTGGGCCGGGCGCCGGTAAGGGCACACAGGCCAATTACATCAAAGAGCGCTACAACATTCCCCAGATTTCCACCGGCGACATGCTGCGCGCCGCGGTCAAGGCCGGCACCCCGCTGGGCATCGAGGCGAAGAAGGTCATGGACGCCGGCGGCCTGGTCTCCGACGACATCATCCTCGGCCTGATCGACGAGCGGCTGAAAGCCGACGACTGCAAGAACGGTTACCTCTTCGACGGTTTCCCGCGCACCCTGGCGCAGGCCGATGCGCTGAAGGACAAGGGGGTTGCCATCGACGCCGTGGTCGAGATCGACGTCGATGACAACGAGATCATCAAGCGCATGAGCGGCCGCCGCGTGCACCTGGCCTCCGGCCGTACCTACCACGTCGTGTTCAACCCGCCGCAGGCGGAAGGCAAGGATGACGAGACCGGCGAACCGCTGATCCAGCGCGACGACGACAAGGAAGAGACCGTGCGCGCCCGCCTCAAGGTCTACCACGATCAGACCGAGCCGCTCATCGCCTACTACTCCAAGTGGGCTGCGGCGGGCGGCGCCGGCGCGCCGAAGTACGTCAAGATCAACGGCATCGGCAAGGTCGATCAGATCCGCGATGCCATTTTCAAGGGACTGGACAACTAGTTGTGTCAGTTATCTCGAAACGAGGCCGGCAATGCCGGCCTTTTTTCGTGGCGCGGCGCGCGCGGTTAGTACCTTCGTACCTCTGTCCCTTGGCCTGCCTTAGCTGTTACACTCTGACCGTCAAATAGATGACATCCTGTTGTAGCAAAGTACGCTAAGCACCTGTTTAAACGAACAATGCAAATGACGGGCTGGGCGTGCAACTGAACACCCTGTAAGGTTGGGCCAAGAATAAAACAGGACAGGGAGTGTCCTGCACTGACCCATGGACAGGCAGGAGACTTTATGGCGGGTTTGGACAGACCGGAGGAAATCGACCCCAGCGGCATGCGCAAGCTGCTGCAGCTGCTCGGGTCGCTGCGCAATTCGCCCGCTGGCGCGGTCATCTACCGCCAGGTCGAGGGCATGCTCGAGGACATGGCGGCCAGTCATCTCGCATCCGAGATGGCCTACGCGGGTTTCGTGAACGTGCTGCTGGATGCCTGGAACGCGCACAATGCGCCCGGGACCTCGGCCTATCTGCAGATCAAGCTCCTGCAGGCCCGCCTGCAACCGCCGCTCACGGCGACCGAACTCGCCACGCTGCGCACCAGCATCGACGACTGCGCCCGCGACATGGATGCGGCCACGGCGTTCGATTCGGCTGCCATGCTCGATGCCATCCGCCCCCTGCTGGCCGCATTCGGCATCGACGCCGTGCCGGAGGCCCCGCAGCATTACCCCGCAGTGGAAAGCTTCGTCCAGGAGCCAACGGCCAGTGCACCGGAGCCGGATGTCGGGCTGGAGCCGGAGGACGACGCCGCCCTGGAGGTGGTCGAACATCTTGCCGAGCTGCCTGCGCAGCCGCTGGCAGCGGCATCGACGCCGGCGGCAGCCGAGCCTGCAGGGCCGCCCGAATTCGAGGCGGCCGCGGCTGGCGAGGCGGAAGCGCCAATCGCGGCACCCGCACCGATCACACCGGCACCGGCAGAGGAGACGGCAGCCGGGATCGAATCCGGGATCGGTGCGGCTGCCGAGGGCGTGGCCGGGAGCGACGCCGCCGCGGCCACGCCGGCGCCGGAGGCCGTGGTGCCGCCAGCCGACAGCGCTGCCGCTGACACCGCCGAGATCGGCACCGACATACCGGCCGGATCGGATCTCCAGAGCCTGCATCGCAGTGCGCTGGAGGCGCGGCGCGAGGATATCGCCAAGCTGCAGGCGACCCTCGGCGAACAGGTGATCGATACCATTTCCAAGAACGAGGAGTTCGGCATCGTACTGGAAAAGACGCTCGACGAACTGCGCCAGGTCGATGAGGGCGCGGAGCTGGAAAATCTGCGCTGGAAGCTGATCCGCGAGGTGGAGAAGGCGCTCGGCGGCCATCACGATCTGGCGGACAAGCTCGACACCACGCATCACTACCTGCAGTTGTACGAATCCGACAGCCGCAAGCTCAGCGACGAGCTGACGCGCGTGCGCCTGCTCAGTCTGACCGACGAACTCACCGGCCTGCCGAACCGGCGTGCCCTGATGCGCCGGCTGGAGGACGAGGTGGCACGCGTGCAGCGTTATGGTTTCCCGCTGTCGTTCGTGCTGATCGATCTCGATCACTTCAAGGCGGTGAATGACGAGCACGGCCATGCCGCCGGCGACGAGGTGCTGCGCGTCTACTCGCGCAACATCCTGTCCATCTTCCGTCATCACGACATGGTCGCCCGTTACGGCGGCGAGGAATTCGCCGTACTGCTGCCGAACACCGATTCGGACGGCACCATCCGCGCGCTGAACAAGGTGCGGCGCCGCGCCAACGAGACGCGCTGGCAGACCAACGGTACGGTACGTGATGTGCCGACCTTCTCGGCCGGCGTCTCGCTCTACAAGCCGGGCGAATCGGCGAGCGCCTTCATCGAACGCGCCGACAAGGCGCTGTACCGGGCCAAGCGGCTCGGCCGCAACCGCATCGAGCTGGACATGACCTATCAGCAGGAAAGCAGCGACGTGACTCCGCGACGTCGCAGTTCAGACTAGAACCTGTCTCTGCATTCCCCGCGGCCGCGACCCGGCAGAGCCGGCAGCCTTGCCGCGACCCGGGCGACACATGCGAGGGGCCTGAACCCGGTACCGGGTTTTTCATGGTGACTGCGATATACTGTGGCGCAAGGACAGTCGCGGAGAACCGTTATGGCAGTGATCGAACTCAGCAAAGACAATTTCGAGAGCACCATCACCGGAAACGACATCGTGCTGCTGGATTTCTGGGCCCCTTGGTGCGGTCCCTGCCGGCAGTTCGCGCCGGTGTTCGAGAGCATGTCGGACAGCCACGCGGATGTCGTATTCGCCAAGATCAATACCGAGGAGGAGCGCGAACTCGCGGCGCATTTCCAGATCCGGTCCATACCCACGCTGATGGCGTTCCGCCAGCAGATCATCGTGTTCGCGCAGCCAGGCGCGCTGCCGCCGGCGGCGCTGGCCTCCGTCATCGAGAAGGTGAAGGCGCTCGACATGGACGATGTCCGTCGCCAGATCGCGGAACAGTCTGCCGGGGAAGGCGGGCGGGCATGAAGCGGATGCCAGTGATCCTGCTGTTACTGTTCGGCCTGGGCGGTGCCGCGGCGGTCCTCGGCGCCGAGGAACCGCGCTATCACCAGGTCAACCTCGACGCGCAGGCCGTCGCACAGGTCAGCAATGACACCATGAACGTGAGCATGCACACCTGGGGCGAGCACCGTGAGGCGGCGCAGTTGGCGGCGCAGATCAACGGCGACATGGAATGGGCGCTGGCACTGGCACGGCAGTACCAGGCGGTCAAGGTCAGCACCGGTGGGTACCAGACCTGGCCGCTGTCGTCCAAGGACGGGCTCAGCACCCGGGGCTGGCGCGGCCAGCAGACGCTGACGCTGGAGAGCCGCGACAGCGATGTCCTCAGCCAGCTGGTCGGGCAGCTGCAGCAACGCCTGAAGCTCGATGCCATGAACTTCACCGTGTCCGACGAGCAGCGCGCAGCGGTCGAGAACCGACTCATCGACACGGCACTGGAAGCATTCAAGACCCGCGCGGGCATCGTCAGCGCGAACCTCAAGGCCGGCGGTTACAAGATCGTCACCATCACGATCGGCACCGCGGGGCAACAGCCGCCGATCATGTACCGCGCACGTGTCGCCGCCATGGCCACGGAGGCCGCGGACGCGCCGGTTGCGGTGGAAGGCGGGGAGAGCGAGGTGAGGGTGACGGTGAGCGGTACGGTGGAACTGGAGCTGCCGTAACGGCCGCCCACCGGCGCGGTGCTGTCCCTGGCATGCTGCCGTATGCGGACGCGCCTGTGCGGCTGCAGCGCGGCGCGCGCGGGAGCGTGAGACGGGGAACCACTGCTCAACTTGTCGTTGCGGGAAGCGCGGTGACGCAGCGATCTCCTAGCGGTCGATACCATGCAGAGATTGCATCGCGCCGTGCGCTATGACGGGAATTGCCCGCTGATTCAGCAGCCTCACAGGCGCCGGTGCCGCCGTGCAGCGTATCCTTCCCGGCCAGGGCGGCGCGCCCGGCCGTACGGATAGCCGCAGTACCGGTATCTGTTGCCGCCGTTTCCTGCTATAAACGTCGCGTTCTGGTTGCCTGTCGGTTCCGCTGCCCATGTTCTCCGCGCTGAGCGAATCCCTGAAGACCGAGCGTTCGCTCGCGAGCATCCGTTCGAACATCCTGGCCGGTCTGACCGTGGGCGTGATCGCGCTGCCGCTGTCGATGGCGCTGGCCATCGCGGTCGGGGTGCCGCCGCAGCACGGCCTCTACACCGCCATGATCGCGGGCAGCGTCATCGCCCTGACCGGCGGCTCCCAGGTCAATATCTCCGGGCCCACGGCGGCTTTCGTCGTGGTGCTGCTACCCATCGTGCACCAGTACGGGCTTGGCGGCCTGCTGGTGAGCGGCTTTCTTGCCGGGATCATCCTCGTGCTGATGGGCCTGGCGCGCTTCGGGCGCCTGATCGAGGTCGTGCCGTATCCCGTCATTATCGGCTTCACGGCCGGCATCGGGGTGGTGATCGCGACGCTGCAGGTCAAGGACTTCCTGGGCCTGGACATCCCGTCGCTGGACGGGCATTTCCTGGACAAGCTGGCGCTGATCGTCCGCTCCCTGCCGACGCTCGCGTGGCGCGAGCTGCTGGTCAGCATGGTGACACTGACCATCCTGCTGCTGTGGCCGCGGTTGCGCACGCGCTTCCCGGGTCACCTGGTCGCGCTGCTGGCCGGCAGCCTGGTCGCCTGGCTGCTGGGCCGGCTCGGCGGCGATTACAGCATCGCGACCATCGGTAGCCGGTTCCACTATGATATCGCTGGCATCGCGGGCAACGGGATCCCGCCGCTGCTGCCGGCCTTCGCCTGGCCCTGGAATCTGCCGGGTGCAGACGGCCAGCCGGTCGGATTCAGCTTCGCGCTGCTCAATACCCTGCTGGGCTCCGCCATCACCATCGCGATGCTGGGCGCGCTCGAATCGCTGCTGTGCGCGGTGGTCGCCGACGGCCTGTCGGGCAAGCACCACCGCCCGAATGACGAACTCATCGGTCAGGGTCTGGGCAACATGGTCGCGGCGCTGTTCGGCGGAATCCCGGCAACGGCGGCGATCGCGCGCACGGCGGCCAATGTGCGCGCCGGCGGCTCCTCGCCGCTGGCTGCCATCGTGCATGGCCTGTTCATCTTCACCGCCATCATCGCCCTGGCGCCGCTGCTGGCGTACATCCCGATGGCATCGCTGGCGGCCCTGCTGCTGATGGTGGCCTGGAACATGAGCGAGGCCAAACACTTCCTGCGCATCATCCGTATCGCGCCGCGGGACGATACCATCGCGCTGCTGACCTGTTTCACGCTCACCATCGTGTTCGACATGACCATCGCGGTGGCAGTCGGTATGGGGTTGGCCGCGGTGCTGTTCATTCGCCGCAGCATCAGCCTGACCGAAAGCCGGCTGGTCACCTCGGGCTACGGTCACGACATCGATCTGCCCGCGCAGATCGCGGTGTATGACATCAACGGGCCGCTGTTTTTCGGCTCCGCCCAGAAGGCGATCCGGATCGTCGCGGCGGCTTCACCCGATATCAGGGTCGTGATCCTCGACATGACCGAGGTCACCATGCTCGACATGAGCGCGATCGTCGCCCTGGAAAGCATTACCGAGTACTTGAGGAAGAAGGGCATCGGGCTGGTGATCAGCAACCTGCTCCCGCGCATCATCCTGAAACTGGGGCGGGCCGGCATGCGCCCCGCACCCGGGGTGCTGCAGTATGCGCGCGACATGCGCGAGGCGGCGGGCATGGCAATGGAGTTGCTGGGGCGGGGCAGCGGCCACGCCAAGCCGTAGCAGGCAATGTCGATCCCGGCAGCGGGGTGCGCGCGGCGTGACCAGGTTGGCTGGCGCGGTGCTATTCCCCGACCAGGTCCGGCTCACCGCAGTATTTCGCGATCTCGTGGCGGGCCGCGTCGCGCAGGTCCAGAGCGACCTGCCAGCCTTCGCCCTGGGGCTCGATCGGCGGGCAGATCGTGACCTTGAGACGACCACGGCGCGGGAACCAGTCATCGCCGCGCACCATGTCCCGGGCCCCGCTGATGGCCACGGGCACCACCGGTACGCGCGCGCGCGCGGCGGTGACGAAGGCGCCCATGCGGAACGGCTGCAGGCCCGCGAAGGTCGTGAAGGTGCCTTCGGGGAAGAATACGATGGACTGGCCGTTACGCGACTTGTTGGCGATGCGCGCGACGTCGCTGCTGCCCTTGTTGGCGTTGAAGCGGTCGACGAACTCCACGCCGAAACGCTGCAGGATCAGCCGTACCGGCAGGTTGCGCGCCAGCTCGCCCTTGACGATGAAGTGGATGGGCACGTCCAGCGCCGCGGTGACGATGAACCCGTCCAGGTAGCTGGCGTGGTTGGCGACGATGATCTGCGCCCGGTCGGGATCGAGGTGTTCGTGGCCGCTGACTTCCAGCGGCGTGAAGGTGCAGTACATCAGCATCCGGGCGCACCAGTGCGCCAGCTTGCGCCGGCCGTGCTCGAACGGTGTGCAGACCACGAGCACCCAGGCCAGCAGCGCCAGGACCGTGAACACGGGCCAGGTATAGATCGCATACAGCCACTCGCCGAGGCTGTGGCCCGTCCCGCTCGTCGCGGCGGCTGCCGGGTTGCCGAAATCCCCCATCAGCAGGTCGGCGGCCGCATTGCTGCCGTTCGGTTGCGGACAGGGCCGATAGCCGCCATCGTCGGCAAACGCGGCGCGCACGGCCCGCATGAGGTCGCCGGGCGTGGCGGCGCAGACGCCGGCGCCATCGGCCAGCGCGATGTCGAGCGCCTGCTCGATCCGCACGTGCAATTCGGAGCGCGCGATACTGTCGAGACCGAGCTCACGTTCCAGGTGGGTGTCCGGCGTGAAGTGCAGGTTCCGCCACTTCGGATGCACCTGGCCCACCATGTCACGGACGATCGCGAGCAGGGCACTCATCTCCGGCGGCGTGCGCCCGGTTGCGCTTGGCAGGGGTCGGTCGGTCATGGTTGCGGTCAGGTAGCGCTGATCGTATTGTTCACGGGTGCAGAATATCCTGATCCCGCCCCGCCGTGAAGCGAACCCGCACCGTTGAGGACGCGTCTGACAGCGCCGCTGCGGCGCTGCAGGCGGAACTGCGCGAGATCGCGCGCTTCACCGACACGCTGTGGCTGGAGCGCGGCCTGAGTGAACACACCCTGGCGGCCTACCGCAACGATCTGGCCGGTCTGGCTGGGTGGCTGCTGGCGCAGGGGCGTACCCTGCTGACGGCACGGCGCCAGGATCTGCTCGACTATCTGGCGGCACGGGTGACGGAGGGCGCCAGGCCACGCACCACGGCGCGGCTGCTGTCCGCGCTGCGCCGCTTCTATCGTCACCAGGTGCGCGAGGGCCGGCTGCAGGAAGACCCCAGCGTGCGTATCGACGCCCCGCGCATCGGCCGGCCGCTGCCGGACAGCCTGAGCGAGCAGGAGGTGGAGGCATTGCTGCAGGCCCCGGATACGGGCGATGCGCTGGGTCTGCGTGACCGCGCCATGCTGGAACTGCTCTATGCCTGCGGGCTGCGCGTCTCGGAACTGGTCGGCCTGGCCCTCGACCAGGTCAACCTGGTGCAGGGTGTCGTGCGGCTGCGGGGCAAGGGGGGCAAGGAGCGTCTGGTGCCGCTGGGCGAGGAGGCCGTGGACTGGCTGCAGCGCTACCTCGAGGACGGGCGGGCGCAACTGGCCGCGGGCGGCTCGCGGCACCTGTTCGTGTCCCGCCGCGGCCAGGGCATGACGCGCCAGACGTTCTGGCACCGCATCCGCCAGCATGCCATTAAAGCAAGTATAAACAAGCACTTGTCGCCACACACCCTGCGGCATGCCTTCGCCACGCACCTCCTCAACCACGGCGCCGACCTGCGCGTGGTGCAGATGCTGCTGGGCCATAGTGACCTGTCGACGACGCAGATTTATACTCATGTGGCACGCGAGCGTCTCAAGGATCTGCATGCGCAACACCACCCGCGGGGCTGACCGGCCCGCGGAGCAGCTGCCGGATCCGGCACCGGTATGAAACCTGCCAGCCGGTTTGCTGTCTTATCCTGCGCTTGTCCTGAAATCGAACCTGGTAACCATCCTTATGAAAACAAGACAGATCACTGCAGCCGGCTTGCTGGCGCTGGGGGCGCTGGCGATGCATTTCGTCAATGCCGGCACTGGACTCGACGACACCATCCGCAAGGCGGTCAGCAACGTGCTGCCGGATGCGACCATCGATGCGATCACGCCGGCGCCGATACCCGGCATCTCGGAAGTCCTGCTCGGCACCAAGCTGTATTACGTCAGCAACGACGGCAAGTACATCATCGACGGCACGCTGATCGAGCTCGCGACCCGCACCGACCTGAGCGCCCAGCGCCTGAGCAGTGTCCGTCACGAGTTGATGAAGAAGGTGAGCGAGAAGGACATGATCATCTTTCCCGCCGACAAACCGCGTCACACCCTGACGGTGTTCACCGATATCGACTGCGGCTACTGCCGCAAGCTGCATAACGACATCGCCAGCTACAACGCGGAAGGCATCACCGTGCGCTACCTGCCGTTCCCGCGCACCGGGCCCAACACCCCGTCGTACTACAAGGCGGTCTCGGTCTGGTGCAGTGAGGACCGTCGCGATGCGCTGACGCGCGCCAAGTCCGGCGCCGACATCCCGCGTACCACCTGCGACAATCCGGTGCTGACCAGCCTGGAACTCGGACACGAACTCGGCGTGAGCGGTACCCCGGCCCTGGTCCTGGAAGACGGTCAGCTGCTGCCGGGTTATGTCCCGCCGAAGAAGCTGGCCCAGGTGCTGGAAAAGTACGGGCTGTGAGCGCCGCGGTGACTGGCTGAACAATCCTGCAACCGGCGCCAGCACCGCGCGCGGAGACGTCGCGGGCGGTGTCGGCGCCATCCGCCACTGGCGCGCCGGCGCCAACAATCACCAGTCAGCAACTGTCGCGGCCGAGGACACCGGGCCAGTGGCTCATCCATGCCGCGCGGTACCCGGCGTGTCGGGCTAGACCGCAACCGGGTTCGAACCATCCATGTCACCCCCGGTGTGAGGGTCGTCGAGGCAGGCGGCGCGCTTACAGCAGTGCCGCGGACAGCCGCCGCCGGTAGGTATTGACCAGTTCGCCCTCGTTGCCCAGCAATGCGAACACGGCGAGCATGGCCTTGCGGCCGGCGTCGTCCTGGAACTTGCGGTCGTGCTGCAGCAGGTACAGGAACTGCTCCAGCGCCGTCTCGGGACGGCCGGCCACGGCACAGGCGGCGCCGAGCCGGTATCGCAGCGCGCTGTCGTCCGGATGCGCGGCCACGCTGCGTTCCAGTACGGCGAGATCGTCCGTCGTGCCGGCCGCGCGCGTGAATTCCAGCAGCGCGGCCAGCCGCAACGCCCCGGGTTCCTGGCGTACGTCGAACGGCAATGCGCCGAGCAGCTGTTCCGCCTGCGCGGTGTCGCCGGCCGCCAGGCTGGCCTCGGCATAGTCCAGGGTGACCTGATGATCATCCGGTGCCCCGGCATGGGTCGCCGCCAGCAGCGCCAGCGCCTGCCCGTGTTCGCCTTGGTCCAGCAGGGTCTGCGCCTGCCGGCGTGCCTGGTCGCTGGGCCGCTCGACATAGCGGTCGAGCAGATTGCGCAGGGTCGATTCGGTCTGGGCGCCGAGGATTTCCTCGACCATGGCGCCGTCCTTGAACAGGCGCATGGTAGGCAGACTGCGGATGTTGTGCTGCGCGGCCAGCGCGCGTTCCGCGTCGGTATTGACCTTCGCGAGCGCGAACTTGCCGGCGTAATCCGCGACCAGTTTCTGCAATACGGGCATCTGCATCTGGCAGGGGCCGCACCAGTCCGCCCAGTAGTCGACCAGTACCGGCACCTGGCGCGAGCGTTCGAGCACCGCGGCCGGGAAGGAGTCGGATGTTACGTCGGAAATGTCTGGTAACTGATTCATTTTAGCAAGCTGTTCATGCAATTCATCCCAGGTTGTCAGCGCCCGCCTGGCGGCGTTGGGCACGGATCAGGGCCGTGATTCTAACGCATCCAGCCAGACGAGTTCAGCGCAGGCCGTGAACAGCAGGCCGGCGCGCAGCCGGCGACCCGGCCAGAGCCGGCGCGCGGCCTCGGCGTAACAGGACAACTGGGGGCGATACTCCGCGGCCAGCTGCGGAATACTCGCCGGGCTCGCATGCCGGTGCGACTTGTAGTCGATGACCAGCACTTCACCGTCGCTGATGACCAGGCGGTCGATGACGCCATGCACCAGGTGTTCACCCTCGAGATACTGTACCGGCACTTCGTTCCACGCCTGGGTAACGCGCTGCGGGTCGAACAGCAGGGCGAATGCCGGCAGCGTCACGATGGTGCGCGCTTCGTGCCACCACGCCTGCAGTTGCGCGTCGTCGGGATCACGCTGCAGGCGGTTGGCGATATCGACGAGTGCGTCGTTGGCGGTGCCGGCCGGCGTGCGTGTCAGGTATTCGAGCATCAGGTGCAGGGCGATACCGCGCTCGCGGCCGTCGGCGTCGGTGTGGGTATGCTCGTCTGCCAGTGCCAGCCGGCTGGGCGCGATCGGCAGGTCCCGTTCCGGACAGGCAACCGGTTGCGACAGGCGCGGATCGACGCTGCGGGTTTCCGTGGTCGTAGCAGCCGCGCTTGCGGCGGGCTGCGAGCGACCGGATTCGATCACTGCGTGGCCCGCACTGTTGCGCGGGCAGTCCGCGAGTGCACGTTCGAGGAGACCGTACCAGCCGGTGTCACTGCCGTTACCCGTGACGCTGCCTGTGACGAACAGGTACTGGCGTGCCCGGGTCAGCGCCACGTAGAGCAGGTTGGCATTCTCGCTGCGGGCGGCGCCGGCCTGCAGGTCGAGCAGACCCCGGGTCCGGCTGTCGCGCTGCCGGCTGCCGGGCGCGAGCACGATCATGCGTGGCCGGTCGCGCTCGGGCGGCCAGTCGATGCAGCTGCTCCAGGCGCTCCGGTCCTGGGGCACGGTGGCGGCATCGGCGAGAAACACCACCGGCGCCTCCAGTCCCTTGGCGGCATGCACGGTCAGCAGGCGGACGCGGCCGCCGGCGCCGTCATCGGGCGGGCTTTCGTCCGGCTGGTCCTGATCGGATTGGCGCAGACGCGCGAGCCGGTCGAGGAAGCGCGGCAGGCTGGGGTAACGCCCGTTGTCCAGCTCCAGGGCCAGCTCGATGAAACGGGTGAAGCTGGCGCGCACCCGCGGGTGCAGGACGTCCGGAAAGGCGCGCTCATAGCGTTGCAGGAGTTCGCCTTCGTGGAAGATGCGGTCCAGCAGGTCGTGCACCGGCAGGCGGCCGGCCAGTCCGCGCCAGCGCGTCAGCAGCGTGTGCACGTCCGTCCAGGGGGCGTTCCCGGTGCTGGCCAGTTGTGCCAGGCGCGCATACCAGTGGCTGGCGTCCGCGCCGGTCAGCGCCAGCAGCGCTTCGGTGTCCAGGCCGAACAGCGGCGAGCGCAGTACCTGCGCCAGTGCCAGGTTGTCGAACGGCGTAACCAGGATCTCGAGCAGGGCGATCAGGTCACGCACCTCGAGATTCTCCAGCAGCAGGCCGCGGCTCGCGCCCAGGCAGGGAATGCCGGCCTCGCGCAGTGCCTGCTCGTAGAAGGCGGCGTGGGTACGCTGGCGCAGCAGGATCATCATGTCCCCGTAACCGAGCAGCCGGGTCTCACCCTGGTGTTCGGTCGTGGCACCGTCCGCGATCAGGCGCTGGATGGTCCGGGCGAGCTGCCGTCCCTCGTCGTGGAAGGGGCGGTTGCTGCGGCAGATACGGGGCGCGCGCAGGGGATTGCGCAGTGCACTGTCCGCCAGCGGCGGCGGTGTGCCGGATTCGTCCGGGCTGCTGCACAGGGGCAGCAACTCGACGCGGCCATAGACCGCATCGAGATGGGTGTCGTGGCTGGCGAAGTCGGCGAGCAGCCCGGCCATGTCGGGATGCAGGAACACACGGTTGACGCATTCCATGACGGCGCGTGCCGAACGGCGCGAGCGGTTGAGCGGATAGCGTGTGGCTGCGCGCTTCCGTTCCAGCCAGACTGCGGCGCTTTCCAGCAATGCCGGGTTGGCGCGCCGGAAGCTGTAGATGGACTGTTTGCGGTCGCCGACCAGGAAGACGGAACGGGTCCTGCCGGCATCGCCGGCGGCCATTTCCTCGAGCAGCGGCAGCAGCAGGCGCCATTGCGTGGGATTGGTGTCCTGGAATTCATCCACCAGCAGGTGATCGATGCGCGCGTCGAGCTTGTACTGCACCCAGCTCGCGTGCGCGCTGCGGTTGAGCAGGCGGCAGGCCAGCCACTCCAGGTCGGTGAAATCCAGCACGCGCTGTTCGCGTTTGATGCGCTGGTAATGGTCCAGCAGCGCCTGGCCGGAACGGTACCACGCACAGTTGAGCGAATAGGACTGGTGACGCGCCAGGCGATCGAGCCGTTCCTGTACCTCGTCGCAGCCCCGGGCATGCAGGTCGAGGTATTGCGCCGCGCGCGCCTGACCGAGCCGTTTTGCCAGGGTAGGGGATGCCTTGCGTTTGCGCGGTTCGTGCGCGCCGGTGAGATAGGCGGGCACTATGCGCTCGAGAAAGGCCTGGCCGGTCAGTTGCTGTTCCAGTGCACGATCGATAGGCGCGGCGAGTTTTACATCGGTGGCGGTATTGGCGCGCAGCAGTTCCGCGAACGACCGGTGACGCGCGCGCGCGCTGGCGTCCGGATAACCGGCCAGCGGGTCCGCGCCCGGATCGATCCCGAGGAATCCCGCGAGCGCGTCCCCGGCAAAGGCGACCGGATCGTCCGCGCCGTCGGTCCAGGACCACCAGTCGCTGCGTTGGTTCAGGAAGGCGCGCAGCGACTTCTGGGCGCTGTCCAGGCTGTCGCAGGCGACGGTGAGTGCGTCCAGCGCCTGTGTGAGTGCCGCCTGCGGCTGGCGGATGCTGTCGGCGAGCAGGGCATCGTAGGCGGCCTGTTCGAGCTGGCCGGTGGCCTCCCGGAGCTCCATGCCCGGCGCGATTTCGGCCTCGAGCGGGAAACGTGCCAGCAGGTCCTGGCAGAAGGCATGAAAGGTGGTGCAGCGCAGCCGCTGCGGTGCGCGCAGCACGGTTTCGTAAAGCTGTGCGGCGCGGTCACAGGTCGTTCTGTCCGGCGCGATCCCGGCCTGTTCCAGCAGGCCGGTCCGGGCATGGTCATCGGCCACGGCCAGATCCAGCAGCCGTTCCATGATGCGCTGTTCCATTTCCGCGGCGGCCTTGCGCGTGAAGGTGATGGCCAGCAGTCCGTCGATGCGTGCGCCGGCCAGCAGCAGGCGCAGCACGCGCGTGACCAGCAGCCAGGTCTTGCCGGTGCCGGCCGAGGCATGCACGCTGGCATCCCGGCGGGGGTCGGTGGCCGCGAGTGACGGGTGCTCGCTCATGACTGCGGCCAGGCCTGTCTGCGGCACAGACCGTCCATGTCGCAGTATTGACAAGTGTCTTCGTCGCCCCAGGCCGGCAGCGGCGTTCCTGCGGCGATTTCCGCCAGCACGGTTTCCAGCCGGGTCCGCACTGCACTGGCCAGGGACGCCAGCGCGGCGCCTTCCAGCCGGCTGCCGGGTCTGACCGTGTTGCGGTTGTTGATCCTGCCGATCAGCACGTATTCGACGGCCTGCGGCGGTTGCCGCGACAACAGGGCGTAGCTCGGCAGCTGCACGGCCTCGCCGCTGTCGACGTCCGCCTGCTGCGGCGCCCGGCCGGTCTTGTAGTCGATGATCAGCGTGCCGGACGGCCCCTGATCGATCCGGTCGATGCGCCCGCCCAGCATGCGTCCGCCTGCCAGCTCCAGCCGGCCGTCGACTTCGCTGTCCACGAAACGCCAGGTCGCCTGGTGGCCGATCAGCCAGTCGATATAGGGCGCCACCAGCGCCAGCCAGCGCCGCAACCAGGCGCGGTGCTCGAAGTTGTCATCCAGTTCCTGTGCGAAGACCTGCCGGGAGACGGCCTCGAGCTGTTCGATGGCGGCCGCGCGCTGCGCGGCGGTGATGGGTTGCGGCAGCGGTGCGGCATAGCCGTCCCCGCCGCGCTGGAAGATTTCCAGCGCGCGGTGCACCAGGCTGCCGAACTCGGCCTTTTCCAGGGCCTGCCTGACTTCCTCGCGCGCAGCTGCGGGGCGCTGCCGGCGTAGAAACGGTAAGGGCAGTCGATCAGTGTGCCATGCGCGCTGACCGACAGTTCCCCGGGCAGCGTCCCGGCCGGCAGCGTCGGGCGGGGTTGTGCGCAGGGCCGCGGTGCGGGCAGGGGATGACGGCCGTTCACGCGGGTGCCGGGGTGATCCAGCAGTGTGCTGAGTTCCGGGTCCTGCAGGCCGTGCTGCCAGGCCAGCTGGTGAAACACCTCGATTTGCGCCAGCCAGCTTGCCGGGGTACGCGGTTCGCCATTCTCCTCGCGGTGCCAGGCAAGCAGGATGTGCGGCGCACTCTCCAGCAGGATGCGGAACTGCCGGAGCTGACGGGCATGCTGCTGCGGCCAGCCGGGCAGGCCGAGCGCACTGCGCACCCTGTCGTTGAAGAACGGTGCCCGTGCCGGCATGGCCGGCAGATGGGCGCTGTCGCAGGCGCCGATGACGATGCCGGCAAAGCGGCCGAGCTGGGCCTGTGCCAGGTTCAGCAGCCAGACCGGGCTACGGTTGAGGGCGGGGCGGAAATCATGCTGTTCGAGCGCACTGCCGAACCAGGCGCGGAAGGTGTTCCAGTCCATGGCCAGCGTGCTCTCGCGTGCAGCGTCATGCAGCAGGCGCCATTCGTGCTGGATCCGCTGTCCCGCGGGGTCGGCGTCGAAGGCCTGCCAGATGCCGATTGTTGCGAGACTCTGTTGCAGCCGTTCCAGCAGCATGCCGGGACGGTGCGTACCGCGCAGACAGCCACGCAGTGGCGCGGCCGCCCGGTCGAGCAGGTCGAGCAGCGTATGCAGGTGTGTCGCCGTTGCGCTGCTCCATGGATTGCTGTGGCGGCGCTGACGGGCATCGATCTGGCGGCGGTAGCGCTGCAGCCCGCTGGCGATCTGTTCGCGGCGCACGATGTCGGTCTCGAAGCGGAACACGCTGCGTTCGAGCCGCTCGCGGTCCTCGTCGGGCAGTGTGAAGGGGGATTTCAGTGTGTCCAGCAGCGGTTCGTGCGCGAAGTCCTCTTCGACCGTCTGCAGCCAGCGTTCCAGCGCGGCTGCCGCGCGTGTGGTGGACAGGGCCCAGCCGCCCGGGTCCTGCAGGACGATGCCGGCACGCTCGAGCAGTGCACGCACGCGCCGGCCAAGACGACGGTCTTCGGTGACCACGGCGATCGGGCTGATACCGTCCAGCAACCAGCGGCGCACCTGCAGTTCGATGGCATGCGCCTCCTGTTCCGGCGAGGCGGCGCTGCAGACAGAGATCCGCTCCCGCAGCGGGGATGCAGTTATGCGCTCCCGGATCGCCCCGGCGCGCTGCTGCAGCGGCTGCGCAGCAGCGCCCAGCATGCCGTCGAGCGTGTCGCCGAGCGGATGCGCCGTCGTGTCCGGCTGCGGCGCACCGTGCAGCAATCCGGCGAGCGACTGCGGCAGCGTGCTGCCGGGCAGGGGACGATGCAGCAGCAGCCGGCCGCCGCCGCCGGCTGTGACCGCGCCGATCCATTCGGCCATGGCCGGCGCGGGTGCATCGATCCCGACGAAGAACAGCATGCGCCGGTCGGGGTGCTCGCGCAGGGTGGCCAGTTGCTGCAGCTGGGCCGCGGCCGGATCGAGCAAGGCGTGGGCCTGCAGTTGCTGGTGCCAGGCCTGCCACAGGGTCTGCACGATACGCGCCTCGCGGTCGAATGGCTGCGGCGGCGTGCCAGCCAGTCCGTAGGCGGACTGCAGCCGTGCGCGGAAGGTGGCGGGATCGGCGTCGACCGGTACGCGGTGCAGGGTCAGTTCGTCGAACAACGTGAGCAGGCTGGCGGCCAGTGTCCAGGGGTCCGCATCCGTGCCGAACACGGCGCGGTGTTCCAGTATGGCCTCGACCAGCAGCAGTTCACGCCGGGCGCGTCCGGGCACGCGCGTGCCGACGGGGACCTGCTCGTTGAGCCATTGTTCCGGTGTGGTGATGAGCGGACCTAGCAGGGCATCGTGCCCCTGACTGGAGGCCGCCGCCAGCAGGTGCCGGCGCAGGTCGGCGGCGAACAGGAGATCGGGCAGCAGCACCACGCTGCCGGTCAGGTCCGGCAGCTCGGTGGCGGCGTGTGCAAGGATCTGGCGGGCGGCGGCCGCCAGCAGGTCAGCCCGGCACGGATACAGGATGACGGGGGCTGTCGGCTCCATCCCGGAGGGTGCGCCGGGGCATCCTCAGCGCTCCAGGTACTGCAGCTTGTTCGGCTTGTCCTTCCATTCGTCGGCGTCGGGCGGCGCGGATTTCATCTGCGTGATGACCGGCCATGCCTTCGCCAGTTCGGCATTGAGTTCCAGGAACTGCTCCTGGCCGGCGGGGAGGTCGCCCTCGTCGAAGATGGCGCCGATCGGGCATTCCGGCTCGCACAGCGTACAGTCGATGCACTCGTCCGGATCGATAACGAGGAAGTTGGGCCCTTCGTGAAAACAGTCGACCGGACACACCTCCACGCAGTCCGTGTATTTGCACTTGATACAGTTTTCGGTCACCACGAATGTCATACCACGCTCCAGTCTGTCTGCGGCGGCGCAATCGGCGCCGCCATGTTTCCAGTTTCAGGCCACTGCTCTAGCACATGCAGGGTACGCACCGCGCAGCTCCATGTCATCGACCGGCGCGGGGAAACGTGCACCGCGCCAGTATACCCGCAAAACGGTTCGATTATGAGACGGGTTCCGGCTGTACCAGCGCCTTGAGCGCGTACAGTTGCGCGAGGGCTTCGCGCGGCGACAGGCTGTCCGGATCGAGCGCGTCCAGCGCGGTCAGCGCCGGGTGTTCGGCCGCGGCCTGGAACAGCGGCATCTGCGGCGAAGCAGGCGCGGCAGCCTGCTGCCGCCGTTCCAGGTCCGCCAGCCGCGCCTGCGCCTGGCGGATGACCGCCCGGGGCACGCCGGCCAGCGCGGCGACGTGCAGGCCGTAGCTGCGGTCCGCGGCGCCCGCGCGCACGCTGTGCAGGAAGACGATGCGGTCGGCGTGCTCGGTGGCGTCGAGGTGCACGTTGGCAATGCCGTCATACTGCTCCGGCAGGGCGGTGAGCTCGAAATAATGGGTCGCGAACAGGGTATAGGCCTTGATGCGTACGGCCAGGTCCACGGCGCAGGCCCAGGCCAGCGCGAGCCCGTCGTAGGTGCTGGTGCCGCGGCCGATCTCGTCCATCAGCACCAGGCTGTGTGCCGTCGCATTGTGCAGGATATTCGCCGTCTCGGTCATCTCGACCATGAAGGTGGAGCGACCGCCGGCGAGGTCGTCGGCCGCGCCGATGCGCGTGAAGATGCGGTCGACCGGGCCGATCACCGCGCTGTCGGCGGGCACGAAGCAGCCGATGTGCGCGAGCAAGACGATCAGCGCGGTCTGGCGCATATAGGTCGATTTGCCGCCCATGTTCGGCCCGGTGATGATCAGCATGCGCTGGCGGTCGTTGAGCCGGGCGTCGTTGGGGATGAACGGCGCGTCCAGCAGCGATTCCACCACCAGGTGGCGGCCGCCGCTGATATCGATGCCGCTGCGCGCCGCGAGTTGCGGCCGGCACAGGCCCAGGGTGCGGCTGCGTTCCGCGAAATTGGCCAGCACGTCGAGTTCGGCGATGGCCTCGGCCGTGCGCGACAGCGGATCCAGCCGCTCGATCAGCGCATCGAGCAGCGCGTCGTACAGCGCCTTCTCCAGCGCCAGCGCGCGTTCGTGCGCGCTCAGCACCCGGTCCTCGTGCGTTTTCAGCTCCGGCGTGATGTAGCGTTCCACGCCCTTGAGGGTCTGGCGGCGCTGGTAGTCGTCCGGCACGTTGTCGGCCTGCAGGCGGCTGACCTCGATGTAGTAGCCGTGCACCTTGTTGTAACGGATCTTCAGGTTCGCGATGCCGGTGCGCTCGCGCTCGCGCGCCTCCATGTCCAGCAGGCAGGCATCGCCGTGCTCGCTCAGCTCGCGCAGGGCGTCGAGTTCCGCGTGATAGCCGGCGGCCAGGACACCGCCGTCGCGCAGCAGCTGCGGCGGCAGTTCCCGGATGGCGCGCGCCAGCAGCTCGTGGGTAGCCGCATGCACACCGATGCGCGCCGCCAGGTCGCGCGCCAGCGGGTCGTCGGTGCGCGCCAGCGCCGCCTGCAGCGCCGGCAGCAGCGCGAGGCTGTCGCGCAGCCCGGACAGGTCGCGCGGGCGCGCCGACTTCAGCGCGACGCGCGCCAGGATGCGCTCGATATCCGCGCAGCCGCGCAGCAGTTCGTGCAGGGATTCGTGCAGCGCGCTCTCGCCCAGCGCGGCGACGCACTGGTGGCGTTGCTCGAGCGCGGCGCGGTCGCGCAGTGGGCGGTGCAGCCAGCGGCGCAGCTGGCGGCCGCCCATCGCCGTGGCGGTCCGGTCGAGCACGCCGACCACGGTGTGTTCGCGCTGTCCCGAACCGGCGCTTTCCAGCTCCAGGTTGCGGCGGGTGGCGGCGTCCAGTACCAGGCTGTCCGCGCGCGACTCGACGCGCAGTCCGCGCAGGTGCGGCAGGGCCGTGCGCTGGGTGTTCCTGACATACTCGAGCAGACCGCCGGCCGCGCCGATCGCCGCCGTCATGCGCGCGCAGCCGAATCCGGACAGGTCACGGGTGCCGAACTGTGCGTTGAGCTGGCGCGTGGCGCTGTCGGTTTCGAACAGCCACGGCGGCTGGCGGCGCAGGCGCGGATGGCCCGCCAGTTCGGGGGGCAGCCTGACGTCCTCGCCGGTGATGAGTTCGGCCGGGTCGATCCGGGTGATCTCGCCGAGCAGGGCCTCGTCACCCCGGCATTCCTGGACCGTGAAACGGCCGCCGGCCAGGTCGAGCACGGCGATGCCCCAGTCCCCGCCAAGCGGGTTGACCGCGACCAGCAGGTTGTCCTGGCGCTCGCTGAGCAGGGCTTCGTCGGTCAGCGTGCCCGGCGTCACGATGCGCACCACCTTGCGCTCGACCGGACCCTTGCTGGCGGCAGGATCGCCGACCTGCTCGCAGATGGCGACCGCAACGCCCTGGCGCACCAGCCGGCCCAGGTACTGGTCGACGGCGTGCACCGGCACACCGGCCATCGGGATGGCCTCGCCGGCCGACTTGCCGCGGGCGGTCAGGGTGATATCGAGCAGGCGGGCGGCGCGTTTGGCGTCGTCGTAGAACAGCTCGTAGAAGTCGCCCATGCGGTAGAACAGCAGGATATCCGGATGCTCCGACTTGATGCCGAGATACTGCTGCATCATCGGGGTATGGGCGGACGGGGCGGCGGTCATGGCGGGCAAGTCTACCCGATTGTGCGTGATTTGCGCAGCGCGCCGCGGACGGAGATCGGGCTCGATAACAACTCAAGGAAAAACATGTTCCTGTAATGCATTCGTGAGATCGGTTCTTGTCGGCCTGGGCGCCGCCCCTTGCGCGTGCGGCGGTGCAGCCACAGGCGCTGCCACCCGGGTGCGCGCCGCCCCCTTGCAGCGCGTCCGGTGCACGAAAAAGGGTACTGACCCCATTTTGGTTCCCGTTACAATGACTGCAGCATGTCCGACCTGTTCAAACTCTCCGAGCGTCTGGGAACGCAGCTGCAGGCGCGCGGCATGTGGCTGGCCGTGGCCGAGTCCTGTACCGGCGGCTGGGTCGCGAAATGCCTGACCGACGTACCCGGCAGCTCGCGCTGGTTCGAGCGCGGCTTCGTGACCTACAGCAATGCGGCCAAGCAGGAGATGCTCGGCGTGCCGGCGGCGACCCTGCAACAGCATGGCGCGGTCAGCGAGCCGACGGTCGCGGCCATGGCCGCCGGCGTGCTGGGGCACAGTCCAGCCGATCTGGCGCTGGCGATCAGCGGTATCGCCGGGCCGGGCGGCGCAGTGCCGGGCAAGCCGGTGGGCACGGTGTGTTTCGCCTGGGCAACCCGGCGCGGCGCTACCCGTATCGAGACGCGGCTGTTCGCCGGGGGGCGCGAACAGGTGCGGCGGGCCGCGGTGATCCATGGCATCACCCGGCTGATCGAACTCAGCGCCGATGCCTGAAGCCAGGCGCCGGCTGTTTTTCGCGTTGTGGCCGGATGCCGCTGTGCGGGCGGCGCTGGCGGCTGCGGGCCAGGCGCTGGCCGGCAAGCGCATCAAGCGCGTGCCCGCGGACAATCTGCACCTGACCCTGGCTTTCGCGGGTCCGGTCACGGCGGAGGTGGCCGCCTGTCTGGCGCGCAACGCCGGCGCCGTCCGCGCCGCGCCGTTCGAACTCTGCATCGATCACGCCGGTTACTGGCCGCGGCCGCGCATACTTTGGCTCGGCCCGGCTCACATGCCGCCGCCGTTGTGGGAACTGGCCGGCGCGCTGCGCGTTTGTCTTGCCGGTTGCGGGCTGGTGCCGGAGGCGCGCGCTTTCCAGGCCCACATCACCGTCGCGCGGCGCTGCAGCCAGCCTGCGGCAGTGCCGGATTTTCCTGTCGTGAACTGGCCTGTCAGCGATTTCTGTCTGGTGGAGTCGGTGCCTGCCGAAAACGGCAGCAGCTATCGTCCGCTCGCCTGCTGGCCGCTAGAGGGTGGCTGACTTCTGTGTGATAATCCGCGGCACCGGCGCGCCAGGGAGCGGCATGCCACGAACCGGATGCGGAGGAGATTGATGGACGACAACAAGCGCAAGGCCCTGAGCGCGGCGCTCGGGCAGATCGAGAAG
Source organism: Pseudomonadota bacterium (assembly GCA_041395565.1). Classification (NCBI taxonomy): domain Bacteria; kingdom Pseudomonadati; phylum Pseudomonadota; species Pseudomonadota bacterium. Next base: position 6,628 of record JAWLAI010000007.1, on the reverse strand, counting down.
CAGTTCGGCAAGGGCGCCGTGATGCGCATGGGGGACGTCAGCGCCGTGCGCGAGGCGGAGGTCATCTCGACCGGCTCGCTCGGACTGGATATCGCGCTCGGCATCGGCGGACTGCCGCGCGGTCGGGTGATCGAGATCTACGGCCCGGAGTCGTCCGGCAAGACCACGCTGACGCTGCAGGTGATCGCGGAGGCACAGAAGGCGGGGGGTACGGCCGCCTTCATCGACGCCGAGCATGCGCTCGATCCGATCTATGCCGAGAAGCTCGGCGTCAACGTCGACGAACTGCTGGTGTCGCAGCCGGACACCGGCGAGCAGGCGCTGGAGATCACCGACATGCTGGTGCGCTCCGGTTCCATCGACGTGGTGGTGGTCGACTCGGTGGCGGCGCTGACGCCCAAGGCCGAGATCGAGGGCGACATGGGCGACTCGCACATGGGCCTGCAGGCGCGCCTCATGTCGCAGGCGCTGCGCAAGCTGACCGCCAACATCAAGCGTTCCAACACCATGGTGATCTTCATCAACCAGATCCGCATGAAGATCGGCGTCATGTTCGGCAACCCGGAAACGACCACCGGCGGCAACGCGCTCAAGTTCTATGCTTCCGTGCGCATGGACATCCGCCGCATCGGTTCCATCAAGAAGGGCGACGAGGTCATCGGCAACGAGACCCGCGTCAAGGTGGTCAAGAACAAGATGGCGCCGCCGTTCAAGCAGGCCGAGTTCCAGATCCTGTACGGCGAGGGCATTTCGCGCGAGGCCGAACTGATCGACCTCGGCGTGCAGCACGACATCGTCGAGAAGTCCGGGGCCTGGTACAGCTACGGCAAGGACCGCATCGGCCAGGGCAAGGACAACGTGCGCGAGTTCCTGAAGCAGAACCCGGACATCGCCGGCGAGATCGAGGGCAAGCTGCGGGCGCTGCTGCTGGCCAAGCCGGCCAGGGCGGCAGCGGAGGAAGCGGAGGCGCTTGAAGCCGAGGCCTGAGCAGGCGGCGGACGACGGCGCCATCCGGCGCGCGGCGCTGGACCTGCTGGCGCGCCGCGAGCACGGCACGCAGGAGCTGGCCCGCAAGCTGGCGGCGCGCGGCTTCGACGGGGATGCGGTCGCTGACGCCGTCGCGGCCCTGGCGGCGGAAGGGCTGCAAAGCGATGCACGCTTCGCCGAGCAGTTCGTCTGGTCGCGTTACCAGCGCGGGTCCGGGCCGCAGAAGATCCGCGCCGAGCTGCGCGAACGGGGGATAGGCGAGGGGCTGATCGAGCACAACATCGCGGCCCTGGCGGAAGACTGGCTGGCGCTGCTGCGCGCGGTGCGCGAGAAGCGGTTCGGTGCGGCCGTCCCGCGCGATTTGCGCGAGCGCAGCCGGCAGATGCGGTTTCTGCAGCAGCGCGGCTTCACCGCGGAACAGATCGGGCGGGTGTTCCGCGACGACGAAGGCTGACGGGCCGGCCGGTTCGGGAACGGGCGGCTGTGACCGGTTTGCCAGGATCAGTCACCGCCACAGCAGCGGCATCTTCCAATCGTCCCCAAATCCCTGAATAATAACGTCCCCAATCCATCCGGGTCAGAATCAACTTGAAGCATACCAGCGCACAACTCCGCCGGGCCTTCCTGGACTTCTTCCGGGCGCGCGACCACGAGGTCGTGGCCTCGGCCCCGCTCGTGCCGCAGCACGACCCGACCCTGCTGTTCGTCAATGCCGGCATGGTGCAGTTCAAGGACGTGTTCCTCGGCAACGAGCAACGCGCCTGCCCGCGCGCCGCCAGCAGCCAGCGCTGCGTGCGTGCCGGCGGCAAGCACAACGATCTGGAAAACGTCGGCTATACCGCGCGTCACCACACCTTCTTCGAGATGCTTGGCAACTTCAGCTTCGGCGATTATTTCAAGCGCGAGGCAATCCATTACGCCTGGGAATTCCTGACCGGCGTGATGGCGCTGCCGCCGGAGCGGCTGTGGGTGACGGTCTACAGTGACGACGAGGAGGCCGCCGGCATCTGGCTCGAGGAGGTCGGTGTCGATCCGGCGCGCTTCTCCCGGATCGGCGACAAGCCGGGCGGCGAGCAGTACAAGTCCGACAACTTCTGGTCCATGGGCGATACCGGCCCGTGCGGACCGTGCACCGAGATCTTCTACGACCATGGCCCCGAGATACCCGGCGGCCCGCCCGGGACGCCGGAGGAAGACGGCGACCGCTATGTCGAGATCTGGAACCTGGTGTTCATGCAGTACGACCGCGACACGGCCGGGAACCTCAAGCCCTTGCCCAAGCCGTCGGTGGATACCGGCATGGGGCTGGAGCGCCTGGCCGCGGTCATGCAGGGCGTGCACTCGAACTACGAGATCGACCTGTTCCGCCACCTGCTCGAGGCGGCCGCGCGCATCGCCGGGGTGGCTGATCTCACGCACACCTCGCTGCGCGTCATCGCCGACCATATCCGTTCCTGCGCCTTCCTGATCGTCGACGGCGTGCTGCCCTCGAACGAGGGGCGCGGCTACGTGCTGCGGCGCATCATCCGGCGCGCGGTGCGCCACGGCTACCAGCTCGGCCTCAACGAACCGTTCTTCCACCGCCTGGTCGGCCCGCTGGCCGAGGTCATGGGCGATGCCTACCCCGAGCTGCCGGCGGCGCGCGCGCACGTCGAGCGCATCCTGCGCCTGGAGGAGGAGCGCTTCGCCGAAACGCTGGAGCAGGGTATGCGCATCCTGGAGGAGGACCTGGCGGGCCTGCAGGCCACGGTCATCCCGGGCAATACCGTATTCAAGCTTTACGACACCTACGGCTTTCCGGTCGATCTGACCGCGGATATCGCGCGCGAGCGCGGCCTGACCGTCGACAGCGCCGGTTTCCAGGCCGCGATGGAGGCGCAGCGCGCCCGGGCGCGTTCGGCCAGCCAGTTTGCCGCCGACTACTCGGGCGATGCCCGGATCGATGCGGTCACCGTGTTCACTGGTTACGAACGGCTGGACGGCGCGGCCACCGTCACCGCGTTGCTGCAGGAAGGCAAGCCGGTGGCGGCGCTGGAGAGCGGGCAGAGCGGCATGGTGTTCCTGGACACGACGCCGTTCTATGCCGAGTCCGGCGGCCAGGTCGGCGACCGCGGCCGCCTGGAGAGCGCCAATGCGCGCTTCGAGGTCGAGGACACGCGCAAGCACAGCGGTACGGCCTGCGCGCACGTCGGCACCGTGACCCAGGGCGTGCTGCGCAAGGGCGACCGGGTCAATGCCCTGGTCGATACGCAACGCCGGCAGGCCACCGTGCTGAACCATTCGGCGACCCACCTGCTGCATGCCGCGTTGCGCCAGGTGCTCGGTACGCACGTGCAGCAGAAGGGCTCGCTGGTCGAGCCGGAGCGGCTGCGGTTCGATTTTGCGCATTACGAGCCGGTCACGCCCGCGCAGCTTGCCGAGATCGAGGATCTGGTCAATGCACAGATCCGCGCCAATGCGGCAGCGACGACACGCCTGATGCAGATGGACGATGCGATCAAGTCCGGCGCCATGGCACTGTTCGGCGAGAAATACGGCGACGAGGTGCGGGTGCTGGCGATCGGCGACTTCTCGGTCGAGCTCTGCGGCGGCACCCATGTCGACCACGCCGGCGATATCGGCCTGTTCCGGATCACCGCGGAGACCGGCATCGCCTCCGGCGTGCGCCGGATCGAGGCCGTGACCGGCGCCCGCGCGTTGGCCTGGGTCCGGGACAACGAGCAGCGCCTGGGTCGTATCGCCGAGCTGGTCAAGGGCGGCCGCGACGACGCCGACGAGCGTGTGGGCGCGCTGCTGGAGAAGACCCGCGCGCTGGAGAAGGAGCTGGCGCAGCTCAAGGGCAAACTCGCCAGCAGTCAGGGCAGCGACCTCGCCGCCGCAGCCGTCGAGATCGACGGGGTGAAGGTGCTGGCGGCCCGCCTGGACGGTGCCGACAGCAAGGTGCTGCGCGAGACGCTGGACCAGCTCAAGAACAAGCTCGGTTCCGCCGCGGTGGTGCTGGCGGCGGTGGACGGCGACCGGGTCAGTCTGGTGGCCGGCGTGACCAAGGACCGCACCGGCCAGATCAAGGCCGGTGAGCTGGTCAACATGGTCGCGAGCCGGGTCGGCGGCAAGGGCGGCGGCCGCCCCGACATGGCCCAGGCCGGCGGCAACCAGCCGGCACAGCTGGATGCGGCGCTGCAGGCCGTGCCGGAGTGGGTGCGCGAACGACTGCAGTAGCGGCCCGGCACTTCAGGTATTACCTCAGGAATATTCCCGATATGGCACTTATCGTTCAGAAATATGGCGGCACTTCGGTCGGCTCTCCCGAGCGTATCGGCCACGTCGCCGACAAGGTCCTCGACTGGCGCGACCGTGGCAATGACCTGGTCGTGGTGGTGTCCGCGATGAGCGGCGAGACCAACCGGCTGATCGACCTGGCCGGCCAGGTCAGCGCAACGCCCAGTCCGCGCGAGCTCGACGTGCTGCTGGCGACCGGCGAGCAGGTGACGATCGCGTTGCTCAGCATGGCGCTGGAGCAGCGTGGCTGCAGCGCGCGTTCCTATACCGGATCGCAGGTGCACATCCTGACCGACAGCGCGCACAACAAGGCGCGCATCCGCGAGATCGACGACCGGCGGATCCGCGAGGATCTGGCGGGCGGGCGCGTCGTGGTGGTGGCGGGTTTCCAGGGCGCCGACGAACACGGCAATATCACCACGCTGGGCCGCGGCGGCTCGGACACCACGGCGGTGGCGCTGGCCGCCGCGCTGAAGGCGGACGAATGCCAGATCTATACCGACGTGGACGGCGTCTACACCACGGATCCGCGCGTGGTGCCGAACGCGCGCCGGCTCGATCGCATCACCTTCGAGGAAATGCTGGAAATGGCCAGCCTCGGGTCGAAGGTGCTGCAGATCCGTTCGGTCAGCTTTGCCGGCCGCTACAATGTTCCGCTACGCGTGCTGTCCTCGTTCGAGGAAGGCGAGGGCACGTTGATTACCTACGAGGAAGAAGAGATGGAAGACGTACTGATTTCCGGCATCGCGTTCAACCGGGACGAAGCGAAACTGACGGTACTCGGCGTACCGGATACGCCGGGTGTCGCCTACAAGCTCCTGGGGCCGATCGCGGAGTCCAATATCGAGGTCGATATGATCGTGCAGAACATCGCCCCGGACGGTGCCACCACGGATTTCACCTTCACCGTGCACCGTAACGACTACAAGCGTGCGATGTCGACCCTGCAGAGCACGGCGCGCGAGCTGGGTGCGCGCGAGGTGACCGGGGACAACAAGATCGTCAAGATCTCGCTGGTGGGTGTGGGCATGCGCTCGCATGCCGGCATCGCCTCGACCATGTTCGAGGCCCTGGCGCGCGAGGGTATCAACATCCGCATGATTTCGACCTCGGAGATCAAGATTTCCGTGGTGGTCGATGAGAAATATCTGGAGCTGGGTGTGCGGGCGCTGCACGACGCCTTCCACCTGGACCAGGCGCCCACGGTAAAGAAATAGTAAAAATCATTGTGATGCAATTGGAAACTAAAACAGTTTCAAGGATATTCTCACGGCGCGACTTTCATATATACTCCTAAAGCAGTGTGCTGCTCAGGCAGCCGCTGACGACGCCGGTGCATCAACCACTCCGGCCGGAAGTCATAATAACAATTCACGAATTGCACAAGCCTTGACAGGGAAACACGATAACAAGAGGTTGAGAAGATGTTGATACTTACGCGCAGAGTTGGAGAAACCCTGATGGTCGGTGACGACATCTCGATCACGGTCCTGGGTGTGAAGGGAAACCAGGTCAGGATCGGGGTGAACGCCCCCAAGAACGTCGCCGTCCATCGCGAGGAGATCTATACCCGGATCAAGGACGAGCAGAGCAAGAAAGACGGGACCAACTGAGTTGCCGGGCCGGATACCGGCAGTACGCTGATCGGTCGGTCCCGGTCCGCTGCAAACGGGATTTTCCTGCTGATATGCGGCATCCAGCCGCCGTGCATCTGCTGCATGCGTTCGATTCCCAGTCACAAGTGCAATGACCGCCTGCGGACATCACGGCGGTTCTGCCGTGCCGTCAGCACTGCGCAAACCGGGGCCGTGCGTTACCCGCAGCGAAGACGTGTGCGGCAAGGCGCCTGCAGTGACCGCGGTGGAGCAGCCGCATTGGCGCCAGCGCAGCCCGGACCGAATGATTTGAACACGGGCGCCTGAATATCGTTATAATCCCGGCTGCGGATCGGGCTGTTGCTGCCGACCGCCGGTGTGGTATCCGGTCGCTGACCGAAAGGCACGTCCCGCACCGGAATATGCGAGTATGCGCGAACATACATCCTGGAGAGGTGGCCGAGAGGCCGAAGGCGCTCCCCTGCTAAGGGAGTATGGGTCAAAAGCCCATCGAGGGTTCGAATCCCTCCCTCTCCGCCATCTCACAAGAAAGGGGCCATCAGGCCCCTTTCTTGTGAGACGGGATGCAGCGGATTCGAACCCTCGATATCGATCAGGACGGGTTCGACCCGAGCCTGCAGTGCAGGCGAGGGAACGGCCGCAGGCCGGCCCGGAGGGTGAGCCCCGCAGGGGCGAGTAATCCCTCCCTCTCCGCCATCTCACAAGAAAGGGGCCATCAGGCCCCTTTCTTGTGAGATGGGATGCAG